>NZ_BAABCW010000019.1:0-80555 GCF_039539305.1 Aquimarina addita | reverse complement strand
ACTCTCTGGCACTATAGAAGATGGCTCAACCACTATAGATAGTCGTAGATTATCAACAGGGTTGTATCTGGTAAAAGTATCTAATGAGAACCAAACATATACCAGGAAACTAATTAAGAAATAAAAGAATAGTAAAAAAAACAGAGATGCCAATGATTAGTATCATTGGCATCTCTATTTTTTACATATACAATACCTTAAACAAAGTGGAAAAATATATACGTAACCTGAATTAAATCTAAAAATTTAGCAGAATAGCGTTAATTGATTTTAGAGTGTTTATTTATATTTCTAAAACTTTAGATATACATTTCCATTTTCGATTACAAATCAGCCAATTAAAGAACTCTACTAAGTTGTAAAGACAATATCAATAGATCACAAAATCTCTGATTTTATTAATAGAACTAAATAAAACACTAAGAATTATATCACTTTGAGTATGGAGCACTTTCTTCCTCTAGCCCATAACAAAGAGCCGCTTTTTTTAAACCAAAAATTCTTCCATTCCTTGCTTCGTAGTTTGCATATACAACACCATTTTTTCTAAATGCTTGCTGTATACCTTCTTCTTTTCCTTGATTCAAGTTTAACTTTTTAAAAAGCTCACCTGTAGGGTACCATTTCTTCTGCTCTCCATGTGCTTTGCCTTTCTGATAATTAAAATGTGCTAATAACAAGTGAGTTGAATCTGATGACCATATCTTTTTTTCTCCATGTAATTTCCCTTTTTGATAGTTTGTAACATTTTTAAAATGCCCGTCAGGATACCATTGAATATATTTATTTTGCTTTTTACCTTCTAAGATTCCAAACTTTTCCTTCAAACTATTATCGGGATAATAACTTACAGCAAATCCAGAATAAGGTATATCATTAAGTGTCCATAACGATGCTTTATGATTATAATGTAGTGCTGATTTTATCGCTAATGTATCCGGTATGTCCAGAAAGAGATCTGTATTAACATTTGCTAATGATTTTTCCTTTTGTTCAGAGCATCCTATTAATAGAAAGTTTACAAACAAAAGCAAGTAAAAAAATGTTTTCATTGAATTGATTTTAATTTCTATATGTATCTAAAAAGAAACCATTCCAAATCAGAAGAAAATCAGAATGGTGGTTTCTTTTCAATTAATCATCCAATTTGGATTCGTTACATAATAGCATTAGGATTACCCTGTAGATCAACAGCAAAAAGAGCTATTACAGTTCCTAAATAGTATTCATTAATAATATGGTAATGATAAAATTCTTCACCGTCACTATGTTGTGTCACACCAAAATGCCCTCCTGATTCGTCTAAATCAGTAGGATAAGAGCCATCCATTTCTCGTCTTCCGTAAATTAAAAAACCATCTGACATGATTCCTATCAATTTTTCATCATCGAAAGAAAGTGTTGTATTTTCAGGAACATCAGAAGACTCTATGTGATAGTGATAGCCAGAAGGTCCATTGTGAGCACCTGCATAATCAAATGTTTCTATAATCAATTCTTCTATGGGTCTGTTATTACCTTCCTGATCATTAAAAATTGGAACACCCGTTACAGAAATACCAATAGCACCTAATCCTGTTGCTGAACTTGTAGTAGCTAGTTCTGGTGTAGAAGAAACTGTAAGAACAAAGCTACGATCACCACCTATACGACCAGGAGTCAAAGCGACCGCCACTACGGGTTCTATATATAATGGATTGGTTTCCTCCCAATATGGAGATGTATGGTTAGGCACCCCATTTGATTCAATAGTAATTTCATCCCCATCATACGAAACAGTAACCGCATCTGGGTTAAACTCGTCAAATGCTGATAAAGGAGTACTACCTCCAGAAGTGGAACTACCTGAATCATCTGTGTCCGTATTATCTTCTACATAATCCTCTGGTTGGTCACAGGCAGTCAAACTTACATCTGGATTTCCCAATCCGTCACCATCAGCATCCTCATACCATGTGGTTTCTGTACAAGAATCATCATCGCTACTACAAGATGATATAAAAATAAAAGCTCCTAAAAGAAATAAGAATATAAGTTTTGTGTAATTCATTTTTCAAAAATTTAAATGTTCATGTACTTAGACATGACTATTCCAAAAAGGTTTAATTTAGGTTTAAACATAATTTCATTATGAATCAATAATTTTATGTTACCACAACTTAACAATAAAGCATGGTGATCACATTTTTATAATTATCAATTAATAAGAAGGAAAAATTACTTAATTAATTTCATCACTATATCCGTTTTTTAAACAGACTACATGCTATACAGAACTGCATTGCTTATATTAAGTAGTTTGTACATGAATTTTATCAAGATATTCTTTGAGCGATATTTCTGGAGGAATATTCATTTTCTTTTTGAGTCTGCTTCTGCTTGTTTTTACCGTATCAGGAGCAACATTAAGAATTGTAGCGGTCTCCTTCACAGATAATTTAAGTTTAGTAAGTAGGCAATATCTAATCTCAGTATCAGAAAGTTCGGGATGTTTACTTTTGAGATTAATAGTTAATGCTGGATATTGAGATTCAATTTTTTCTGTTATTAATGCTATATCTGATGAGGACTGAATAAGGTCATTAATAGTTCTGTTTACCGCTACCAGCTTAGGGTTATTATCTTTTATGGTATCCAATTCTCCTTTAATCACATTTAGCACTTCTACTCTTTGAGAAAGTGCGATAGCGGTTGCATCCAATTCATTATCACGTAAACGAATTTGCTCTTGTAATAATTCTTTTTCATTAGCTTTAAGAGCAAATACTTCTTTTTTGCTTTGTTTATACTTTTTATAAGCAAATATTCCTGCAAACAATAATAATAAACTGATTAGAAAACAACCTATTATCGCAAAATATAGCTTTTGTTTTTCATTATTCTCTTCCAATAGTTGGTTTTCTTGTACAATATTCTGATTGATTTGTTTCTGTCTCATCAATTTCATATTGGCAGCACTATATTTGAGAACTAAATCTTTTTCTAAGCTATGTATACTATCAACAACTCTATCCCTTTTTTTATAAAAATCTATAGCAGATTGATATTCTTTTTTCTTCATAGCACATTTAGCAAGTAGTTCTAGTGAACGAATGACTTTATTACTGTTAGAGTTATCATCTACAATCTTCTGAGCATAAAACATGGTTTTATTTATATCACCAAGACTATAATAAAACTGACTCAGATATTCTGCTGTATTGGCTAGCCCCTTTAAACGACCTTGTTCAGCAGTTTTAAGAACTTCTCTAAGTACTAAAATTGAATCAATTGCTTTTTGCGTATCTCCTAAAAGAAAGTAATTATAAGCCATATTTATTTTATGATCTCTAATATCATCTGCATCATTCATTTTTTTTATTAATACCATGGCTTTACTATCATAAAAAATACTTTGTTCTGGCATGTTTTTTTTACGATAAACATTACCTATTCTTTGAAAAAGATGAATTTTAGTAAGGTCAACCATATTAAGAGTATCTTTTAATCGATTACTTAAAAGCTTTAGTGACGTATCATATTTACCTTTTTCATTATACCAAAAAGTAAGATAGAAATCATGATATGTTTGATACCTAACATCATTTTTATTTAAATATGGCTCTGCTTTCAGGTAAGATTCTAGCTCTAATTCGTGCAATCCAAACATATCACCTAATAAGTATCCTTTGTTATCATAATATACCGCCATTCTATTTGATATATTCTCTTTTTTTAATACGGTACTGTCTAAGGTAGCCACTCTAGACTCAAACCTATCAAAATAATAAATGACACTATCAAAGTTTTGTTCATTTAATCCAAAAACATGATCTTTGGATAAAGCAGTGTAACATCCTAGTTCCACCTCTAAGTAAGATAACTCTAAGGCTTTTTTGAGCATTCTATGATGGTTAGCATATCCTTCTGCACCATATGTATTAAGACAAACCTGAAAATCCTTATATAATTTTTCTCGAGCGATAGAATCTTCTATTTTCTGAGCAGAAGCAGAAAAAATAAAACACAGAAAAAAAGCAAATAAATTATTAAGGATTTTTAAAAATAAAATCATAAGAAATTTGGGTTACAAGGTAGTGCGTCTTTATTTTTAGTTTAGGGTAAATAAAAATACCTTTTTTCTAACATATACCATTCATTTTTCTTAAAAACAAACAGACTGCTTTCTAAAAGTTAAGGCTTAAAGTCTCGAGTCTATTAACTATTTTATTATCTTAAAATTGTAATTAAAAACCTATTTATAAAAAATACTGCATTGTGTATATACCAGTAGTATAATTTGTGCTTTTATGCAGTAATTTCATCGGAAATTATAGAAAACTATTCATATTAATGATATTTTGAGATACAACCTTAATTATTACTACTTATATCAAAAAAGTAATCCGTTACCTATATGATCTAAAATTTTAGATCTAGTGTTACTTTATTCTATGAAGTATTAGAAAAAATCAGAAGGAATTATACTTATAGATCTCTGCTATTCATATAAACATCTATAAAATAAAAGAAGTACATCGATAAAACCATGATTCACCAAAGGACTCTAACTTTTTAAAAATCTCATTTAATATATTGACTTTATCGCTAGACGATGCTCATGACAATATAATTTAAATAATTATTTTCCGCAAAAAATTTCGTAAGCTGTCTTTATTAACTAATAATTAACTTAATCATGGGAGAAATAATTAAACAAAACTTTTTTTTTGATAAAAGAAATTAAATAAAAGATTTAAGCTTTCTTTTAATTTCTTTTTTATAAATTCATGTATTTCTAACCACAAATACAAAAATTAGATACAAATATTCACTTAAAACCATTTACAATGAAAAATTATTTTAAATTTTCAATTCTCAGTTTAGTCTTTGCAATGACTGGTATCTTATTTACCTCCTGTGACACAGAATCTTCAGAAGAATCTATCCAAGAAACAGCTACAAAAACAGAGATAGAGGAAAAAGCCACAAAACTAGTATACAATGCCAGTGGTATCAATGTTACAGAAGTCTCTAGAGAACCGATTGCTATTAAAGGAGTAGCCAGTAATCTGTATGTAAGTTCAGAAAACGGCATTGGCTCTATAACGTTAAGCAGAACACAAATCGGAACTTGGGAAACTTTTACTATGATCACTTTTGACACAGGACAAGTTACTTTTATTGGTAATAACAATAAATATTTAAATGGAACTTCTGGATTTTATGCTCCTGGGTTTAATTCAACATCTTTTAGCCCAATAAATCTATTCGAGATTGACTATGATGACACTTATGATGCTTATGGAATCAAACCATTTATATCCACTCGTTACTTATTAGACAAAACAGAATGTCCACAAGTAACTTCTACCATTATACCGATAGGATACTGTATTTCTGAGCTTGGATTTGGTCAAATAAATACAAGCAATGGATCCTCAATTAATGAAAGAACCGCCTTTGAGATCATAAACTTATAATATAATGCTGGAAGAAATCAGTAGTTTCAAAACTATATATAACAACAGGAAACTTTCTAACCTGAAAGATATATGACACTATTATCAAGACGGTCTTATACTGCAGTAAAAATGTTTATCCTAGCAGATTTTACTGTAGTTTTTATATAAGTTCTTTAAATACATCAAATAACTAAACATCTAGAAAACACAACTCACTGAAAACCAAATGGTATCCACAGAAAACATTCATTACTATTTCTAAAATTCCCTACATACATATTACATTAGTAAGTATTACTAAATAATTTAATCATCTAATCTTTTTTATTAACATTTTAGCTTGAATACAAACTTAAAACCTCTTATTATGAAAAATAAAATCAAGTTTTACTATTTGGATAAACTAGTTTACAATGATCCTAAAATGTCTATTTTAGAAAAAAAGCGAGTCAATCAGGAATCAGCAGTTGATTCTGATTTTTCTGTAAACTTAACATCAAAAACTTATTTTGATTTATAAATAAAATATTTAGTACTTATTCTGATTTGCATCCGGATGCTAAGTAATTAACTTCTGTGCTGTATTGAATCAATTTATTATATCCAAATAACACGTATTTTGGAAAATAGAAAAATCAACTATCTCGACCCAAGAGTACGAGGTATCAAAACAAGACCGCTTTATTATAAGAATCAAGACTCCTTTACACTCATTGTATGCGCTACATCTTAGGCATAGTCTCAAAGAGTTCTATTAATAAATAATATTGATAAAACTTATTTATGGCTAAAGGAATAAAATACTTCTCTAATTATAAGGTTAATTACATTTGCTAAAAGACTAAAGGTTGTTTTAAAACAAGAAAGTACCATAATCATTTGTTTATACTCTTAACTAATTCATAAAATTGAGTTTGACCTTGATGAAACATAAATTTCACTTAAAATCATCTTTAATTCACTGAAAATATCCTGTCATCCCAGAACTTTTTCATAAACTTATAGTCTATTTATGAAAATAAAATAGTTCTATGGAAATACCGAATGAGATTTCAAAAACAGATATTACACAGGATGAATTTAATTTGTTTTCACATTATAATAACCCTGTTAGCATCAATATTTCAACTGAAAGTTTTACTATTATCAAGTATTATGAAATAAGCTGGATCATAAGAAAAGGGGACTCTATAAAAACATCTGTGTTTTCTATAAGCAGACAAGAAACAAATACAGAAAACAAAATACAATCACATAAGTTTCATTATCCAAAAATATTTTGTGACGTAAGAGATCGTATTATAAATAACCTAAAACTTTGCATAGGTATAAATGCATAAGAAATAATAGGAATAAAATAAATCCATCTAATTCTAAATAAAAAAGCAATGTCAACTTACATACACCCATCGATAAGGCATATCATAATTGTACTCTTTTTTATCCCATTTTTAAAAATTCAAGCAGCATTGGATAAAGTCATAGTTACTGATACAACGCAAGTACTGGATAACAATATTATATATAAAACTTTTGATGATTCTAATTATGTTTATGTTACTGCAAGCACAACTGATCCTGCTATCCTAAAGCCTATGCTTCATCAGGGAGTTACTGTTTTTTTTGATATTAAAGGAAAAAAGAAGAAAAATGTATATGTTACCTATCCATTCAATGAAGAAAAGAAACCACCAAAAAGAGATCGGTCCGGTCAGAAAGAAGAAAATCAGGAGATGGAAGAACGAGAAAAACCAGATGTTACTAAAATACTAGAAGATTTATCACAAAAAGCGATGTATAGTTACTTTGAAGAGGTAAAAGAATTTAATACAGCTTTAAACAACTTGGATATTGATGTATCATTTTCAACGGATTCATTAGAACAAATTCATTACATGCTTCGCATTCCAAAAGAAAAAATCAATACGAATTCTAAAAAAGATTTATCCAAATTATCTATTGGTGTTCTTATTGGTCATAATGCTACTGACAAGGAATCAGATGGACCATCTGGAGGCAGATCGCAAATGAATATAGGGAATGGTCAGTCCAGAGGTAGTGGCGGTCAAGGTGGCCCTCCTGGCGGAGGTGGCCAAGGACGTGGAGGCTCAGGAAGATCTGGCGGTGGAGCTTCTGGCGGTGGAGAAAGACCCTCTCAGGAAAACAGGCAAAAAAATCAAGAGTTTTGGTTTGACGCCAACCTCACTATGGAGTAATGATAAAGAGTACCAATATAGCCTGATCTGATTACCTGAACAATTGTATATAATAGTCTACAAAACACCAATTAATGAAGAAATACGAATAATTCTGCTATTTTAATCGTATCAAAATACTTTATAAAATCTTAACTTTCGATATTCATTCGCGTAAGAATGATTCTTTTTAATATCTTACCATCAGTTTAAGATTATAAAAACAAATCCTTGTGAAAAGAACATTCATTTTCTTATGCATTGTAACACTCACTATCTGTTGCAAAAAAGAAACAAAAACGAATACAAAAGATGTTATCGCTGTATTGCAGGAAGATAGTACTATACCTCAACAGCGTAAAAAAGATCATCAGCTTCGTGAAGTAAAGAAAGCGGTCATCGCACCCAATATGGATGGAAGTATGGACGACCCTATTTGGAAAGAAACAAAATGGTATGCCATTGATCAATTATGGATTGGTGATCAACCTACATTGAAGGATTATTTTGGACGTTATAAAATTTCCTGGACACCAGACGCGCTATATATTTTGGTAGAAATTAAAGATGATATTATTTCTAATTCATACAAAGATCCATTGGTACAATGGTGGGATAATGATTGTGTAGAAATTTTTATAGATGCAGATAATTCCGGAGGAGAACACCAATTTAATAATAATGCATTTGCTTACCATGTAGCGCTTGATGGAAACGTTGTAGATTTAGACGTTAATCAACAGCCGATACTTCATAATAGTCATGTGATCACTAAACGGACTACAAAAGGAGATGTATCTATCTGGGAATTTGAGGTATCTGTATTTGATGACACATATGAAGAAGGAAAAACAAATGATCCATTAGTACTTACTAAGAACCAGAAAATAGGTTTTGCAATCGCCTACAACGATAATGATCAAAGTAAAGAAAGAGAAAACTTTATGGGCTCTGTTTTTGTTCCGGGAGAAGATAAAAATCAGGGCTGGATTAATGCTGATATTTTTGGTACTATTTTACTAGTAGAATAATCACAACAAAGATCATATCGTAAAAATCTTTGCTCCATACCGATCTGATCTGAATACTTATAATTTTATTAGTTATAAACTACATCGTTTTAGTCACTTTTGTCGCCTTATTCTTTCTAATAGTTTTGCAAAATCTTAACAACATCAATCCTGTGATCCCCGTAGTTTTGTAACAAACGATTCTATGTATTTACTTTTACTTCTTGACAAAGGCTTGACAAAACATTTGGCTATTGGTTTTATTTTATTAGTTATTTTATATTTTGGTATAAGTTTACTCCTTAAAAAAATAGGTGCAAGTTCTAAATATTTATTACCCTTACGATTTAGTAATCGGGTAAAAATCCCCTTATTCTTATTTCTTCTTGCCACAACTCTTAGGGTGAGCTTACTAAGTTCGTATGTACCTTCAGAAGCGGTTGATTATGCAAAATCTATCAGTACTGTTTTATATATCATTTCAATTACTTGGGGAATCATCGTTTCTATTAAAATTTTAAAAAAAGAAATTGTTGATCGATATGATGTTGATGCGACAGACAATCTTAAAGCACGAAAAGTTTATACTCAATTTAATATTCTAGAGCGAGTCATCATTTTTATTATTGTTTTATTTGCCATTGCTATAGGTTTGATGAGTTTTGATAATATACGTAGTATCGGGATCAGTATGTTAACCTCTGCAGGAGTCGCTGGTATCATTGTCGGATTTTCAGCACAGAAAGCTTTGGGAACATTACTCGCAGGGATACAAATTGCCTTTACACAACCAATCCGGTTAGACGATGTTGTAATCGTAGAAGGAGAATGGGGCACTATAGAGGAGATCACATTGACATATGTGGTTATTAAAATCTGGGATAAAAGAAGGTTGGTTGTGCCCACTACTTATTTTATTGAAAAGCCATTTCAAAACTGGACACGTCAAACATCAGAAATTATGGGTACTGTTTTTATTCATACAGATTATAAAATGAATATTGAAGCATTACGCAATCAACTTACTTCAATTCTTGAAGAAACACCACTTTGGGATAGAGAAGTGAATGTATTACAAGTAACCGATGCAAAACGCGATACTGTGGAAATACGCGCATTAATGAGCGCAAAGGACTCACCCACTGCTTGGGACTTAAGAGTACATGTCCGAGAAAAATTAGTTCGTTTTATTCAAGAAAACTATCCCGAAAGCATCCCCAAATCACGTGTTTATCTGGAAAAGCAGGTAATAAAATCTAATGATGAATAGTTTCCATTAATTTTTCTTCTTTAGTAATACCACCAGAAAAATTAGCTGCTGTTTCTATTAATGCTAAATGAGAATATGCCTGTGGAAAATTACCTAGCAATCGCTTTGATTCAAAATCAATATCCTCGCTAAATAACCCTAAATGATTGCTATAAGAAAGTAATTGATCAAACAATTTTCTTGATTTTTCCTTCTCTCCTATTTTGTACAAACTATTAATAAACCAAAAACTACAGATAGTAAATGAAGAAGAAGGTAATCCAAAGTCATCTTTATTCTTATAACGATACATCAGACCATCGTTACATAATTCTTTTTCTGTAGCTTTTACAGTATTGATAAATCTTGGATCCATTGCATCGATAAATCCATACGATTCCATTAATAAAGTAGATGCATCCAGATCAGATGAACCGTAGGATTGCGTATACGCCTGTACTTCCTCATTCCAGGAGTTTTTATAGATATCATCGTATATCTTATCACGTAGTACGATCCACTTTTTATTTTTTCCGGTTTTATTAATTAGCTTTCCGATTTTTATCGCTCTATCTACCGCCACCCAGCATAATAGCTTAGAAAAAGTAAAATGCCGTTCTTCTGTTCTAAATTCCCAAATACCTTTATCCGGCTTTTCCCAATTTACATTTACGATATGAACAATACTTTTACTAATAGTCCACAGACCTTCAATATTATCTACTTCACTATCAAATTTTAAAACCTGCTGATAAATAACATCCATTAAGATACCATAAATATCATTTTGTTTTTGATGATATGCAGCATTACCAATACGGACAGGTTGTGAATTTTTATAACCGCTTAAATGATCCAAGGTTATTTCTGTCAACTCTTTTTCGCCATTGATACCATACATAATTTGTATTTTCTCGTCCTTATCGGGTATAATATCAATTATGAATTGTAAAAAACGTTCTGCTAAACGCTTATGACCAAGGTTAGAAATTACCTTAATGACCATAGAAGCATCACGAATCCAGCAAAACCTGTAATCCCAATTACGAACTTCTCCTATAGTTTCTGGTAAAGAAGTTGTAGCTGCTGCCAAAACAGCTCCTGATTTTTCATAACTCAATAATTTAAGTACTAACGCACTACGTAAAATCTGATCATTATATAACTTATAAGAAGTGGTTTTTTCACTCCAGTTTAACCAGTAAACTCTAGTACGTTGTAGTTTAAGATAACTTCTTTCTATAGACTGTTCTAATATTTTTTCGTGATAGCTAATCAGAAAATAAGCATGTTCTTTTAAAACAATTTCTTCAGAATTGATAATTTTTTTAAAATCTAAATCAGAATAAAGATATAAGGTATCATATTTATCTTTTTCAGTAATGCTCTTAATAAAACGTGGTTTTGCCATCACACGTGTTTCTTCTTTAGCATATTCTAATCTAGGAGCATAATTAACCCTAAATACAGGTGTTCCCGAAATTAATTTTATATATCGAATGATATCAGATGGAGCATAAAAAGAACCATCATCATTTTTATATCTTGGCATAAAATCGATACATTCAAAAGTATCTGTACCATTACTAAATTTTGTCACTAAAATATTAGTTTTTTTGATATATTTCTGAGTGGTTGTATAATCATCAGACACTAGAATCTCAAAAGCTCCTCCTTTTTCTTCATCTAAAATTTTAGCAAAAACCGAGGATGAATCAAAGTTTGGTAAACAACACCAATCCAGTGAACCTGTTTTAGAAATCAATGCAGCACTAATACAATTTCCTATGATTCCGTAGTCCAAATTATTCATAAATTATAAAGTTCTTTTAAATGTATGTCTATGTAATCTAATTACCGTAAATTAACAAAATCCATAAATAGTAAACCAATTTTAAACTGTTAAATGAGTAAAACTATCATAATCTCAAATAGACTACCCTTACAATTAGAAATTAACAATAATTCCATTACAGCAATACCAAGTGTTGGAGGATTAGCAACAGGAATGAAATCCGTACATTCAGGAAGTGACAGTATTTGGGTAGGCTGGAGCGGGCTAACTGACGAAAATTTAGACTCCAAATCAGAAATACTAGTAAAAAACGCTTTGAAAAAGCATCAATGTGTAGGCGTTTCTTTAACAGAGGCAGAAGTGGATGGCTTTTATTATGGTTTTAGTAATAATGCATTATGGCCTTTATTTCATTATTTTATGGAATATACTTCTTTCGAGAAAGAGACATGGGAAACCTATCAATCTGTAAATCAAAAATTCGCTGATGTAGTAATCGATAATTTAGAAGAAGGTGATTCTATATGGGTACACGATTATCAATTATTATTATTACCAGAAATGATTCGCAAGAAAAAACCCGATGTAACTATAGGTTTCTTTTTACATATCCCCTTTCCTTCTTATGAAGTTTTTAGAACAATCCCTTGTAGAGAAGCTTTATTAAAAGGAATGCTGGGTGCAGATCTTATTGGTTTTCATACTTATGATTATGAGCGACATTTTCTAAGTTCAACACAACGTATTTTAGGTCATGAAATTAATTTTAACAATGTCCATTTTGATAATAGAATAGTAAAAGTAGATTCATTTCCTATGGGAATTGATTATGATAAATTTCATGATGCCGCACAGCATCATAACGATAAAGAGAAAAAAGAAAAAACAGAAATACAGCAAGAGATTGATAAACATCTAACTGGTGGTAATAAAGCAAAATTAATACTGTCGATTGATCGATTAGATTACACAAAAGGTATTGCTAATCGTCTAAGGGCTTTTGAATATTTTCTGGATAAATACCCTCAATTTAAAGGAAAGGCAAGACTTGTTATGCTAGCAGTACCTTCTAGGTCTGATGTACCTCAATATCAAATTCTAAAAAACGAAATTGATCAATTAGTAGGCAGAATCAATGGTAAGTTTGCAGAAGTTAGCTGGACACCTATCTGGTATTTTTATCGTTCTATGCCTTTTGAAAACCTGATAGATTTATATACCTCCAGTGAGGTAGCTTTATTAACTCCTATACGTGATGGCATGAACTTAGTTGCAAAAGAATATATCGCATCCCGTGTAGATAAGAAGGGTGTATTAATTCTAAGTGAAATGACAGGAGCGTCCAAAGAAATGAGTGAAGCTTTAATCATTAATCCAAATAACTTTGAAGAGATTGCAGATACTATAAAAATGGCATTAGAAATGCCTGAAGAAGAGCAAATAAAAAGAAATACTGCGCTACAAAAACGTTTAAAAAGGTATAATGTTGAAAAATGGGCAAATGATTTCATGGAAGCTCTCGAAGGTACCCAAGCTACCTTAAAAAAATTCTCATTAAAAAAATTATCGGGTACTACTAAAGAAAAACTTATTACTGATTTTTCTGCTTCTCAGAAAAGAATTCTGTTTCTGGATTATGATGGAACCCTAGCTCCTTTTGAAAAAATTCCTGAAAATGCTAAACCAACACAAAAGATTTTTAACATTCTGGATGCACTTCATAAAGACCCAAAAACTAAATTAGTAATTATTACCGGAAGAGATAAAAAGACATTTAATGATTGGTTTGGCCACAAAGAGTATACACTAATTACTGAGCATGGGGCTTGGCTTAAAGAAAAAGATACTGACTGGGAGCTGCTGGAAAGGATTGACAATACATGGTTTGAATCTATAGCTCCTGTTTTAGAATCTTATACTGATCGCACTCCTGGATCTCTGGTGGAAGAAAAAAACTATTCCTTAGCTTGGCATTTTAGAAATGTAGATCCGGATCTTGGAAAGAAAAGAGCAATTGAACTAAAAACAACAGTACAGCACCTTATATCTAACCATAATTTAGAAATTCTGGAAGGTGATAAAGTATTGGAAATTAAAGTGAGTGGTGTTAATAAAGGAAAATCTGCTTCTAAAATGTTAATTGAAAATAACTATGATTTTATTTTTGCAATTGGTGATGACTGGACAGATGAATACATGTTTAAAGAATTACCTGATTCCGCATATACAGTAAAAGTAGGACTTAAAAAAACAGTCGCTAAATATTATGTAGAAGGCACAGATAAAGTACACGAATTACTAAAAGAATTTGTTGCTTAACTGCATATTTAATATAAAGAATATTGTCCCCTCATCATCCCGGCTTATGCCGGGATTGATTTTAAAAACGCAATTAGATAGTAGATAGGTATTGTAGTTTTATATTTACGTTTGTAAATTTCAGGTTTTGTTGTTATTCCTCAGAAAAAGGGAAAAAATACTAACATAATCCATCGCTATACTCACTGATTACATTGATTTAAGCGTACAAAAAAGATTCATTTATCTTGTTAACACAATCACTTTTACCTATTTTTGAATGAATCCATGCCAAAAACAACAATACTGAAACAAAAATACTATATACTTCCTGTTATTATTATTGCCCAATTTTTCTGCACCTCTTTGTGGTTCGCAGGCAATGTTGTGATTGATGATCTTGCTATTCAATTTAATGTAAAATTCGATTTATTAGGGTACCTAATTTCTTCCGTTCAATTAGGGTTTATAATAGGAACATTAACATTTGCTCTGCTTACTTTAGTAGACCGTTTTTCTCCATCTCGTGTATTTTTAATATCAGCAATTTTAGGAAGTATTTGTAACATTTTACTTCTCGTTCCTAATACTACAGTGTTTAATATTTTAATAGCTCGTTTTGGCACTGGTTTTTTCTTAGCTGGTATTTATCCTGTAGGCATGAAAATAGCATCCGATTATTATAAAGATGGGTTAGGAAAAGCTTTAGGTTATTTAGTGGGGGCATTGGTATTAGGCACCGCTTTACCTCATCTCATTAAAGAATTAGCATGGAATAGTAATTATAAACTAATTATACAATCTACCAGCTTATTAGCTGTAACAGGAGGCTTACTCGTATTTTTTCTGGTTCCTAACGGACCTTACAGAAAGCCGGTATCCAAACTTCAATTAGGGGTTGTCACTGAACTTTTTAATATCCCCGGATTTAGAAGAGCTGCATTTGGATATTTTGGACATATGTGGGAACTGTATGCTTTTTGGGGCTTTGTTCCTTTGTTATTAAAAACTTATGCTGCAAAACAACAAATGGGCGTTCCAATTTCCCTTTGGTCATTTATTATTATCGGCATTGGTTTCTTCTCCTGTATTCTGGGAGGTTATATTTCATTAAAAACCGGAAGTAAAAAAGTAGCCAGAAATTCATTGCTGATCTCAGGTATTTTATGCATTTGTTCTCCAATACTATTTCAATTACCGAGTACATTTTTCTTAACTATATTATGCATCTGGGGTATGATGGTTATCTCTGATTCACCACAATTTTCAACTTTAGTTGCCGCTGTCTCTCCTCCAGAGCTACGAGGAACAGCGCTCACTATCGTTAATTGCATTGGGTTTGCTATTACTATTATTAGCATACAATTAATTTCGTTTCTAGCACAACTAATAGATCCCACCTATGTTTTTGTTTGTCTTGCAATTGGTCCTTTTGTGGGACTATACGCTTCTAGAAAATAAAAATTACTTCGTATACCTAATTTGTGCTATAACCAGTAAGCTCCATTATTTATGCCGCTACCCTTTTTAATTTAGTGAAATTTACTCTACCTTAAAGTATGCTTTAGAGGTAACTGACTTCCCGTTCTCTGTAAAACCTTCTAAACTAATTTCGAAATCTCCTGTAACATCAGAAGTAAAAAAGTCTACTACTACCTTTTTATCCTTAACACTCACATCAGGCATCCATAATAGTTGGTTTCTAAAATCCGGAATACGATCATACTCAGAGTTACCCTTTTCATACTTCTGATGAAAATACTTTTTTAAAGGTGCCACGGGTAGTAATGATTTTTTAAAGAAATCAGGATTTGTTATAGTATCTGTATAATCTCCATTTATGGTTTCGATATTAATAATCCCATAAAAAATCTGAGTACCCAAATCATTAGCGTCCTAAATAATTAAAAAAGAGAAAGAAAAATTTGTTCCTCAAAATTACCATTGTGGTGCAGCGCAAAAAACACCTTTCTCCGATGCTAAATGTAACTTTCTTTTCTCAAATAGTCAGCAAACTAGATAAATCAAGATCCATAAAGTTAGTTGATTCATACCAAAGTGATAGATATAAAAAGGGATTTACTAGTTGGTCTCATATGGTTTCGATATTGTTCTGTCAATTTGCCAAAAGTCAATCCGTTCATGATATAAGTAATGGGCTGCGTTCTGCAACAGCTAATTTTAATCATTTAGTTATACTCAAAGCTCCGTCTAAATCTACCCTGAGCTATCAGAATAAAAAAAGCAGTTGGGAGTTTTTTAAAGATTATTACTATGTTCTTTTAGAAAATTTGGGATAGCAGTCTCAAATGAAGCGTACTAAGTTTGAGATAAAATTAAAGATTTATCTATTAGATGGTACCACGATAAGTCTTTGCTTAAGCTTGTTCGATTGGGTAAAATACAAGACTAAGAATGAAGCAGTAAAAATGCATACCCTACTTGATTATGACGTGCATTTACCCTCATACGTAAATATAATAGATAGAAAAACAGCTGATAATAAAGGAGTGCAATATATTCCTCTTTTAAAAGGAATTGTTATTGTCGCCAATAGGTTCTACAATGGTTTTTCGATATTAAATGTTTGATACAACAGCGGCTCATATTTTGTGGTCAGATATAAAAGCAACATAAACTTCTAGACTATCAAAGAGCTAGAATTATCCAAAAATAGACATCAACACCTCTTAAAAGATGAGATCATAGAACGTACAGGCAACAAAACCAAAGAGAAATGCCCAAGAATACATCGAAGAGTAGCCTTATGAGATGATAAAACAAACAAACTATTGAGGAAATGTCTTGGGGCAGCAAACACTATAACCGAGCTCTACAAAGCCAGATGGGATTAGAAATGTTTTTTAGAGATATAAAATATTACACATCAAATCTTTTATTAAAACCACCCAAAATGCGTTTATGATACAAATCTGGATCGCACTGATTTTCATACTTATCCTAAAAGAGTTGAAAACTCAAGCAAAACATCCTTGATACCTGTCTAATTTAGTAGCTTTTATTAGACTTAATATCTTTATCAAAGTTGATTTACATAAATGGCTCGATAATCCTTTTCAAAAAGAACAACCGCCGCCAAACCAATATTTGCAAGGAGGTTCTTTTTTGAGACTTAACTAAAATCGGCGATTAGGTTTGTAAAATTATTCTATTTCATATGCCATAAATTTATTTAGGGCAGGATTAATAATTAGTATAAACATTATATTAATAACAGAAAAACAAATACGTATTTAACTTTTGCTTTTTCCTTTCTGGTAACTTGCCCAAAAATAGCTTTTTCAATAAAAAAACTCCTGCTTAAGTAATCGAGATAACCTACCTATTAAACTTTTAACAATAGAACTAACATTGAGTTTGGGTGCATACTCTATCTGCATATGAACAGGATCTGAATTCACAACTCCCTTTATAACTTAAATACTCTGTGCCTCAAAACTCGGATAAGACGCTCTCGATAACGAATCTGAGTATAAACAGTCAGAACATTATATCTATACTTGTTGACCTCATAATATGACAGGTTAAACGACTTATACTTTGTGAACCTTTCCATACATTTGAACTCATATATGCAAATGAATAGATTTTTTAGCATTACTATAGTTCTGCAATAAAATAGCAGAGTTTCGAGCCCTTATCTGAGACCAATAAAAGGTGGTTTATTTGAGAATCTTTCATCATCAAAATTTTCAAAAAAAGATTCATTCTCAAATAGCTATAGATCAGGGTATAATTTAATAGAAAAGTATAAATGCAATCTTAATTAAGCAAAACTTAAAATTAATAGTACTTTCAAAATCATTTTTGTAACTTTAAAAAAGAATAATCTCTTTTTATGGCATTTACCAACGATGAACTTCTCACATTATTAGATATGACTTCTCTCGTCCACATAATATTGGACAAAAGCGGAAAAATCCATAAAATAAATCGTCGGTGTAAACAATTATTTTCGATACCTGAAGAAAGAATTATAGGTACAACATTGACAGAGTTCATGTTGGATGAAGATATCTCCACATTTAATCATCTAATTACTTCACTTACGCAAAATCATCCGCAGGCAAACGAAACTTTTAGGTTCGCTATCATGGTTTCAAAAAAAATACTTTCAATAAAATTTGATTTCTCCTATTTTGATGATAAAGTTTATGCTTTCGGGATTGATGTTACAGAGGAGCATGCCGAACACGACCTATTATCACGAATATCAAAATTAACACGCACAGGTGCCTGGCATTATAATCCTGATAATGAATTTATATTTTTCTCAGAAGAGTGCTATCTCCTTCACGATCTCGAGCCAGGAATAGATATTACCTTAGAGCAGGCTATCAACTATTATCATCCTGATTCTAGACAAAGAGTACGGGATAGTATAGAGAGGCTTTTAAAAACAAAAGAGATTTTTGATTATACAGAACGTTTAATTACAAAAAAAGGTGTTGAAAAATGGGTGCGAGTTATAGGAGTTCCTGTTATAAATAAGAATAAAGTTATTTTTGTAAATGGAAGTTTTGAAGATGTAACAGAACGTTATCATACTATCGAAAAACTTAAACAAAATGAAGAAACCAAACACTTAGCACTAAAGGGTATAAGATCTGGACTTTTTGATCATCTGATCGAAACTAACGTTGTTTTTTATAGTAAAGATTTTAGAAAGATGCTAGGATTACCTATTAATATTGATTTTGTTCCAGAAAAAGAGTTCAGAAAAATGATCCATCCTGATGATGCAGAAGAAGCATTACATAGGCATCTTTCTAACCTAGAAAAGAAAGGACATCATTATTTAAATCATTTTAGGCTTAAGCATCTGGATGGAGGTTACAGGCATTATGAAGTCTATGGCTATAGAAAGAAAAATCAAAAAGGTAACACTATTCGCATGATTGGTAACCTTATAGATATTCATCAGAAAAAAATAAATGAACAACTTATCATTGAAAACCAAAGCAGACTACAAGCCATGGTTAACAATGGCTTCGCTTATACAGTTCTACTAGATACTAAAGGCATTATTTTAATGTCTGATAAAGATTCATTAAAAATCATAAAAAGAGATTTTAATGTCGACCCTATGGCTACACCTTCATTTTTTATTGATGTAATGCCTCTCAATTTCAAAAACACCTTTGCCCACGAATTTAATGAAGCGCTAAAAGGTATTGTTGTTAAAAAAGAAATCGAACGAATTACTTACAAAGGCAGTGTACAATGGCTGGAGTCTAAATATACTCCTATATTTAATAATCAAAAAAAAATTAATTCTATTCTGGTCAGTTTTCATGATATAACAGAAAGAAAATCTGCTGAACTTTCTATCAAAGAGGCTCACATTAAAGAACAAGAACTCAGCACCCTTAAATCAAATATCCTCTCAAATTTTAGCCATGAAATAAGAACTCCCCTCAATGGTATTATTACAATCGCTAATTTACTTTTATCAAATGAAGAGAAGCCAGAGGAAAGAGAGAAACTACTAAACTATCTGGAAGAAAGTAAAGAAAGACTTCTTAAAACCATCAATAATCTATCTCATTATAGCGAAATAGATACATTGAAAAAAAATCTAAACTACGTAGAAATCGATATGAATTATTCTGTAGAAACATCATATCGGGAATATCGCCATATGGCACGTTCTAAAAATCTATCATATCTGCTAGAATTGGATGAAAGCTGCCCTACCGCTAATATTGATGAAAGTATATTCAGTTCTGCATTAAATAATATTATACATAATGCAATTAAGTATACTGAAACCGGTGAAATAATTGTAAAGATAAAATCTGAAAAAGAAAAAATTTATATTTATATTACTGATACCGGAATTGGAATTGACAAAAAAAATATACGGAAGATATTTGATCCATTTATACAGGAAAGTATTGGATTAAGCAGAAAATATGAAGGTACAGGGATTGGGTTAAGTCTATCTAAAAGATATATAGAAATTCTTGGAGGCAAAATTAAAATAGAAAGTAAAGTAAATAAGGGAACAAAATTTACTATTATATTGCATAAAAACAACTGATCGTATGAATATACTTTACGTAGAAGACAATAAGATAAATGCTATGGTAATGCAAAAAATGCTTTCTAAAAATGCATCCAATATAATTATAGCAGAAAATGGACTTACCGCCCTTAAAGTAGTGAAAGAATCAACACTGGATTTAATTCTTGTTGACATTAACTTGGGTTTAAATCAAATGGATGGATGTGAACTTTTACAACGATTTAAAAAAATGGATGTTCTTAAAAATATACCAATGTATGCAGTAACTGCATATGCTATGCCTGGAGATGAACAAAGGTTTAGAAATGTAGGCTTTGACAAATATTTTTCTAAACCTGTGAATTTCAAAAAACTTATATCTACCATTGGCAAATTAAAAGAGCAGGTTTAATAAATCATTTTCTAGCATTCTTGTGAAGAATGAAATAGAGAGTACTACTGCGTAACCTTTGCGAAACTTAACATTCACTTCGTGTTTTTTCACAAATGAAAAGTCACTTTATTTTATAAAATCATTTTCAAAAGTATTGCTTCGATATTTCAATACACCTCAACAAATTATACTTTAACTTAAATTATTGTACTATTTATTTTACTTATTCTTGATAAATAGACAAAAAAAACGAGCATCAAAAACTGATACTCGTTTTCCATATATTTCAATAAAGTGTGATCTATCTATTGTTGTTCGTAATCAGAATCCCAATCCGTACCATCATCACCCTTCTGACCATCCATCTTAATCATGAAATTCTTTGCAGGGAAATATGGTTTCATATGAATATCTAAGAAAACTCTATCTTTTTGATTAGGATCTTGCTCAAAACGCTTGATTGAGAAATCTTCTATTAATTGATCCGGTCCTGTTATCTCATCAAGGAACTTAACAATCTGCCCCATTAATTCTTTACGTGTTCTAGCATTAAAGTTTTCGAAAGCTCTCCTATTAAGAAAGTCCATCAATACTTTAGTCACGTAATCGAATACACGAACTACAGAATATGTTTGTAATCCCAGGTTGTCTCCATTAAATAATGTCTTTGCAGAAAATGCCATTACTTTTCCATATTCATTTACCATAGGAACCAGACCTAATTTCTCTAATTGAGAAATTTCACTCTTTTTAAGATCAAAACGAACTCCATCAACTTCATTAATTCCCCCATGCTTTTTACCTGCTGCTACCTGAGACATCAATGTTCTATATACCTGACCTGCCAGTGCACTTGATGGTGGAACAAAAAGATCATCTTCTTCTCCTACTTCATCATGCTTTCCTCTTCCTACCAGCCAATTACATGCCATCATAACATTAGACCTGTATTTATCACCACCGGTAAGATTAGCAGCCTCAAACATTTCCATTACATCATCCGGCTCATCAAGATGCTCAAAATCAGTAATCATCATTACTTTATTTTCATGTGCTATTTTTGCCCATTTCTCTATCACCTTATTAGATCCTAAATAACCCGGAATAACCAATATACCATAATTATCTCTTAAATCTAATCGATCATATCCCTGTACTAATTCTTCCTGAATTGCATCAATAAACCTGGTATTATCCAGATCCTTTAACTGCTCCAATTCAGCATTCATTATATTGATATTCTTAACTTTTTGAGACTCTGTATTTTTGAAAAATAAGGCTACAGATCGATATGATTGTTCCAGTTCTCTGGTTTGCTCTAATGCCGCACCCAAGTTCTTTTGTAAAGATTTTGCGGCAATCTCAGAACGTTTTTCTGATTCATCTACCATAACAGAAAGATCATCCGATGAAGAAAGGATATCTCCCCAAATCTCCAATGTCTTCTGCAATTTTTCTCTTTCTAATTTTTTTGTTGACTCTGTAAGAAAAATCTTTTTACGAGCTTTACGCTCTGGATTCATATTTTGTACATCGTCAATACACGCTTCTAACAAATCAAATCCACCGTATTTAGCTAATTTTTCTTCGTTTATTCTTAGTTCTTTTGCTGGATTTTCTATTTTAATAGCTTCCTGAGCTTGTTTTCCTGCTGCCATTTATTATATATCTTTTAACCTTGTTGTAACTCTGCTAATAATGATTGTATTGATCTTAATAATGCCTCTTTAGCGTCTGGATCTGCTAAAGCTGTTTTTAAGATTTTATTGGATTTAAGTTGTTTTACAACTTTCAGGTATTGATCCTTTTCTGTGTCCAAATCACTCAGATATTTACTCTGATTAATAATACCTTTTTTGCCAAAATCTCCCACGTGTTTGAACTTCAGTTCTTCCTTACTCTCTACTCCATCAGAATTTTCAAAATCCACTTCAACGGCAGGTTTGTAATTTTCAAAAACATCATCAATACTGGTCAAACCACTAATTATCTTAGGCTTAATTGCCTGATCATTTGTTAATTTCTGAACAAGAAGTGTTTTATTTTGCCCGATTTCCATGATTGCCTCACTGGCATCAGTTTTTACTTCTGTTCCTCCTAATCCATAACTGTTACTGCTCATACTTTCTATTAATATAATGATTGTGAATTATAAATATACTAAATTTATTTTTGGATCATACTTTTATTCGTATGACCATTGCATTTCATCATCTTTGACATCCAGAGAAACCTTACTTCCTTTTCCTATTTTTCCTGTAATTAACATTTTAGCAAGTGGCCCTCTTAAATCGTTTCTGATGACTCCTCTTAATGGTCTCGCACCGTATTTTGGTGTAAATCCTTTATAAGCAAGAAATTCCTGTGCCGCTTCTGTTAATTCTAAAGTGACCTCTTGTTTATTTAAGGCTTTATGCAGATCCTTTAATTGAATATTAAAGATTTTTACTACATTTTCTTTTGTAATAGGTGCAAATGGAACTATTTCTGTTAGTCTACCTAAAAATTCTGGTCTAAAATGTCTTCCCATAATCTCTAATAGATCTGACGATTTTGGAACATCTCCTTCATTAAAAGATTGCACTACATGATCACTACCTATATTAGAAGTGAATAATATAACTGCATTAGAAAAATCTCCGGTCTTACCTAATCTGTCATTTAACTTTCCTTCATCCAGAATCTGTAAAAATATATCAAATACAGATGGATGTGCCTTTTCTATTTCATCAAATAATACTATAGAATATGGCTTTTGTCTAATTTTATTAACCAGTAACCCTCCTTCTTCATAACCCACATATCCCGGAGGTGCTCCATATAATAAGGCAGCAGAATGTTCTTCTTTAAACTCTGACATATCAAATCTAAGAATAGCATCTTCTGTCTGAAATAAAAATTCTGCAAGTGACTTGGCTAATTCTGTTTTACCCGTACCCGTAGGTCCGGTAAAGAAAAAAGACCCAGTAGGTAAGCCTGGCTTACTTAATCCTGATCTGGATTCTAAAATTGCGGCTGATATAGTTTTTACCGCATGATCCTGACCGATTAACCTTTTCTTTAGGGTATCCTCCATTGTCAGCAAACGTTCTTTTTCATCTGCCTGTAACTTTCCGACTGGAATACCTGTTTTATTAGCAATCGTGGCAGAGACATCATTTTTATCAATCAACGTTTTGTCCTCTGATGATTTATCAAGAAAGCTATTAAGAATCCCTAATATTTTCTCTTTATAATTATCAAATGTTTCCGTCCCGAGTACCATTTCATCCTCACTCAATTCTGTAAATAAAAGATAGCTAAACTTACTTTTTAAATTATCAAAGATCCACTTAACCTCTTCAAATTTATTTATTTCTTCAGTATCTCTTGCCCCTATTTCTTCTAAGTTTTTACGAATTTCTTCAATTTGATTAGATGTAGTTTCAATCATATATCTGGAAGCAGACATAGTTCTATCTATCAAATCTATCGCTGCATCAGGTAAGCTTCGATCCTTATTAAACCTTTTAGAAAGACGAATAGCCTCTGCAATGGTGTCATCTATGATATCTAAACTATGATGCTCTTTGTATTTACTAATCGTATTAGAAATCATCTTTAGCGCGTCTTGTTCTGAAGGCTCCTCTAACGCAACGATCTCAAATCTTCTCGACAACCCTTCGTCTGTTTCTATATGTTTTCTATAGGCATCATTAGTAACTGTAGCAATGAAAGTTACTTCTCCTTTTGCCAATTCTGATTTAACTATATTGACCAGCCCTTGATTTCCGCTATCTTTTGCTGTCAGGTTATTTAATTCATCAATTAACAATACAGGTTTATCAAATTCTTTTAGTGCAGCAATAATCTTTTTAAATCGATCTTCTACTTCACTTTTATAACTGGCTCCTGAAACTAAATTAATAAAATCAAGTTCATAAATTTGTGCATTTTTTAAGGATTCAGGTACTTTACCAAGAACTACTGCTTCTGCAAATGCGTCCAGAAGTACAGTTTTACCAACTCCTGGTTCTCCCGTAATTAAAACATTAGGTTTAGAGTGTCTACCTAATATCTCAGTAATCATTTTTACCTCTGCATCTCTCCCAAAAACATCATCTAATTGCTCATTCTTTGCTGCAAAAGTTTTATCAAAACAGTATTCATCTAAGATCCCGGAATCTACCTTCTTTCCCCCTTTGTTAGCTGCTTTACTTGCTCCAGAACTTGCAGTACCATTACTGGAAATATTTTGTGAAGCGGCAATCAAGACTTCATCTGCTTTAAGGGGCAACGTCTTTAATTGTTCATAGGAAAACCCAACTCCTGGTGTACATAATGAAATTAAAATCGCTTTAGCAGTAATCTCATCTTCTCCTAATTTTAGTTTAATTGTATCTGCCTCATTAAATACAGCCTCTATAGATTTATCACCAGAGATAGCATCGGGAATATTTACAACTCTAGGAAGGGCTTCAATTCTAACCTCTGCCCAGTCATCATAGTAATAAATATCTCCATCTATTTGATCAAAAAAATCTTTTAATCCCACATCTTTATGCAAAAGTGCTTTTAATAAATGTGCAGCATTATACTCATCATTATAATATTCTTTTGCTATGGATTGTGCTATATGGATTGCATTATCCACTTTTGGTGACAATTTATAATCTAATATTTGCATTTAATCGGTTTTCTGTAAAGTAAACAAATAAGATAGAAATAAACAAAAAAAAGTGTATCAGCGAGATACACAGATATTCAAATGGTACAATCAATTTATTTTTTATTTGGTCTTTTGATTATTTGCTTCAAAAATATCGTAAAAAAAGAACGTTTACTATGCGGTTTATAGTGAAACACCTACCCCCTGTTTTCAGGGGGTAAAAAATTATAAAAAGTAATGATTTATCTCTACACAATGGTACAAGATAAATCATTACTTTTAAAGTTATCGTTATGGTAGATATACCTTTTTGTAAATCTCTACATATATTAAAGTATTAAGAAAAGTAAAGGGTAAGGTATATTTTTATATGCAATAAAGTAGACTATGGTATTTTATTATCGTACCTGACTGAAGTTGATATTCAATTCTTTTTCTAAGTCTCTAATAACTCTAAGTTCTTTTCTAACAATCAAAGCCAAAGACAAACCAGTTTTTCCTGCTCTAGCGGTTCGTCCACTTCTATGAGTATAATATTCTATTTGATCCGGAAGTTGATAATGAACTACAAAAGCTAAATCTGCCACATCAATACCTCTGGCAGCAACGTCTGTAGAAACCAGAAACTGAAGTGTTTCTTTCTTAAAAGCGCGCATCACTTTATCTCTGTCTTTTTGCGTCATATCACCTTCTAATAACCCTGTATTATAATTCTTAGCGATAAGTTGTTTTGATAAAGTTCTGGCAGCAACTTTTGTTTTAGTAAAAATAATACCGCGCTGACCTTTATGAGATTTTAAAAAATAAGTAAGGGTATCTAATTTATTAGCCTCTTCTACTACCACAAAATTATGATCAATTCCTTTATTAACAGTTTCATTTCTATCTACAGAAATTCTAACCGCTTTTTTATCTACATAGGAATCTATGATCTCACTTAAGGATCCAGGGATAGTTGCAGAAAAAAGCCAAATATTTCTATTGCCTTTCGTTTTACTCAAAATAGTGGTTAAATCTTTCTTGAATCCCATGCTCAACATCTCATCCGCTTCATCCATTACAACAGTCTTAATTTTTGAAATATCAACTGATTTTCTTTCCATTAAATCAATAAGTCGTCCTGGTGTGGCCACAATAATATGAGTAGGTCGCTTTAATCTAGCTATTTGTCGTTCTATCTTTTCACCTCCATATACAGATTCAGTAAAAATTTTATCCGTATACTTCGTATATTTAAAAAGCTGTTTAGCAATTTGCTGTCCAAGTTCTCTGGTGGGTGCTAGGATTAGTGCCTGAACTTCTTCTTTATTGGTATCAATATCAAGTAGTAAAGGTATGCCAAACGCAGCCGTTTTACCTGTTCCTGTCTGTGCTTTACCAATAAAGTCAATTTTATTTTTAATAAGAACTGGTATCGCTTGTTCTTGTATTTTAGTAGGAACGATTATACCCATTTCTTTCAGACCTTTATTTAGATCTTTAGGAACTCCCAATTCTGAAAATGTCATTGTTGCTGTAGTTTAGGCTGCAAAAATAGGAGAATAAATTCATTGCTGAACTATATAACGGAATATACCTCGCAAAACACAATCATATGTATTAAAAATTTTATCCTGAAATTTTCATAAAGTAATCGAATAACTGTCGTTTTAAAGTAAGTCCTTTTTTATGGTAATGTAACTTATTCATACAAAAACCTCCTGAACAATTAAAATCGGCGCCGGCATCAGAAGAAATAATATCAATCAATGATATTTGATTAAAAGTATTACTTTGATTATGATCGCATTTAGGAGTGATATGCTCTTCAAAAGTTTTTACATTGTAAGTAATTTCTTTCAAGACAGCCTCGTGGTTATGTGTATCTTCGTTTAACGTATTTTTATAAGATGGATGAGCGTCAGAGTGATTATGGACATCCTGAACCTCTTGAGCACTAATTGTCGTAGTAATAATACTTAAAATAATAAACAATGTGTTAGGAAGCCATTTAGTCATAAATCTAATTTTTTAGTGTGTTAAAAAACATTATAATAATTTCAAAAATCAAAAAATCTAATTTTTAATAATCGGCAAATTACACAAAAATAGGTTTAAGTGCAAATATTTACATTTTTTTAACACATAAAAAGAGGAATTTTCTTCAAAACTGCTAGAAATTGACTATTTAGGTTATTAATATTCTTGTACCATATCTTCTATCATTAAAAATTCATACCCAACACGAAAGTAAAACGCATCCCATCCTCACTAGTAAATAACCCCATTTTACCGGTAATTGCATCCACGGCATTTATCCATATGCCTCCTCCTGCAGATGAATGCCATATATCGGACTCTTCTTGATCAAACCAAACCCGACCTAAATCATAACCTCCGTATATACCAAGTTGCAAAGGCAATAATCCTGTTTTAAATTTATTGAAACTATACCTGAGATCTGTACTAAAAGCAAGTGCTTTATCCCCAGTGAAACGTTCTTCCCTATATCCACGTAAACTCCTTACTCCCCCTAAGGTTGCCGCTTGATAAAACTCAAATCCATTACCAATCATAACCTTTGACAACACTTCGGTTTTTAACACTAGTTTTCGATTTTTGGTTAGCGCATTATAGAATCCAAGTGTTGTATTCAAATAACCATAGGTTCTATCTACATCATCTATGTTCATTTTAGAACCTCCCTGAAGGCTAAACAACATTCCTCTTGTAGGATTCGCATTATTATCCGCATTTTGATATTCATATTCCATATCGACTCCAGCAAAGAATTTTCTATTAAAAAAATCAGGATCTCCGGAAACTATATCTAAACCTGAGGTAATAAATCGATTCTGAGTATCCTGTACTTCCACACCTTCATACGATCCGGTAAAAGAAAATGAACTACCATAGCGTCCACGCTTAGTAACACCCAAATCCAGAGACCATATTCCAGTCTTTACTCTATTGTAGTCTAACTCTAATGTTTCATCTTGATTCTGTGTATTATTACCAAAACCAAAAAAGTTTTGAGCATAGTTCTCACTGGTATAGCGTCCTCCTGCGATTAAATTCCAGGTACTTATTGCATTCACAAATTCTCCCTTATAAGATATGTCATAACCTTCTGTGGCAAAAAAATAGGCTGCATTCAACATATGTTTACTTTGAAAAGGACTGTCATTAAAACCTTTTACCGTATATGTATTAGTAGCATTGATATTAAATCCATCATCAGGATTAAATCCGATCAAAGGGGTTAACGTATTTATCTTATCAATATGTTTATTGAAATCGTATGTATTATAATTGTAGTTGTTACTAAAAATGAACTTTGCTCCTCCTTTCTGGTTGACCTGATTAGGCTTTGTTTTATGATCATAGATTTTAACTTTTTCTCCCTCAGCAATCGTATAAGTATCTTTATTTTGTCCTCCTATGATTCTAATAGGTATTGCCTTTTTTCCTTTTCCTTGTACTATAAACTCATCTTCATTATCCAATCCATAGATCCATATTTCATTAGTTTCATCAGATAGAATGGTTCTTTGATAATATACTTTTTCTGTAATCTCTTTTTTTAATCTTGAAACTTTTATATGTGTTTTATTATTTTCTCTGGTAATCTCAAATAACTCACTTTTATCGGTTCCTGTAACAATTACCTGTTTAGAGAGGTACTCATAATACCTTGTTGCAATATCTTCGATATCATCTCTTCTTTTTCTTAAGTATTTTTTAATTCTTATAATGGTATCATCCTGCAGTTCTTCTGGCAAATTTTTGAATGCTTTCTCTATAGCTTCATCACTAAGATTATCTTTAATATAAGCAGCCTGATCTAACCACATTTGCCTACTTGAATTTTGTGCGAAGGTTCTGTCTAATTTAATTCCGGCTGTATTAATCCATCTTATATTCTTAAGTTTTTCATCAAATACCTGAAATTTACGAACGACAGGAACCAGTAACTTGATAACATTAATAAGCCCTCCATCATAATTAGAAAATACCTGGTCTCTATCTTTAGGTATAGGTCGGTATACTTTACTTGTATCGGTATCAAAACGAGACCACCTCCATTGATCCGAGTGCCTATCCCAATCTCCTAAAATCATATCAAATAATCGGGTTCGTATATAGTGTGCTTCATCGATCTGATAGGTTGGAGTTTTTCTTATATTCTTAAGAACATCATCTGTACCTTCGATATCATTAGGAATACCAAATGATGCTACGTCTTTAAATTCTTTTCCCGGGCGTTCTTCTAAAAAATACAATTCATCACCAAAATCTTCATTATAAGCTCCCAGTGCCGGGTGTTTTGGTATATAATATACTTTTGGATTGGCATGATAGACATTAATAGCATCTGCTAATCCACCAACTGCCAAAAACGCGTATGGGTAACTAGATGTATAAAAATCTGACAATAATTCTTCTGTAAAGGTATCATCAAAACCGTCTTCAAGATAGGTATTTATAAATGCTCCTTTTTGTAAAAATTGGGTCACACTTTTTCTCATAGCTCTCAGACTATATCGTTTTCCATCTTTATCAACAAGCCTTAACGATCGAGTTACCTGACCTCCTCCTCTTCTATCAATAGTAAAACCTCCCATGAGGGTATCTAAAGTAGCTACCGGGAATTGAATATCTTTACCATAGACATCTCTGTAATGATCTCCCCATAATGATGTATAAAATTTAGATTTTTCTGTTTCTTCTTTTTCATAAATAGATGATGAAATCTGAGCTTCAAATTCATTTTTATACTCATCTGCTGGGTGTTTTTTTGTTTTTGCATGTACTTCTGACTGAAACACTAGCGTTGCAACTCCTGCTTCGTTTCCATAATATCGTACATTAGACGACCCATCTTTATATATATCTAATACAGCAAAACCTTGTCCTGGATAAGAAAACACCCCATCTTCCCCCAAAGAAACTGCAGAAACTTTAGATCCTGAACCTGATATAATTTGCTTTAACCCCTTATTATTAATATACTGTAATGAATGTTCATGACCAGAAGCAAATATGATACGTTCATTATCTCTTGCTATTGTTGATAAACGTTTCATTAGCATATTATAGCTTTGATTATATCTATCCTGAGAAGTCACACTTCCCTGAGAACGTATTTGGGTAGCTAAGGATCCAACGAAAGGCATCGGGATTTTATTGTTAAAAGGAAAAATATGATTTTTAAAACTATACCTTCCTCCATACATACCATTAGTAAACATAGGATGATGCATTGTTACTAAAATTGTTTTCCCATTATATTTTTTAAATTCTCCTGCTACTTCGCTTAAAAATTTATCTCTAGTTTTAATTTCGCAATCGTCATTCATTGTTGGGTTCTTATTCCAATTTTCCAAATACCACTGTGTATCCAGAATTATGAGTTGAATCTGATCACTTACCGCGATACTTTCTATAGGACAACCTTTTCCGGGGAGAAAGGATTTTTTCTTTTTCAATTTTTTAGTTATATATTTTGCCTGTCGTTTTAGGCCTTTTGCTCCTTCAGCATACCAATCGCGATTTCCGGGAATAAAAACAACTTTTCCCTCAAAATCAGTTGAAGCCTCAATTTGCGTATCTATGATTTGTTCAGAAATCAATCTTGCTTCAGAGTTCTTTTCTGGCATTCCTTTTGGATATATATTATCTCCTAAATATATGAGATAGTCATCTTTGGTCTCCTCCCTTTTTACAACCTGTTTTAAAACCTCTAAACCGAGAGAATTTTCATTAATATCAGCATTACCAGCATCTCCTATGAGATAAAAGGACATCTCTATTTCTTTTTCTGGTATCGTTCTAGAGAAATTTTTATCTATATAACCAGGGGAATATGTTGCACAAGAATTTAACAACATAATAGATATAGCAATAAAAGTTAGGATATTTTTATTCATAATGAAGTACATTCATTTTTTTTTAATTAATTTGGATTTTGAAAAAATATAACATGAATACACTTCTCGAAAAAACAGATAACTTTGTTGCAGATCTTTATAAAAAAAAACTATCCGAGAACTGTATATACCATAATTATACACATACCAAAAGAGTATTTAAAAGTACAAAAGAAATTATAGACAATAGCACAATTTCTGAGGAAGAAAAAGAAGTTTTATTGCTAACTGCACTATTGCATGACACCGGATACTCAGAAGGATTTGAGAACCACGAAGAGAAAAGTGTTCGTATTGCTTCAGATTTCTTAGCTAATCAAAAAGCTGACAAAAGACTTATTGATCAAGTTGCCGCTTTAATTATGGCGACTAAAATGAATCATACTCCAACTAATCCCTTAGAAAATATTATTAAAGATGCCGATTCATCTCATTTAGCTAAAGATTATTTTAAAGAAACAAGCGAATTCTTAAGACAAGAATTTAGACTCACCCACGTTAAAAACTATAGTAAATCGCAATGGCTAAAAGCAAATATTAATTTTCTACAAAATTTGCATGAATTTCATACACCATATGCCATAAAAAACTGGGAACCAAAAAAACAAAAACATCTATCTCAAATAATAAAAGAACAAAAGGCTTTAAAAAAGGAAAATAAAGCTAAGAAACTAAAAAAATTGGTTAAACAAGAAAGCCCTGAAAAAGGTATTCAGACAGCTTTTAGAGTTACTTTACGAAATCATCTAAAATTAAGTGATATTGCAGATACAAAAGCAAATATTTTACTTTCTGTAAATGCCATTATTATATCATTAGCACTTTCTAGTCTAATTCCTAAGTTAGATAATCCATCCAATACTTACTTAATTATTCCTACCGGTATTTTTCTTTTTTTCAGTGTTACCTCAATGATTCTTTCTGTATTAGCAACAAGACCTAACGTGACTACTGGAGAGTTTACGCAGAAGGAAGTAAAAGAAAAAAAAGTAAATCTATTATTTTTTGGTAATTTTCATAAAATGCCATTTAATAATTACAAGACAGCCATGCATGAATTGATGGAGAATAAAGATTATATTTATGACACTATGATAAAGGATTTATACTTTTTAGGTAAGGTTTTACATAAAAAGTACAAAATATTACGTATTACATATACTGTATTTATGATTGGTATAATTATTTCTGTTGTTTCTTTCGTTATAGCCTTTAATACACTAGAGAATTAAAAAAACCTAATGTTATACATAATAAAAAAACCAGAAAAGCTAGCTTCTCTGGTCTAATTTAAATTATTAAAAACTGTCAACTTATTTAAGAACGACTTATCATTTTTACCTAAAAAAAAATTATTTAACCTCATTTAAATCATCAGGTTCACTACAGTTCAGGAAACCATACTAATTTAACTCTTTCATCAAATCGTCATAAGTATAATACTCTTTTCCTTCCTTATTCTTATTATAAAGAATATCAACCCGTAATGCCTTAAGACCTGTAACTCCTTGTAAATCTTCTAATTCTACAGTTTCCACATCTTCTTCTAAATACTTTTTTGATTGTAAAAATTCAATGTATTTTTCGTATTCTTTTTCATCAGAGCGCTGAGAATAGACAATGACTAGTTTCCCTTTCTCTGTAATACGTTGATCAGTGCCTTTTATATATGCCTTATCCACTCTTTTCTTTACTACTTCATATCTTGCATTATAGGTTCCATCAACATCAAACCTTTTTTCATCCATTCTAAACCGCACAGATAAAGAAGTATTAAATACTAAAATCATCGATGCTACGTCTAATGCTACTGGCAATTCTTTTTTGAATTGATAATATTCATTCTCCATTTCACAAATCACCTGCAACTGCCAGAGTCTAAGGTTATATAAATAAATTTTATGAAAGCTATTATGCTTTGTAATCGACTCACCTATATACATATTATGTTCTACTCCATCAGTTTTAAACCTTTCGAAATAATGCGGATACATCGCTTGGGCATCTTTTTGCTTTTCATCCAATACGGCAGCCATCTTTTTATTGATTAGCATAACTGATTCGTCATAATGCTTTCGATATTTATAAAGCATTTTACTTCCCTTATCCAATGAGTTAGTATATCTCTCAATTAAATTCTTTAGCTCTTCACTTTTTTTGCTAAGGTGCTTAAATAATGGTGTAATTTCCTTGTTAATAAAGCTTAAGATTTTCTGTTCACTATCTACCTGTAGTTTTTCAGAAATAGTCCTAATATAATTTTCTATTCTATATTTAATCTGATCGTATATTGGTAATGAATCTAACTCGATTATGTTTTTAATAATTTTTAAGATTTCTTTAAGTTGTAAAACTAAGTCTTGTTTTACTGCATCATTACGCGCTTCTGATGAACCTTTGATATCTACCTGACCGAATAATGGATATACATCTTCAAAAACAATTTCTCTAAAAGAGACAGGATTCCCTTCTAGATTTGCCAACATAAAACGCTCAGCCTCTTTTCTAAATTTCCAATAAACACTATGGTGAATTGCAGTGCATTCATCTTGTATAATCAATTCTAATTCATCTTCTACTTTTGCCTTAGATCGTACTACAGAATCCACAAGATATGGCATCACATCCTGAAGTTTATTTGCATTGATACTATTAAGTTCAGAAACATTGGGAGAAACAAGCTCTAACACTCCTAATAATTTATCATTCGCTTTTATAGGAGCAAAAATAGCACTCTGGATATGTTGTGATATTAAATTTTTATACATCTTTTCATCAGGCGCATAACTAGCATATTTTTTAACATCGGAAATTGCAAAATAAGTAGACTCTTTGAACAAATGATGATATGTACCTTTACACAATGCCATCTCGCAATCAAGATCGTATCGATTATGTAAAATATAACTCCCCATGTTCTTAGAGGGTACTTTCTCTAGTGTCTTTTCTTCTTCATTGTAGTTAGAGAAACCAACCTTAATCTCTGGAAGATTAAAGATAGCTCTAAATATATTTTGAAAACTGTTAATAAAACCAGCTTCATTCTTATCATATTTTAAAAGACTAGTTTTAAACTCTGATAAAGAAACATCAGTAGTTACATCAAAAAGATTTGCTATAACAATCCCTTTAAAAACCCAACTATTAGGCGGGAACATTTCTTTCCATATCTCGACCTTATCAAAACTATCTATTAAAATAGCAACATCCTCTTGCGTTATATCTCTCGCTTCATCAGTTTTTAGAATCTCAATAAAATCAGCATTATACATTAATCTATAATGGCGTATGATTCCTTTTGCATCAGGAATATCATAGAAAAAAGGTCTTTTGAAATCAATCTGATATCCATAATATTGATTCAAAATAATACTACATCCCATAATAAAGTAATGATCTTCATCAAGATTTTTTATTTTAAGTTCAAAATCTGATCCTGCCGCCTTTATAATATTTTTATAACGCTGCGTCGATTTTATCACTGTATTATTAAAGGGTACAGTAGCTATTTTTATTTCATTTTCCTGTAGTATCTGAGAAAATGAATCTTCTAATACAAGATTTACCTGAGGCAAAAGTTCTTGCAATCTTTGTTCTGAAGTAATGCCTTCTTCAAGTTCGGGATATTCTTTTGCAATATTCAATATAGAAATCGCACGCTCTCGCAATAGTTGATTATCACTTTCTAAAAACTCTCTATACTTTTTAAAAAATAAAGAAAAGCTTATTTTCAAATCCATGGGAAAATCATATTCTAATACCTGCATAACTCTTTTATTTATGATCCTTTACAAAAATAATCAAACACTATATTTTATATCATCTATTAACAATTTATTACATCAAAATCGATAATTTTGATACCAATTGATACAATGATTATAGAAATCCGATACATTTATAAGTTCAATTGTGAAAACCTACATGAAATTAACAATTAATTATATTTAAAAGTTAATTTGTAGTGTTTCAACCCTAGATTATATATTTTTGCGCTTTATAAAATCATTTAAAATGAAAAAATTAGTATTACTAGCTATTATTTTAATCACAATAGCCTGTGAAAAAGAGGAAAAAGGATATTCAATTTCTGGTATAGCTCAAGGGTTCAACGATGGAGTTATTGTTTATGTCAATTCAATAAATCAATCAAATCGACCAATTATTATTGATTCAACAACCATCAAGGATGAAAAATTCAAAATTTCCTTACCTGTAGTAGAAGATAATGATTTTAATTATATCACTTTTAAAGACACCCCTGGAAAAAAGAATATCCCAGGAAATGTTTTGTTCCTGGCAGAAAATAATCCTATAAAAATGACTGTCTACAAAGATAGTTTACGTTCATCTTTAGTTAAAGGAGGTCCTGAGAATGATTTATTTTCGAAATATATTAAAACCATGACACAATATGCTAAAGAAAAGCAGGAGGTGAGCAGAGAATATCAAATTGCGTCTAAATCTCAAGAAAAAGAGAAGTTAACCGATTTAATGAATAAGCAACTAGAACTTACTGAGAAGGAAAAAACATTCAGAACAGAAATCGCTGAAAAAAATCCTAACTCTTTAATTTCTGTGATTGCATTAACAGACCTTTTAAGCCTAAAAGCAGTACCTGTAAAAAAGGTAAAGGAAATATATACCAGTCTTGAAGACACGTTGAAAACTACTCGTCTTGGCAAAAACTTAGAACAATTAATTAGTACATCTGTTGGTAAAATTGATATTGGTAGTGTAGTCGATGATTTTTCTGCACCTACCCCAGAAGGTACGATGCTTTCTCTAAAAGAGTCAATGGGTAAAATTACGATTATTGATTTCTGGGCATCCTGGTGCAAGCCGTGTAGGGCAGAAAACCCAAATGTGGTTAGAATATATAACAAATATCATGATAAAGGACTTAATATAATTGGAGTCTCGCTAGATAAAACCAAAGAAAAATGGATCACAGCTATTGAAAATGATAAGCTTAACTGGAATCATATTTCTAATCTACAATCCTGGCAGGAACCCATTGCTAAATCATTTGGTGTTCGATCTATTCCGGCTACATTTATAATCGATGAGAACGGAAATGTAATCGCTAAAAACTTAAGAGGACCCGCATTAGAAAGTAGAATTGCTGAATTACTTAGTGAAAAAACGCTGTAAATTAGCACATTAATAAGTGACTAGGCTACCCTTCAAGGCAGCCTTTTTTATTTTTTACAATTTACCTAAGCGTTGCATTGCAAATAAAATGATAATAGGAACTAACAGTAATACTATCATAAGTAAATTTTCTTGAAACAATCCTGGTGCCATGAGTAAAGTAATGATGTACCCTCCTACAGCACCTCCAAAATGAGCATCGTGACCAATATTATCTGCCTTATTTTTCATACCATAAATGGAGTATAAAAGATATCCAATACCAAAAACATAAGCAGGGATAGGGATTGGAATAAACATTAAATAAAGACTTTCATTAGGGTCAAAAAGTATTGCTGAATAAATAATCCCTGAGACTGCACCACTGGCACCTACAGCACTATAATGATACTCATTCTTATGAAAAAATAAAGAAAATAAATTCCCTACAATTAAGCTTCCTACATATACACCTGCAAACTTTACATTACCTAAATTATTTATTACAGTATTAGCAAAGAAAAAAAGAGTAAGCATATTAAAAAATAAATGCTGCATATCTACATGCAAAAAAGCAGAAGAAATCATACGCACTTGTTCTCCTCTGCGTATGCCGCCAATATTAAATTTATACCGTTCAAAAAAAGAAAAATCTTTAAAACCTCTTAATGAAAAAATAACATTCATTGTTATTATACCCAAAACCATAATCTCCATATCTAACATATCCCTTATTTTAACGCCCAAATATACTATATAATTGATGTAAAAGTTATCTTTGCCACCTTAAACAAAGTACGAATGCAATTACTAGTATACTGTTTGGTATACCCTACATTATGGGTGATCTCTAAGTTACCATGGCGTCTTTTCTATATATTTTCTACCTGTGTATACTTAATTGTATATTATATCATTGGGTATAGAAAAAAGACAGTAACCGAAAATCTGGTTTTAGTTTTTCCTGAAAAAGATAAAAAAGAAATACATCGCATTCGAAAAGCGTTTTATAAACATATGTGCGATATGTTTTTAGAAATGATTAAGTCTATTTCTATTAAAGAAGAAGAAATGGTGGATCGTTTTCGATTAAAAAATCTAGATGATTTAACTAAGCTTGAAGAAAAAAACAAAAGTATTATTATCATGATGGGGCATTATACCAGTTATGAATGGACCAATGCTATAGATCTCATTACAAAATTCAGATGTGTAGGTATTTATAAGCCGATCAAAAACAAATATTTTGACCGCTTGGTGCATCGCATTAGAGGTAGGTTTGGCTCCGGTTTAATTCCAAGTGCCAAAGTATTTAGAGAGATTTATAGCAATCAAAATAAAGAAAACCCTGATTTAAACCTTTATGGATTAATCTCTGATCAATCACCCAAATTAGATAGAGCTATGTTTTGGTCAGACTTTATGGGGATTAAAGTCCCTGCGTTTATGGGAGGAGAAGTATTAGCTAAACGATTAGATCTTAGTATATATTATTTTCACGTAGAAAAAATCAAACGAGGGTATTATGAAGCTACTTTAGTTCCAATTGCCGAAGATCCTACTAATGTTCCTGATTATTATATTACAGAACAATTTCTAAGACATCTGGAAACACAAATCCGTAATAAGCCAGAGTACTATTTATGGACCCATAAGCGCTGGAAACATCGTTTCTCTACTCCACCAAATGGAGCTACTATAAAATAAGAATATTAAAAAAGCCTGTAACGTTGATCAACATTACAGGCTTTAGATTTTAACACAAACAAGTATGCTATATTCCTGCTATCTCCTTTAGCGTACTAATAGTATTCTCTGCTAGTTCATCTGCTTTTTGTTGACTTAATGCCTCTGTATATATCCTGATAATAGGTTCCGTATTACTTTTTCTTAGATGTACCCAGCAATCATCAAAATCCACTTTTACACCATCAATGGTATTCACTTCTTCTGCGATATACCTTTTATGAAACCCATCCAGAATAGCATCAACATCTAATCCCGGAGTCAACTGAACCTTATTTTTACTCATAAAGTAAGAAGGATAGCTATTTCTCAATTCACTAATACTACATTTCTTTTCTGCTAAATGTGTTAAAAATAAAGCCACTCCTACAAGAGAGTCTCGACCATAATGCGATGCAGGATAAATAATCCCTCCGTTACCTTCTCCTCCTATGACGGCATTAGTTGCTTTCATCCTTTCTACTACATTTACTTCACCTACGGCACTTGCCTCATAGTTACCTTGATGCTTTTCAGTAACATCCCTTAGTGCTCTACTTGAAGAAAGGTTAGAAACCGTATTTCCTTTTGTTTTACCGAGCACATAATCCGCACATGCAACCAGTGTATATTCTTCTCCAAACATTTCTCCATCCTCACTCATAAATGCCAAACGATCAACATCTGGATCCACTGTAAGACCTAGATCAGCATTTTCTTTAACTACCAGTTCAGATAAATCTGTGAGATGTTCTTTTAATGGCTCCGGATTATGTGGAAAATGCCCCGTAGGATCACAATATAATTCTATTACATCTACTCCCATTTTATTTAGCAATCTTGGTATAGCAATTCCACCTGTAGAATTGACTGCATCAACTACCACCTTAAATCCAGCTTTTTTCACAGCCTCAGCATCTACTAATGCGAGTTGAAGTACTGACTCTATATGTTTATCAATATATGTATCGTTCTCGGTAATCGACCCCAAGTCATCTACTTCTGCAAAATGATAATCATCAGTAGCGGCTATCTCCAAGATCTTTTGCCCATTGACTCCATTTAAAAATTCACCTTTGTTATTAAGTAATTTTAATGCGTTCCATTGTTTTGGATTATGACTAGCGGTCAAAATAATACCACCATCTGCCTGTTCCATTGTTACAGCAACCTCTACAGTAGGGGTTGTTGAAAGCCCTAAATCTATCACATGGATTCCTAATCCTACCAAACTATTCATTACCAATTGCTGAATCATCTCTCCAGATATTCTGGCATCTCTACCAACAACAACTCTGGGATGTTCTTTATTCGTATCTTTTTTTAACCAACTGCCATAAGCAGATGCAAATTTCACTGCATCAATAGGTGTCAGATTATCCCCGACTATACCTCCTATAGTTCCCCGAATACCTGATATTGATTTTATAAGTGTCATATATAAATTTATATTTATTTATTATTTTAACTCTGTTAAGACTACGCTAATCCTATATGAGTTATGCAAGCTTTATAACAAATGTACACGCTACAAATCATTACCACAACTTTAGTATTAAAGTTTATAAAAATAATCAAGCAACTTACAAAAAATTGTACATTGAGCTAATGAATTTCTTAGCCCATATTTATTTATCCGGAAATGATACAGAATTAAAAATCGGTAATTTTATTGCTGACGCCGTAAAAGGAAAAAAATTTGATCAATTTTCTAATAGAATCCAACAAGGTATTATATTACATCGTAAAATTGATTCCTATACCGATAGTCATCCTATTGTAAAACAAAGTGTAAAAAGACTTTTCCCGAGATACGGACATTATAGTACGGTCATCGTAGACATTTTATATGATCATTACCTAGCAGCGTATTGGAGCGAGTACTGTGAAATACCATTAGACCAGTATGTTGCTGACTTTTATGAATTACTACAAGAATATTTTGAAATACTACCTAAACGAATACAAAATTTTCTCCCTTATATGTTGCGAGATAATTGGTTACTCAGTTATTCCACCATACCTGGTATAGGAAGGATTTTATATCAAATGAATCATCGCACTAAAAATAGGTCTAAAATGAATTTCGCAGTTGTAGAACTGGAACAAAATTATTCGGATTTTGAAAAGGAATTCAGATCTTTCTTTTTAGAACTTGAATTATTTACTAAAGACGAAATAAGAAGATTATGAATATGAAGGTATTAATTTATATACTGTGCTTGTTTTTCCTATGTTCCTGTAAAAAAGAAAAAACAATAGCTACCCCAGGAGTCATTAGCAAAAATGCTATGGTTGTTTCTGCCAGAAAAGAGGCTTCGATGATAGGTTCTGCTATTCTCAAAAAAGGAGGAAACGCTTTTGATGCCATGATTGCTACAGAAATGGCTTTAGCTGTAACATACCCTTATGCTGGAAATTTGGGTGGAGGTGGATTTATGGTATACCGCAAAGCAAATGGAGCAACTGGAGCATTAGATTACAGAGAAAAAGCACCAATTGCTGCTCATAAAGACATGTATCTCGATAAAGATGGAAATCCAATCCCCGATAAAAGTCAGATTGGTGGGTTATCTGTAGGTGTACCTGGAACCATAGCGGGGATTTTTGAAGTACATAAAAAATTTGGTTCTCTACCCATAGCAGAGTTATTGACTCCAGTAGTCGAATTGGCTTATAAAGGTTATGCCATTACTAATAAACAACAAAAGCGTTTCGAAAAATATCAGGATATTTTTAAGAAAACTAATGGAGATACTACCTTATATTCAAGATCTTACCAAGCTTATGATACTATAAGAAATGTAGCATTGGGACAAACATTAGAACGAATAATTAAAAATGGAAAAGATGAATTCTATAAAGGTAAAACAGCGCAAAAATTAGTTGAGTATCTACAATCCAGAGGTGGAATCATTACCTTAGAAGATTTAGAAAAATATGAGGCAAAATGGCGCAAACCTATTACATTTCAATACGACAACCTCTCTCTCATTTCGATGTCTCCCCCATCCAGCGGTGGCATTTGCCTGGCACAAATCATGAAGATGATAGAACCATATGATTTACATTCTTATGGTCATAATTCGATGGAAACAATAAAGATACTTACAGAAGCAGAACGAAGAGCTTATGCTGACCGCAGTTATTACTTAGGTGATCCGGATTATGTAAAAATACCCATTGACGCTTTAATAAGTAAAGAGTATGCTAATAGTAGAATGAAAACCTTTAGTTTTGATCAACCTACCCTATCCTCTGATCTTAGTTATGGTAAAATTCCTGGATATGAAAGCGACGAAACCACTCATTATTCGATTGTTGATCCTTTTGGGAATGCGGTATCAGTCACAACTACCTTAAATGGTGCCTATGGTTCTAAATTATTCATAGAAGAACTAGGGTTCTTTTTGAATAATGAAATGGATGATTTTAGCACAAAACCAGGAGTTCCTAATATGTATGGGCTATTAGGAGCAGAAGCTAATGCTATTGTACCAGAAAAAAGAATGCTCAGTGCGATGACACCTACTATCATAGAAAGAGATAATGCGCTATGGATGGTTGTAGGTACTCCAGGAGGCTCTACCATCATTACATCTGTTCTACAAACCATATTAAATGTACACGAATACAAAATGACTATGCAGGATGCTGTTAATGCACCTCGTTTCCATCATCAATGGTTACCAGATTCCATATATTTTGAACCTCATAAATTTGATCAACAATTACTTACAATATTAGAGTATCAAGGATATCCCGTGAGTGAAAAAGCTTCAAAAATAAGTAGTAAAGTAGATGCTATATTAGTGTTACCTAATGGAACTTTAGAAGCAGGGGCAGACAGAAGAGGTGATGACACTGCTATTGGTTTTTAGTAGTTTAGCAAATTAGCGGACATTCAATTTCAGTTTAAAAAATTGATTTTAAGATAAAATTAGCATAAATTTGTAAAAAGTAATACCCCAACCCCAATAATTATTGTACCTATGAAAATTAATACACTAAGCATTCTTGCCTATTTTTCTTTGTTCATTTTTTTTACATCTTGTAGCAAGGAGTTTAGTGATGATCTTATAAAAGCTCAAGAGGAAGAAGTCGTTGTGGAAGAAGAAGAGGAAGAAGAGGAAGAACCTGTCTTTAGCGATGAAAAAGTGATTGTATCTTTTACCTTACCACAAGCTGCTAACACCGCTTTACTAAGTGAAGATAAACAAGCGATCATCAATGAAGATAATACCATCAACTTCCTATTACCTCACGATAGTAATGTGACAGCTGTAGTGCCAGAAATTATTATTTCTGAAGGTGCAACGATTAGCCCCGCCAGTATGGAACCTCAAAACTTTACAATACCAGTAACCTATACTGTTACTGCAGAAGACGGTACAGCATCTACCTATACAGTATCTATCAATTTACCAGGGATTTCAGAACGGAAAGCATTGATTAATATGTATTATGACACCTACATAAACACAACAGTGGATGATGATTACTCTTGGGATTTAGATGATCCGGACATGAATAATTGGTATGGAGTAACCGCAGAGGATGAAAAAGTAATTGAGTTAAATTTTGACTCTGACTTTAAGCTTAATCTTACCAGTGATGTTACTAACCTAATCCATCTTAAAAGTTTAAGCATGGATGATAGTAATAATACATTAATTGAAGAAATTGGTGAATTAACGACATTAGAAAGTATTAGCTGTGAGTATTGTGGTACTGGTGATTCATTAGAGTGGTTAGGCAATCTTGTAAATCTTCAGCGCTTAAACTTATTTGACACCGGTCTTAGAGAAATTCCGGAAAGCATTGGTCAATTAAAATCATTAACCTACTTAAATTTAGAATTAAACCCCATCGGTACACTTCCTGAATCTTTTGGCGAACTTACGGCATTAGAGACGCTAAACTTATATGAATGCGATATCGAAAGTTTACCCTCTAGTTTAGAAGGTCTTATCAATCTAGAAACACTAAATCTCTCTTACAATAAGCTTACGGATATTTCTGCGATTAAAAATTTAACTAATTTAAAAAAACTATATATATCAGAAAATCAATTAACAACGCTTCATTCTAATATAAGTACATTAACTAATTTAGAACTATTATTTGCCTCTGATAATTCTTTAAATTCTATTCCTTTAGAAATTGGAAACCTTACAGCACTTACCAATCTTAATTTAGGAAGAAATAATATTTCAAGTATTCCTCAAGAAATAGGTAATCTAACCAATTTGACCAGCCTTAGTTTGCATACCAATGATATAGCTTCGATTCCAGCCTCCATTGGAAATTTAGCTAATCTAGAGACATTTTTAATCTACGGAAACTCAATCTCAGTAGTACCAAATCAAATAGTAAATTTAGCTAATCTTATTTATCTTAATTTAAGCACTAATAATTTAGACGACATTCCTGCAGATATCGGTAATTTATCTAATTTAGAACGGTTATATCTCCAAAATAATGAATTAACAGAAATACCAGTAGAGTTTGGAAGGCTCGTTAAGCTCGAACAATTATATTTAACAGGGAATATTAATCTAACCTCAATTCCTCAATCCGTATGTAATCTTGCGAATACAGGAACTACAATTTCTGTAGAAGATACAGTGACGTGTAACTAATCATTATATATAATATCTTATTATTACTTCTAAAGATGTATTTATTTTTAAATCCTAACTAATGTCTTTGATCTAAAACACTTCTATTGTATTAATCGTTTGTTTATTGTCAACAACTTTAACGTTGAATTGTATTCCTTCAACTATTTTATAGATAATTAGTAAACATGATCAAAACAAGGACAACTCATCAGACGAATGTTTTGGGATATCAAGAGTAGCGCCCAATTCTTTATTAAGCAATTGAATAAAATGTTTAGATAATAAGGGGGATTCTGTCTCCAGATTCTGATGTACAAAAAAATGAATATGCTCAATCCCTTGTTGTTTCCATATTTTTAATCGCTGTATCCAATCATCTAATCTCGTATAATCACTAGGATGATTTGCTCCTACGTAACGTATAAAAGCTTCTTTATTTGTCAATCTCATATGGAGTAAATCCCTACGCCCTGCTGTATCTGTAATAATATTAGAAACATCATTCTTTTCTAACAATTCATACAACTCCTTAGCAACAGAAGTATCCTGAAACCAGTCTGTATGCCTGAATTCTATAGCCAATCTAATTTCTTTTGGCCATCGATCTAAAAAATTGACAACCCTATCAAAGTTTTTAGGACCAAAATTACTGTGCAGTTGTAAAAAGATAGTCCCTAACTTTTCCTTCAGGTGGATTGCACTGGCTAAATATTCGTCAACATAAGGCTGAACCTCATCATTCAATCGTTTAAAATGTGAAATATTCTGAACTAACTTTGGAAAAAAGGTAAATCCCTCAGGTGTTTTATCATACCATTTTCTAAATTGATCTTCAGAAAAAATTCTATAAAAAGTAGCATTTAATTCTATCGCGTTAAACTGTCTGGAGTAATAATAAAGCTCATCTTTTGTTCCCCTTGGATAAAACCCTTTCAAATCTTGTTTATTCCATTTAGCACACCCTACTGAGATTGACAGTTTTTTAGAAACCCCTTCTTTTAAAATGTTTTTCGTATCAATATGGTCTTTTGGCAATTCAAAATCAATACGTTCCGGAAATTCTACTTTACCAAATTGCATATTTATTACTTTTTCTTTTTTATGTTTATTCTAATAAAAGTTTATCTAAAGTAATCTATTTACCAACATTTTAATAATTAAAATTCTCTAAATGAAAATAAATATTTAAGTAATTATTGAATTGAGTTTTATTTTGTTCATAAGTGGTTTAAAACTCTGTTTCTTCTTGTTCACTTTAGAATAAACAATTCTGTATTTTTAGTAAACATCTTTATTATGGAAAACAGAAAATCTAAATTATTGGCGATACGCCCACAAATTTTGAGTGCGCGAGTATCTGAAAACATGTCTTTTGATGAACAATTTCAGAATAAAACAATCAGACCCATTATCAAATTACAAGATGAATTATTAACCGAAATATTTAAAAATTATATAAAAAAAAGAAAGAATACATTCTATGATTTATCATTAGAGCAGCGTTTACTTTATATTGAAAATGCTATCCAAAAAGATATGAAGTTCAGAAACAGTTTAAAAGGGATGGTCATCGGTCATTTTACAGTAAGTGAGTACTTGTTATATATTAAAAACTCCTCTGCTTTAAACAAAAGAATGATGAATATTGTCAAAGAACGATTACAAAGTAATATTCAGCTGTTAGATCAAGAGTTGGTATAAAGATATTAAAGAACATAATAGCGCTCATCTTTAATGAAGCAAAAAGCCGAAACGATAACGTTTCGGCTTTTTGTATGGTATAAAGAATGTACAATTAGTTTCCTCCTTCCAAGGCTTCCAATTTGCCTTTTATTTCATCTGCTTTTGGATCATCTAATTGAGTGTAAATATTTTTTAATGTTTTCAAAACATCTACGTTATCAGGTGTACTTTTTAAAGCACCTTCTAAATAAGGAATTGCGCTTTTATATAATTCCTCACGCTGAATTTTTAAAGCATCGTATTTTTTATAATCACTACTAGAGGTTCCTAACGCATTCATTTCATCAACGATAGCTGTTTCTTTACCTAAGATTAAAGAAGCAACATTAATCTGTGCCTTTCCATAATCAGGTTTTAGCTCTAAAGCTCTTTTATAATACTCTAACGCTTTATCATTATTACCTAAACGTGAAGCACTAACGCCCAAATTATATAATAAATCAGGATTATTAGGATCTTTCGCAACTATTTGCTCCATGATCTCTTTATATTTCTCCACATTACCTAACTTATAAAACATATCGGCTTCAGCCTGTAATAAAGAAGAATCATCGGGATTTTCTGCTTTTGCTAATTCTAAAGCCTTCATTGCCTCTTCATCCTTACCTTGACTTACATAAATAAGTACGATGTTTTTAGTGATTTCAGATTTTTTAGAACCTGATTCTTTCTTTTCTGGTTTAATATGAGTTCCAGCTTTTACAGAAATATCACGTAAATTTTTTGATGGAAACGCTTCTTCTTCGCTAGTCTCTTTATTTATAGCTACATATTGAGTTTCATTACCATCAAACCCAAGCTCTACTAATTCATTATAATAAGATAATGCTTCATCATACTCTTTTGCATTTACAGCATTAGAAGCCGCATAGTATAAGTATAAAGTATCTTTTTTATTCGTCTTATATCCTAAATATAATTTTTCTGCAGCTGATTTATTATCGCCTGCTTTTTGATCTTCAATTGCTTTAGTCACTAAAGCATCTCTTAATGCTTTTAATTGTGTCTCAGCTTCTCCGGTAAATTTATTGCTACCTGAAGCTTTTTCTATTTCTGAAACCTTAAGATAAGACATTGCTGCTGATTCCAATTGATCTAAAGAATCTCCAGCAGTAGCCGATGTTACTTGTCCATTAAGTAAATAATACTGAGCTTTCATTTTCTCATCTGCCACATCTAATTTTCCTTCTACAGCTTTTAAAGCATTAGCTGCTTCATCCATTTGTCCTGATTTAACCGCTTTTACCGCAGATTTTAGCTCTTGCTTTTGAGAGAATCCAACAGCACTAATGGCTAAAAAAAATACTATTACAAATCTAATTTTCATTACTTCTAATTTTATCTTGGTTTAATTTAATCCTTTTGTGTTTCATCAATATCCGTGCCATCAATACTATTTTCATCATTGTCTTCGGCAGGAATATTTAGATCTATATTATTTTCATCTTCCTCTTCTACCACGTCTTCATCATGCATTACTTTAGCAACGGCCGCAATAGAATCTTTTCCTTTTAAATTAATCAAACGAACCCCCTGAGTTGCTCGTCCCATAACTCTTAAATCCTCAATGGCTAATCTAATTGCAATACCAGATTTATTAATTATCATTAAATCATCAGTATCCATAACATTTTTAATGGCCACAAGATTCCCGGTCTTATCAGTCACAGAAATCGTTTTCACTCCTTTACCACCTCGATTCGTAATTCTATAATCTTCTAACTTAGAGCGTTTACCATATCCATTCTCAGAAACTACAAGTATATCGCTCTCCATATCGTTGACAGCAACCATTCCTATAACCTCATCTTGTTCATCAGCTAATCGTATACCACGAACTCCAGAAGCTCCACGCCCCATAGGCCTCGTTTTCTCTTCCTCAAAACGAATCGCTTTTCCTGATTTTATAGCAAGCATTACCTGGCTTTTTCCATCTGTAAGTTTTGCTTCTAACAGCTCATCATCATCTTTTATTGTAATCGCATTGATACCATTTGTTCTTGGTCGCGAATATTGTTCCAAGGATGTTTTTTTGACCTGACCACGTTTAGTTGCCATTATGACATAGTGAGAATTGATATATTCTTCGTCTTTAAGATCCTGAGTACAGATAAAAGCTTTTACCTTATCATCACTCTCTATATTAATCAAATTCTGTATCGCCCTTCCTTTAGATGTCTTACTTCCTTCAGGGATCTCATAAACTCTCATCCAGAAACATTTCCCTTTTTGAGTAAAGAATAACATATATTGGTGGTTAGTACCCACAAATAAATGTTCTAAGAAATCTTCATTTCTTGTAGTACTTCCTTTCTGTCCCACTCCTCCTCTATTCTGTTTCTTATATTCTGTCAGAGAAGTACGTTTTATATATCCCGCATGCGAGATTGTAATGACTACTTTTTCATCCGGAATCATATCTTCTATACTAAGATCACCTCCGGCATATTCTATCTGAGAACGTCTGGCATCACCATACTTTTCTTTTACTTCTTCGAGCTCTTGTTTAATGATCTCCATTCGACGTTCTTTCTTTGCAAGAATATCTTTAAGATCCTCTATCGTCTTCATCAATTCTTCATACTCTAAGCGTAACTTATCCTGCTCCAGCCCTGTGAGTTGACGCAATCGCATTTCTACTATTGCTTTTGCTTGAATTTCTGAAAGTTTAAAGCGTTCAATCAATTTTTCTCTAGCTTCATCCGCATTAGAAGATGCTCTGATCAATGCTATTACTTCATCAATATTATCAGAAGCTATTATCAATCCTTCTAATATATGAGCTCTCTCTTCTGCTTTTTTCAACTCATACTTTGTGCGTCGCACCACAACATCATGTCTGTGCTCCACAAAGTAATGAATCATTTCTTTTACATTCAGCAACTGGGGTCTTCCATTTACTAAAGCAATATTATTAACACTAAAAGAAGATTGTAATGCGGTATACTTATATAAAAGATTTAATACAATATTAGGTATCGCATCTCTTTTTAAAATATATACGATCCGCATTCCTTTCCTATCCGATTCATCTCGAATTGATGAAATACCATCTATCTTTTTGTCATTAACAAGATCAGCAGTTTTTTTGATCATATCTGCCTTGTTGACCTGATAAGGTATCTCACTAACAATAATGCACTCTCGGCCATTAACTTCTTCAAAACTAGCTTTACCTCGCATTACCACACGTCCCCTACCAGTTTTAAACGCCTCTCTCACCCCATCATATCCATAGATCACGCCACCTGTCGGAAAGTCAGGCGCTTTGATATGCTGTATGAGTTCATCAATTTCTATATCGTTATTATCTATGTAAGCAACGGTTCCGTCGATAACTTCACTTAGATTGTGTGGAGGCATATTAGTTGCCATACCTACAGCAATCCCGGATGCACCATTAACTAATAAACCAGGGATTCTACTAGGTAAAACCGTTGGCTCTTGTAGAGTATCATCAAAATTAAAAGTATGATCTACAGTATCTTTATCTATATCTGCGAGCATATCCTCTGATATCTTACGCATTCTCGCTTCTGTATATCGCATTGCAGCAGGACTATCGCCATCTACAGATCCAAAGTTACCTTGACCATCTACCAGCATATAACGCAGACTCCATTCTTGTGCCATACGCACCATCGCGTCATAAACAGAAGTATCTCCATGTGGATGATATTTACCTAAAACTTCACCGACAATTCTTGCAGATTTCTTGTGTGCACTACTTGCCCTAACACCCAGTTCATGCATTCCGTATAAAACACGTCTATGCACAGGTTTAAGACCATCTCTAACATCCGGTAATGCACGAGATACTATAACGGACATCGAATAATCGATGTACGCTGACTTCATCTCATCTTCTATATTGATAGGAATTAGCTTTTCTCCTTCAGCCATAAAAATTATTTTATTCTAAAATTATTTAATAAACGCGCTAATTTAAATAAATTACGGTTGCTTTAACTGATAAAACCTTAAGTAATATACGTAATTTATTAACAACTTAAACGACCTATATAGTTAATAAGTCTATAATCTTAGATTTTGATTATTAAAGCATTTTTTGTCTATTTACTAATTAAAGGCAAAATTCTTATAAATACATTGCTGATTTAACAGAAAACATTCTGTTTACAAATTAAAAAAGAACTATTGTAAAGTGGCATAGATTTGCGGTAATTATGACAATTTTTAGTTAAAGGAATAGTTTTTGCTATTGTAATTTGAAAAATTACTATATTTATTAAAAAGAAAAGGAACTAAATTGTATGGATGATAATTTTTCACCTAGAGTAAAGGATGTAATTGCTTACAGTAAAGAAGAAGCTCTTAGATTAGGGCATGACTTTATTGGAACAGAACATTTGATGCTAGGTTTGTTGCGGGATGGAAGTGGAAAAGCAATTAATATATTAGACGCCTTAGATATAGACTTAACGAATCTAAGAAGAAAGGTTGAAATACTTAGCCCTGCAAACCCCAGTGTTGCTATTGCAACGAATGAAAAAAAGAACTTACATTTAACAAGACAAGCTGAAAGAGCATTAAAAACAACTTTCCTAGAAGCAAAGCTGTTTCAAAGCTCTTCTATCAATACAGCTCATTTGTTATTATGTATTTTAAGAAACGAGAATGACCCAACTACAAAGCTTTTAAATAAGCTTAAAGTAGATTACGATAATGTTAAAGATCAATTCAAATTTATGATTGCTAACGAAGAAGAATATATAGAAAACCCAAAGGCGGAATCATTTTCTGATGATGACGATATGACTGGGGATGCCTCAAAAGAAAACCCTTTTAACTCTCCTGCTGGAGGTAATAAATCAACTAAAAAATCTAAAACTCCGGTCTTAGATAATTTTGGAAGAGATTTAACAGTAATGGCAGAAGAAGGAAAATTGGATCCTGTTGTAGGCAGAACAAAAGAAATCGAACGTGTTTCTCAGATCTTGAGTCGACGTAAAAAGAACAACCCACTCCTTATAGGAGAGCCTGGTGTAGGTAAATCTGCTATTGCAGAAGGTCTTGCATTGCGAATTGTTCAAAGAAAAGTATCCCGTATTTTATTTGACAAACGGGTGGTCACTTTAGATTTAGCAAGTTTAGTAGCTGGAACTAAGTACAGAGGACAGTTTGAAGAACGGATGAAAGCCGTGATGAATGAATTAGAAAAAAATGATGATATCATCCTTTTTATAGATGAAATTCACACTATTGTAGGCGCCGGTGGTGCTACAGGAAGTCTGGATGCATCAAACATGTTCAAACCCGCTCTGGCAAGAGGAGAAATACAATGTATTGGTGCTACTACACTGGATGAATACAGACAGTACATTGAGAAAGATGGAGCACTCGAAAGGCGTTTTCAAAAAGTAATAGTTGAACCTACTAATGTTGAGGAAACTATTGAAATCCTAAACAACATTAAAGAAAAATACGAAGAACATCATAATGTTACTTATACTGACAAAGCTATTAAAGCTTGTGTCACATTGACAAGTAGATATATGACGGATCGTTTTTTACCAGACAAGGCCATAGATGCATTAGATGAAGCAGGATCGAGAGTTCATATCATAAATATAGATGTCCCGAAGAAAATTTTGGATCTTGAAAAAAAACTGGAAGAAGTCAGAGATCTGAAAAACAGTGTTGTTAAAAAACAAAAATACGAGGAAGCTGCAAAACTAAGAGATGATGAAAAGAATCTTGAAAAGGAATTAAGTATTGCCCAAGAACAATGGGAGAAAGACTCTAAGCTTCATAAAGAGACTGTAGATGAAGAAAATGTTGCTGATGTAGTTTCTATGATGACGGGTATTCCAGTAAATAGAATTGCACAAACAGAAAGCAATAAATTAGCAGAATTACCGCAATTGATCAAAGGAAAAGTAATCGGACAGGATGACGCTGTAAGCAAAGTTGTAAAAGCTATACAACGTAACCGCGCTGGATTAAAAGATCCCGATAAACCTATTGGATCTTTCATTTTTCTAGGTCAGACTGGGGTAGGTAAGACACAATTAGCAAAAGTACTTGCCAGAGAGCTTTTTGACAGTGAAGATGCGCTGGTACGTATTGACATGAGTGAGTATATGGAAAAATTTGCTATTTCAAGACTTATTGGGGCACCTCCGGGATATGTAGGATATGAAGAAGGTGGACAACTAACAGAAAAAGTGAGAAGAAAGCCTTATGCTGTTATTCTATTAGATGAAATTGAGAAAGCACACCCAGACGTATTTAATATGATGCTACAGGTGTTAGATGATGGATTTCTTACTGACAGTCTTGGTCGAAAAATTGATTTCAAAAATACAATTATCATCATGACTTCTAATATTGGAGCACGAAAACTCAAAGATTTTGGTCAGGGAGTTGGATTTGGAACTGCTGCAAAGAAAACCCAATCAGAAGAATATGCAAAAAGTGTGATCGAAAACGCATTGAAAAAAGCTTTTGCTCCTGAGTTTTTAAACAGAGTAGATGATGTGATCGTATTTAATGCTTTAGAACGCGAAGACATCCATAAGATCATCGATATAGAATTAAATAAATTATACAAACGAATCGGTGCATTAGGTTATGATTTATCGCTAACCGAAAACGCAAAGGATTACCTTACTGAAAAAGGTTTTGATAAGCAATATGGAGCGAGACCTCTTAAAAGAGCCATTCAAAAATATATTGAAGATGCTCTAGCAGAAAAAATAATTAATGCAAAACTAGAGGAAGGTGACAGTATTGTTATGGATTTAGATAAAGACAATTCAGATGAACTTATCATTGACATTAAAAAAGCAGAAAAACCTACAGAATCATAGTTAGCGAAAAGTAACAATACTCTGTAAAAAAAATTAGGCTGGTTTTAAAAAACCAGCCTAATTTTTTATCCTATATTTTTAAACGATACTTAACGTATAGTTTTCATCATAACTTAAACCACTTCAACAAACGGTATAAAAGGCTACTTTCTATGGAATAGCAATATAAAGTATACGTGAAAATTTATCTAATTTAAAAGATTCCACCTCAATCAAATACTAATATTAGAGTTGTTGTTTTCTAAAAACTACTTGTAAAAAAAGACTCTCTTTTCAGAAAGTCTCTTTTATGATATAGATTATTACGACAATATCTTTTTATCTACTTACTATTTGGCAATATTCACCGCTCTAGTTTCTCTAATTACAGTTACTTTTACCTGACCAGGATATGTCATATCTGTTTGTATTTTTTGAGATATTTCGAATGACAGACTGGATGCTTTTTCATCATTTACCTTTTCGCTCTCCACAATTACACGTAATTCTCTACCTGCTTGTATGGCATACGCCTTTTTGACACCGCTAAAACCAAAAGCTATGTCTTCTAAATCTTTTAGTCTCTGAATATAAGAATCTAACACCTGACGACGCGCTCCGGGTCTAGCTCCACTAATAGCATCACACACCTGAACAATAGGTGATATTAACGCTGTCATTTCTACTTCATCGTGGTGAGCACCTATTGCATTACACACCTCTGGCTTCTCTCCATACTTTTCTGCCCATTGCATCCCTAATATAGCATGTGGAACTTCTGTCTCCGTATCTGGCACTTTACCTATATCATGTAACAATCCTGCTCTTTTAGCTAATTTAGGATTTACACCTAACTCTGCTGCCATTACACCACATAATTTTGCTACTTCCCTGGAGTGTTGTAATAAGTTTTGCCCATAAGAAGAACGGTATTTCATTCTCCCTACTGTTTTTATCAATTCAGGATGCAATCCATGAATTCCAAGATCGATTACAGTTCTTTTACCAACATCAATGATTTCTTCATCAATTTGCTTTCTGGTTTTCTTCACAATCTCTTCAATACGAGCAGGGTGAATTCTACCATCTGTCACTAACTTATGAAGAGATAAACGCGCTACTTCTCTACGCACAGAATCAAAACAAGATAATATAATTGCCTCAGGAGTGTCATCCACAATAATTTCTACACCAGTAGCTGCCTCAATAGCTCTAATATTCCTACCCTCACGTCCAATAATTCGACCTTTTACATCATCACTTTCTATATTAAATACAGAAACGCAATTCTCTACAGCCTCTTCTGTACCTATTCTCTGGATCGTATTAATAATAACTTTTTTAGCCTCTTGTTGAGCAGTTAGTTTTGCCTCTTCAATCGTACTTTGTATAAGCGCCATCGAATCAGTCTTAGCCTGATCTTTTAAAGAAGCTACTAATTGTTCTTTTGCATCTTCTGCTGATAAACCCGAAATAACTTCTAATTGCTGTACCTGACTATTATGCAATTTTTTTAACTCACTTTGCTTTTTTTCTAAATACTCATTGCGATACGCATAGTCCTTTAATTTCTCCTCTAACTCTGTATTTAATTTTTTATTCTTTGATAATTCATTAGATACTTGAGACTCTTTATCTCTTGTTCTTTTTTCAGCATCAGCAATTTTTTTATCTCGCGACAAAATCACCTTTTCATGTTCTGATTTTAACTCAATAAACTTCTCTTTAGCCTGAAGTATTTTGTCTTTTTTTATGGTTTCCCCCTCGTTTTTTGCCTCTCTTAAAATGCTCTGCGATGTTTTGTTTGCATTTTTTATGATCTCAGAAGCTTTATTACGCTCCAGCACCTTGGCAATAACAAAACCAATAACTAAACCAGCCACTGCAGCAATAATCAAAAATATAATTGTATCCATAATTCTAGTTAATGTTTATATATAAAAAAAGCCTGGACTAGTTGGGTTTTGTATAAACTCTGTTAAAACAGGTTTAGGGCTAACAAATTGCTCAAGGATCCGTCATACTGATTTACATCAGCACGGCTTGCTTTTACAACTTAAACTCACCCTTTTTAAAAAAATTCTTGTTGAGTTTATCAAAAAATAATAACTAGTACAGGCAGTAACCTTATTTATTTAAATGAACGTTTTATAGCAAATGATCTTGTAACAATTCATTCAGCGAATTAAGCCGATCTGTTATAAGTATCTCATCACTATCTTTATCTATTCCCTTTTGCTCTACTTGTGCTGCAAACTGTAAGGCGCTCATCGCCAACACATCTTGCTTATCTCTCACTGCATAACTTTGCTCAAACTGCTTAATCATCTCCTCTATCTTCTTTGCTGCTTTACGCAATCCTTCTTCTTGATCAGGATTAATTGTCAATGGGTATACACGATCCGCAACAGATATTTTGATTTTTAGCTTATTTGCCATATTCTATTTACTCTGATAATTGAGCTATACAGACATCGATCTCTCTTATTAAAGCATTTATTTTGAGTTTGGTTTCCCTTTTGTATTTATCACTGCCTAGCATTGCATTTGCATTCTTGAGCGCACTGAATTTTTCTTCCCAATGCTTTAATTGATCACGTTGAGACTCTGAATCAGACTTCAATTTCTGTATTTCATCCCGAAGACCAGCATTTTGTTGTTTCACTAATTCATATTTGTGAAGCAACTTACTTATCCTATTCTCAAGAGAATCAACAATTTCAATTAAATTACCCATTATACTTTAACACAATACTTCGTTACACAAAGTTAACATACCAATTGAAAAAACCCAATAGTTTTTAAACTAATTTTAGTCACTCGCAATCTTATACATCAAGTGATTAATTTTTAGTCCCTTAGTTTTTCATCTATCAACATTTTAATTTTAAATACTAAATATTTACTTTTACCAACTATGCGAGCAATTATTATACTTTCTCTATGTATTATTACTACTGTATACAGTCAAAAAAACATTCCACAAGATTATTTCAGATCTCCTCTTGATATTCCTCTTGCAGTTTCAGGAACTTATGGAGAATTAAGATCTAATCATTTTCACTCTGGCTTAGATCTTAAAACAGAAGGACGGGAAGGACTCGATGTACATGCTGCTGCAGAAGGAACTGTTAGCAGGATTAAAATTTCTAATTTTGGATATGGAAAAGCAATTTATATCGCACACCCTAATGGATATACCTCTGTATATGCTCATTTAAAAAAGTTTTCTCCAGCAATAGAAGCATACATCAAAAAAAGACAGTATGCTAAAGAATCCTATGAAATCCAGCTATATCCAGAAAGTGGAACCTTGCAAGTAACTAAAGGTGAAATTATAGCTTATAGTGGAAATAGCGGTGGTAGCGGTGGCCCTCATTTACATTTCGAAATTAGAGATGGTAGAGGACGTCCAATGAATCCAATGAGATTTGGTCTCGATATTGCAGACACTAAAAAACCTACTATTAATAGTGCATGGATATACAGCCTAGATAAAAACACCCATACCAATGGAAATCAAAAACCTCATAAACTTCGCTTGATACCACAAGCGGATGGAACTTTTAAAGCAGAGAAGATAACTGCCTTTGGTACTATTGGAATTGGCGTAGCAGCCATAGATCAATTGGATCTTGCAAACAATAAAAATGGCGCTTATACGTATGCTACTGAGGTAAATGGTCAAAAAAACTTTGAACTTAAAATGGATCGTTTTTCGTTTTCAGAAACACGATATATCAATCGACTTATTGATTACGGTTATTTTAAAAAACATCGTGGTAGGATCGCAAAACTTTTTATCGAAAAAAACAATCCTCTGACTATATATAACGATGTTATCAATAATGGATTTATTAATATAAAAGATAGCATGTCGTATACAGTAAAAGTTACTGTTGAAGATTTTAAGAACAATGTCTCTACAATTATTATTCCTATACAAGGGGAAAAAACAAATGAAATATCCGTATCTGAAACAATAAAAACAACTGAATATGCTAAATCAAGTGAAAATTACACTTATAGTTCAGGTATTTTTGATGTTTTTATAGAAAAAGGTTCTCTATATGAGAATACCTATCTTGATATTAAGACTCAGGGAGATGTAATCAAGATACATACCAGTGATGTACCACTGCATAAAAATATGACCATTGCTTTTGATGTATCAAATTATCTAGAAGCGGATAAGCAAAAATTATATATTGGTAGATTAGGCAGTAACAACAAACATTATTATAGCAGTACTAAAAAGAAAGGAAACCGATTTACCACCAGGACAAGAAGTTTTGGTAGTTATTCGCTATTTACAGACATAGAAAAACCTATAATTGTGCCTATAAATGTTTCTGAAAATAAATGGATATCCAGCGAGCAATTTCTAAAATTTAAAATTGATGATACTGATTCTGGAATCAAAAATTATAGAGCAACAATCAATGGTAAATTCATTCTTATGGAGTATGATTACAAAACAGGTACATTGATTTATGATTTTAATGACAAAGTTATTACCGAAACAGAAAATAAATTCAAACTTATCGTGTTAGATAAAGTAGGAAACCGCAGTACTTTTGAAACTACATTCTTTAGAAAATCATAAACTCACTCTCTCTTTGAAAAACTCATATCTATTTCTCATTTTTTGCTTAATTTTTACCAGCAATATATCTTTAGCACAAACGGCCATCTTAAAAGGTGTAATTCTTAATGAATCCAATCAACCGGTATCTGGAGCAGAAATCATGAATAAAGATGGAGGAACGCTTTCTGATGAAGATGGCGTATATGTGTTATCAATACCAGCAAATGAAGATGTAAGAATTAAAATTTCTTATTTGGGGTTGAAAAACATTTCATTCAAAATCAATTTAAAAGAAAATCAGGAATATGAACTTAATCCTGTTCTTAAAACAGATATTGAGCAAATGAGTGAAGTTGTTATTTCTGGAAGAGAGCGCAAGACAGTAGAAGGAATTACAACATTAGATCAGGAAACTATACGCATGACTCCATCTGCACAACCAGGCGTAGAAGGACTTCTAAAAACATTACCTGGTGTTAGTTCTACTAATGAATTAAGCACACAGTATACGGTAAGAGGTGGTAACTTTGATGAAAACCTTGTATATGTTAATGAAATAGAAGTATATAGACCATTTCTTATTCGATCTGGTCAACAAGAGGGTTTGAGTTTTGTTAATAACGATCTTGTAAGAAATGTTGATTTTTCTGCAGGAGGGTTCCAAGCTAAATATGGTGATAAACTGTCCTCTGTATTAGACATTACCTATCGCAGACCTACTCAATTTGATCTTTCTGCAGATTTCAGCCTATTGGGTGGAAGTATTGCTGCCGGAGCAATTTCTAAAAACAAAAAAATTGCTGGAGTTGTTGGGGTACGATACAGAGATAATAGCTTATTAGTCAATGCTAAAGAAACAGAAACAAACTTCAGACCAAGGTTTGTGGATGCACAAACTTATTTATCCTACACAGTATCTAAAAAATTCGAATTAGGATTTTTAGGCAATATTGCTATAAATTCTTACGATTATGAGCCTATTTTCAAACAAACAAATTTTGGTACATTAACAGAACCAATTGCTATCAGTGTTTTTTATGAAGGTCAGGAAAAAGATAAATACGATACATATTTTGGAGCATTAAAAGGAACTTATAGTGTAAATGAAAACTTAACATTACGATTCATTACCTCATTATACCAGACTCAGGAACAGGAATACTTTGATATTCTAGCCGCATATTCGCTAGGAACTGTAAATACAGATATAGGAAGTGAAGATCTCGGTGAAGTAGAGTTTCAAGAAGGTATTGGCGCTCAGTTAACCCATGCCAGAAATGACCTGGATGCTTTAATAATAAATGCTGAACACAAGGGAACGTATATTAAAAACCAACACCAATTAGATTGGGGAATCAAATATACATCAGAAGACATTAGAGATCGAATTCAGGAATATGAGATTATTGATTCTGCAGGGTTCTCGATCAGACCTCCTCTACCCGATTTTATTAATGACCAACCTTATACACCTTATACGAGTCCTATTGTACCTTTTACAGAAGTTCGTGCTACGAATAAAACAAAAATTGATAGAATATCAGGGTATTCACAATATAGTATCAGAACAAATGTTAAAGAACATGAAGTCTGGGCTAATGCCGGGGTACGCTTTCATAATTGGACTGTTAGTGGTGATGGGATTAATAGTCATACGCAAACAGTTTTCAGTCCAAGAGCTCAAGTTGCTATAAAACCTGATTGGAATACGGATATGATTTTTAGAGCATCTGGTGGATGGTATCATCAGCCTCCGTTTTACAGAGAACTACGTGATTCTTTAGGAACAGTTAGACCACAGGTCAAAGCACAGCAATCTATGCATTTGGTCTTAGGAAATGACTATAGTTTTGAGATGTGGGGAAGACCTTTTAAATTAACTACCGAACTATATTATAAAAAGCTTACTGATGTCAATCCATACACAATTGAAAACGTAAGAATTAGATATAGAGCACGAAATAATGCTGTAGCATATGCAGAAGGAGTGGATGTAAGACTTAATGGAGAGTTTGTTCCAGGAACAGAAAGCTGGATTAGTGTAGGAGTACTAAAGACCGAAGAAAACATTGATGACAGAGGATATATTTCAAGACCCACCGATCAAAGACTCAAAGTAGGAATTCTTCTTCAGGACTACGTTCCTAATATACCAAACCTTAAAGGTTATTTAAATCTTGTATATCAAACAGGGGTGCCTGGAGGATCCCCTAGTTATGCAGATCCTTATGACTTTCAATCCCGTCTTCGGGATTACCGACGTGCTGATTTAGGCATTCTATATGTGGTAGTTGATCAAAAGAACAGAAGGAAAGAAGGTAACTTTTTTAATAAATTCAAAGAATTACAGTTAGGATTTGAAATCTATAATATTTTTGATAATCAAAATGCAATTACCAATACATTTGTAAGAGATGTAAATGTAAAACAGCAATATGCACTTCCTAATTTCCTAACACCTAGGGTATTTAACGTGCGCGTAGGCATGAAGTTTTAACCTTTTATAGCTGCTTTTTTTAGAATGACGCTTGTAGAAAGCGCCTAATCAACTTATCCACTAGCGGCTATATATCGTTTCTAAAATAAATACTTATATTAATGCTTTCAATTCATTTATCACATAATCAATCTCTTCTTTCGTATTAAATTTCGAAAAAGAAAAACGAATAGAAGGCTTTTTCATATCCTCGTCAGTCAGAATCTCTGCAAGCACATGCGACCCTTTACCACTACCACTTTGACAAGCACTACCTTTGGAACACGCTATTCCCTTTATGTCTAATTGAAATAACACAATACCCGCTTTATCGGCAGATACAGGAAGACAAACATTAATTAATGTATACGTGTTGTGAGTAACATCCAGACAATTAGCATTAAACTTAACTTCTGGAATCTTTTGTATTAACTGATTGATAAAATATTGCTTTAAATCAGCAATATAAGCTTTTTCTATAGCTAGATGTTCATAAGCCAGACGTAATGCTTCATCCATCCCTGCAATATTATGCACGCTTTCAGTACCTCCTCTATATCCCCGCTCCTGCTCTCCTCCATAAATAAGAGGTTTTAACCCTGTATTTTTCTTAAGGTAAGCAAAACCAATACCCTTAGGACCGTGGAACTTATGAGCGCTGACTGCCATAAAATCTACCTTACTATCATTTAGGTTAACCTCATAATGACCTACGGACTGCACCATATCACTATGAAATAAAGCTTCATAATCTTTACATAAGGCTCCTACCTTATTGATATCTAAAATTGTTCCTATCTCATTATTAATATGCATTAAACTTACCAATGTTTTCGCAGACATATCCATCAGCAACTGTTCTAAATGTGCATAATCTATAGTTCCATCGGTAAGAATCCTAACATATTCTACTGTAATACTTGTTTTGGATTCAATTTCCTGTACGGTATGCAATACGGCATGGTGTTCTATTCTGGAAGTAATAATTCGTTGCACCCCCAGATCCCTCACTGCACTATTTAATACAAGGTTATCTGCTTCTGTACCACCAGAGGTAAAAATAATCTCAGAGGCAGTAACCCCCATATATTTTGCAATATTTTTTCGTGCCTGCTCAATATGATTTTTTGCTGATCTTCCATATGCGTGACTAGAAGATGGATTTCCATAATCACCTTTCAATACAGAGGTGATTACCTCTACAACTTCTGGTCGCAATGGAGTTGTTGCAGCATTATCTAAATAAACCTTTTGCATTAAATTCATAAATTTAGTTGATAACCAGATGCAAATTTAATTAAAATTAAAGATGAGCTATATCTATTAACAAATCCTTAGTTTTAAAGAGACAAATCTAAACCGAATAAATTTATTTTCCTCACGATACCTTATAATCTTTCAATTCCATTATTTTTGTCCTTAACTAATAAAAATGTTCAAAATATGAACATGTATTAATTTTACTCGTCTTTAGATAATACATCTTTTTTAATATTCGTTATTGATAAAGACTATTAACTTAAAATCTTTTACTAATTTTCAAAATAACTCTTGTGAAAAAACTAATTTTTCTTCTTATATCAATGCTCACAGTAGTTTCTTGTGATGATGGAGATATTATCGTTACGAGTTTTGAATTCGATGATAGTACGTTAGAACTTTGTCGAGGCTCCTTATTAAATGAATTTGTTTTTTTTAAAATCAACACAACTACAAATGAAGCTATCTCCTATAATTTTACTAGTCCTATATACAATGATACCACCGTCACAGATACTCCTATTTTAATTGATTTGGAAAATGACGATAATCAATTAGTATATAGACAGTTTAATAATACTGTCACATCTGATTATTATTGCAACACAATACCCGATAGTGATATTACGGTAACTGAGGAATTAATAAGTATTAGTGGAGAAGCCTCTATTATTGTAGAAATAGTAGATGAAGATGATAATGATGGAGTTTTAGCCATTAATGAAGATGTGACTGTTAATGTAGAAGATGAAGATATTAACGGAGATGGAGATCTCGAAAATGATGATACTGACAATGACGGTATCCCCAATTATAAGGATCAGGATGATGATAACGATAATGTCTTAACAAGTGTAGAGATTCCTAACAATGATGTCACTGATGAATCTTTTCTTGATACAGATGAGGATGGAACGCCTAATTATCTGGACGAGGATGATGATGGTGATGGAATTAAAACGATAAATGAAGATTTGGATAATGATGGAAGCCCTAGAGATGATGATTCTGATAATGATGGTATTCCTAATTATCTGGACAATGATGATGATAACGATGGGATTCTGACCATAGACGAAGATATTAATCAAATAAACGATGCCAGAGATGACGATACTGATGATGATGGGATTCCTGACTATCTCGATACTAACTCAGATAATGATGAGGCTCCTTCATTTACCGGAGAGGTTTCTTCTTCTTTGGATAATACAGTGATCACTACATTTAGGACCACCTTAACCGTTAACAATATTCTTTTTGGAGGATCAAATGATCAGTTTACAGATGAAGATTTTTCATTTGGATTTAGAGATCAGGAAATCTCAATTACTACTCCCAAATAAAAACACCTATTACTTATGTATAGATATATCTATCTACTAATTATTATTTTAACCATTACTGGATGCAGTGAGGGTGATATTATCGATGTTTCTATCAACTTTGATGGTGAACTTCAGAATTGCTCTAATGATATAGATAATACGTTTGTCTTTTATAAAGTGGATGCAGACAACAAAAGAACCCTTTCGCTTAGTTTTACCAGCACCACTTATGATAGCACTCCTGATTCTATTTCTACAGATAATGAACCTACGGTAATTACTTTAGATGAGACCGACAATATTTTGATTTATCGTGAATTTGAAACTGCTATCAATGGATCTACATATTTCTGTGCAAGTGTACCACCTAGTATGAATGAAATTTCTGAAGAATATACCAGCACAGACGGAACCGCAGAGATTAGCCTGGAAGTTTTTAATGATGATGACCCTAATAATATTGTTTACCAAAGAACAATCACTTTAAAAAATATAACTTTTATTGGAGATGACATTGAAATTCGTAGAGAAGAATTGCTTCTCGGATCAGATACTCAAGTAGTGATTCCTCAATAATTCATAAAAAAAGCACTTATTGGTTGTAATATAAAATTAATTGCATTCCTTCAAACAAAAAGCATGATATCGCAGTTTACTTATTGCATCTAACTCTAATGTAATATGAGTCAAGTAAATTCGTTGGAAAATTTAACAGTTTTTTCCAGAACTTACAAGATTAAGTAACCTTTATTTATTTAGGGTTCTGCAAAATATATACTTCCATAGCACCTAAACCATATTTTTTATAATCTGCATCTGAAACTCTGACATTATCATACCTCCCAAAAAGATATTTTAATTCTTCTTTTAAAACACCTTGCCCAACTCCGTGAATAAATATAACTCCCGGAATACGTTTATGAATTGCAAAATCTAACTGCCGCTTTGCAGTATCCAACTGTAAGGTAATCATATCATGATTTCCCATTCCTTTTGTTGATTTTATCAATTTATGAATATGTAAATCAACTTCCATAGGTGGAACATGTCTTTCTTTTGGCTTAGGAACTGGTCTTTTGGATTTTTTCTTAAAAATCTCTTTATCCTGTGAATTCTTATATACTTCCTCATAAGAAGGTACAATCACAATACCTGATTCTTCTTTTACTAACTCATTCATTTCATAGGTCATATCAAAACCATCTTCTGAAACGATCGTAACTTCTTTACCTTGAACAGCAATAACTTTACCTGTAATTGGTTCATCAAGTACAGAAACTTTATCTCCAACTTGCATCATAATAACTCTTCTTCTTTCTCTTCTTTATCAAAATTCTCATTAGTAGCAACTATATTCTGGTCAGATTTTGATGTAATAGAAGCATTAATAAGATACAGTCCGATCATTAAACAAACTATTCCCAAACTTTGTAAATAATAATTCTTACTCAAAGAAATCATCTCAATAATTAATAAAATTGTACCTATTCCCATAAGCAGTACACTAGCGACCCGTTTAGTACGTAAACTATTCATAATACAAAAGTATCAAATATTAGTTTTTTTATTGAATTAATCTTTAGAATAATCAAATTGTGTATATTGTTGACTTTTAATTATGAGTTTTGTCCTTAGATAAATACATGCTTCCCTGTTTGAACAAGAAACTTTTCGGAGTAGACTGTTTGGGTTGTGGATTACAAAGATCATTAGTTTTGCTGGTTAAAGGAGAGTTTACAGCTGCTTTTATTATGTATCCAGCGATTTATCCACTACTATTACTTTTAGCATTTCTAGGAGTTAACTTTTTTATAAAATTCAAAAACGACTTACTTATAAAATATTGTTTAATTTTTATAACAGTACTCACAATGGTTGTGAGTTATATTCTTAAAATAAATAGTAACTAAATGACAAAAGAAACATTACCTAACTCTACTCTTATTTTGGTATTCGGAATTTTATCTATTTTAAGTGCTTGTTGCTGTGGGATTTTTGGGATTGTTTTCGGTATTGTTGCCTTAATTATGGTTAAGAATGCTACAACCTTATACGTATCTAATCCTGACATATATGAGGGATATCAAAATGTTAACATTGGAAAAATTTTAGCTATTATTGGAATTGTTCTTAACGTAGCCAGCATCCTTTTTTCTATATTTAGTATTGGAATGGATGGCTACTATGATATCATCGAGGGAATGTCTGGAGGTGGAGGATATTCTGATGATTTTTAACAAATTTTAGACACTTTTGAAAATAAAAAATAATAAAATAAATCTTGTTTCTTGCCATAGAATGGCCTCAAGGTCATTCTTTTGGAAAGGCAAGCAGTTCCCAGTATGTTCTCGCTGTACAGGTATACATATAGGGTATCTATCTTTTCCCCTATTCACATTTGATCTAATTACATTAAACCTTTATTGGACGATTTTTCTTATATTACCAACATATTTAGATGGTTTAATACAAGCTTACTTTGATCTGGAAAGCAATAATATCAGAAGAGTAATAACAGGATTAATGGCAGGAACAGGCATGATGTCATTAGTTGCTATCATTGGAAAATTTATAGGAAATCAAATTTTAATATTAATCAATTAAATCTACAATAGTATGAGCGAAAACTCTATCGATCCAAATAACGGATCACAGGAAGAATTGGAAACAGGATTAAAAGTATTATCATTCTGTATACCCCTAGCAGGAGCAATTATCTATTTTATGAATAAAGATAAAGCTCCTAAAAAAGCAAAAGCAGCCTGTACCATGGCATTATGGGGTTTTGGTATTGCAATTGTTCTAAATATTTTAGCAACTGTTCTAGGAGGTGCCGCTTCCTTTATGGGTAACTAAATACAACCAAAAAATGACTCCATATATAAGTATATGAGAGTCATTTTAATTTTATTATTTCTTCCGTCATTTAATCTCCTTTCTCGTATTCTTTTACAAAAAATTATATTAACCAAAACTAATATCAAGTTTTTAGATTATCGCTATTACTTTTGTTTTCTTTTTTTGGAAGTTTTTAGATTTAATCTGATGACCCCTTTCAAAATACTTTTATATTAAAAATATATTCCTTATTGTTGCAAATTATAAATGTAAATTATGGAAGACAAACAACAAATACCTAACGCTACATTAGTACTAATATTCGGAATCGTTTCTATTATTACTGCTTTATGTTGTTACGGATTTATTGGATTAATTTTTGGAATAATTGGTTTAGTAATTTCTAATAAATCAGTAAAGTTATATAAAAATAACCCCGATTTATATTATGGATATGAAAACCTCAATGCTGGTAGAATTTGTGCTATTATAGGAATTGTTTTAGGAGCAATTTATTTTCTTTTTGTGCTGATTTACTTTATTGCGATGGGAGCTATGTTGCCTTGGGCTGAAATGATGAATGGATCGTCCACATACTAATATGTATCGAGTTTAAAAAATCAAAGTACTTTATCAATAAAAATTCTTTGACACAAAAAATCCTGCTCTTAGCAGGATTTTTTGTGTTGTAACATTTTAATTTTCAAACTCTTTGAGCGTTTTCGTAATAATCTCAACACACGCTAAAAGTTGTTCCTTATTCATAACTAATGGAGGCGCAAAACGAATAATGTTTCCATGAGTAGGTTTTGCTAATAACCCATTTTCCTTTAAAGCAACGCAAATATTCCAGGCAGTTTCACTTTCTTCATCATCATTAATAACAATTGCATTTAATAAACCTTTACCTCTGACTAACTGTACAATGGTAGAGGTTTCGATATATTTCTGAAGTTCTAACCTGAATAATTCACCTAATTGGAAAGCATTTTCTGCCAGATCTTCCTCTCTTACCACTTCTAATGCTGCAATCGCCACAGCTGCTGCAACCGGATTTCCTCCAAAAGTACTTCCGTGGTTACCTGGTTGTATGACCTCCATAATAGCATCATCTGCCAAAACTGCTGAAACGGGGTAAGCTCCACCACTCAATGCCTTTCCTAAAATTAAAACATCAGGTTTTACATCAGGTATCCCTGAACAATTTTTATCAGTACAAGTACAATCACCACAAGTTGCCAATAATCTGCCAGTACGCGCTATACCCGTCTGTACTTCATCAGCAATAAAAAGAACATTATGTTCTTCACACAAAGCTTTAGCCTTTTTAAGATAATCCTCTGCTGGTACATATACTCCCGCTTCTCCCTGTATGGGTTCCACTAAAAATCCAGCTATATTTTTTGTGTTTTCCAGAACTTCCCTAAGTGCAGAAATATTATCATATTCTATTTTAATAAATCCATCGGTATACGGTCCAAAATTTTCTCTCGCAACGGGGTCATTAGAAAAAGAGATGATCGTTGTCGTTCTCCCATGAAAATTATTTTTACATACTATTATTTGTGCCTCATTCTCTGGGATCCCTTTTTTCTCATAGGCCCATTTTCTACAAATTTTCAAAGCAGTCTCTACAGCTTCAGCACCAGTATTCATTGGTAATAACTTGTCAAAACCAAAATACTCAGAGGCATATTTTTCATAAGCTCCTAATTTATCATTATAAAATGCTCTCGAAGTTAAGGTGAGTTGTTGTGCCTGCTCCATCATTGCACCCACAATTTTAGGATGACAATGCCCTTGGTTTACAGCAGAATATGCACTTAAAAAATCATAATACTTTTTCCCTTCTACATCCCACACGTATACTCCTTCTCCCCTAGTTAAAACCACTGGTAACGGATGATAATTATGAGCTCCATACTTATTTTCTAAATCAATTGAATGTTTTGATGACTTTTTTTCTAAAACTGGCATTGTTGTAAGCGTATTAAAGTAAACTTTTTTTGATTCCTGCTTTGATAAAACCACTGGAGAGAAATCATCCTTGCTTTTGTAGAGCGGTTATGAATTATGAGTCTATAATTACAAAAAACAATTGACTATTATTATATCTCAAAACTCGTTGCAAATTACTAAAACTTTATCATATTTTTAATTTAAAACCAGTTAAACTATATAATTCTTATTTTTAATAACATACTGGGTTATTATTTGAGATTTTACTAAAACTAAACCTTCATACTTTAATTTATACTAATCAAAGTGAGTTATTATGTATATTTTTTAAGATACTCTGCTTGCTAATGATGAAACTTGAAGCTCTAGCCTTTTAATTTCTCTCAATAAAGCATTTTTATCCATTTGCATCCACGAAAAAAGTTTAATCATAATCATAAAAGTCAAACAAATACCACCTGCTGCCAACCATTTGATAAGTTCATTAGTTGTATCTGTGTTTAAAAACTGTATGGTGCAATAAATTAAAAATACCAATCCTATAATATTTACAATATTCATAATAATCATAAGCCAAGCTTGTTTCGTTTTAAAAAGTCCTCCAAACATCTCTAACAGATTTTGCTCTTCTAAGTCATCGTAAAACTTTGCTTCTTCTTCAGTTAAAGTTTCTTTTATTAATGCATCAATATCTTCAATATCATTTTTCATAATTTCTGTTTTTAAAAATTTGTTTTAGTTTTTCTCTTGCTGTAAATAATCTTGATTTAACTGTACCCGGCGAAACATCTATAATCTCGCTAATTTCTTTAATATTATAAGATTCCAGATAAAATAAATTAAGTACTATCTGTTGATCAATAGATAATTCTTTAATTACATTTTTTAATTGAGTTATTATATACTTAGTATCATCAACTGTATTGGTTTCAGTATTAGAAATATTAGTTTCATACATATATCGTCCTCTGTTAATCAGTTCTTTTTCATTTTTCCGTAACCAATCTATTGATTTTCTATTAACAATGGTTAATGCCCAATTGCCAAAACGGTTAGGCTCTTTCAAATTATTAATTTTTGTTAAAATGGTTGTCCAGCTATCCTGAGCAATATCTTTTGCCGCATCTATATCATTTGTATACCAATATGCTTGCTTGCATAATTTTTTATGCCATCGTTTTACAAGAAGTCCTGCTGCTTTCTTATTTCCGGACTGATATTGTAATACTAGTAAAGAATCAAATATTTTTTTATCCATTGTATTATCAATCTCTATACTTAAAGACGTATTAAAACCAATCAGGTTCATTTTTTTTTGTTCTTTTTATAAGATATAGCTAATAATTAATAAGTATATGCTTTCTATTCTTATTTTTGCGCTATGGCAAGAAAGAACAAAAGACAGGTTTTTGAGAACATCGAAGTAATCGATGCTGGTGCAAAAGGAAAAAGTATTGCGAAAGCTCCTGATGGAAAAGTAATATTTATCAACAACGCTGTTCCTGGTGACGTTGTAGATATTCAAACCACAAAAAAGCGAAAGGCCTACTATGAAGGTTCTGCAACAACCATTCACACCTATTCTGATAAACGTGTTACTCCTGTATGTGAACATTTTGGAACCTGTGGGGGTTGCAAATGGCAATTTATGGACTATAAATATCAACTTGCTTACAAGCAACAAGAAGTTACCAGTAATCTAACACGTCTTGGTAAAATTGAATTACCAGAAGTTTCTCCTATCCTTGGCTCTGCAGATCAATTTTTCTATAGAAATAAAATGGAGTTCTCTTTTAGTGATAGTCGTTGGTTAACATTAGAAGAAGTACAGAGTGATGAAGAAATCGGTAACCGTAACGCTCTTGGTTTTCACATTCCTGGTATGTGGGATAAAATATTAGATATCAACAAGTGTCACCTACAAGAAGATCCAAGTAATGATATAAGAAATAAGGTAAAAACTTTTGCTAACACTAATAATCTATCTTTTTACAATGCCAGAAATCAAAAAGGATTTCTTCGTACATTGATGATTAGAATTGCGTCAACTGGAGAAATCATGATATTAATTCAGTTCTTTCATGAAGATGTCGAAAAAAGAATAGCACTATTAGAATATATTGCTATCGAATTTCCTGAGGTTACATCTCTTCAATACGTTATAAACTCTAAAGGAAATGATACCATCTATGATCAGGATGTCATCTGTTATAAAGGCAGAGATTATATAGAAGAAGAAATGGAAGGGTTACGATTTAAAATCAATGCAAAATCCTTCTATCAAACCAATTCTAAACAAGCATACGAACTATATAAAGTAACACGAGATTTTGCTGGTCTTACCGGAAATGAAGTGGTATATGACTTGTATACAGGAACTGGTACTATAGCCCAATTTGTTTCTAAAAACGCAAAAAAAGTAGTTGGAGTAGAAGCTGTACCGGAAGCAATAGAAGATGCAAAAGAAAATGCCCGAAATAATAAAATTGATAATGTAGAATTCTATGCAGGTGATATGAAAAAAGTATTTACTTCGCAATTTATTGAAACGCATGGTAAACCTGATATAATCATTACAGATCCTCCCAGAGATGGAATGCATAAAGATGTGGTAGCACAAATACTCACTATTATACCAGATAAAATCGTGTACGTAAGTTGCAATAGTGCAACACAGGCAAGAGATTTATCGTTATTAGATAGTGTATACAAAGTAACAAAAACACAATCTGTGGATATGTTCCCACAAACGCATCACGTAGAAAATGTAGTTTTATTAGAAAAGAGATGATAAATATACTAAACTAAGTATATTTCATATTTAGAATTAACTTATGATTATAAACAATACATATTTAAAAGTTTCTAAAACGGCATTGCTATTTATAGGCTGTTTTGCTATCGTGTATTTTAGTGCCAGTTGTGAACGTGATGATATATGCCCGGAAGATGCTGCTACTACCCCACAGGTAATTATAAAATTTATAGATTTTGTAACAGCTTTGGATATTAATCAGCCTGTAGATCTGGAAGTAAGATCAGCGGATCCCGCAATTACAGATGTTATTTCTGATGTAACTTCTCTGGATTCTATACTGATCCCATTAAAAACAGATGCTAGCATCACTCAATTAATATTTACTACAAATGCTACCAGTGAAGATGAAAGTCTTATAAGAAGGGATACTATTGATTTTCTATATACCCCACAAGAAGAATATGTAAATAGTGCTTGTGGTTTTAGAGTGAACTACTTGGGGCTGGAAGTAGAATTTACAAGAGATAATAGCAATATAGATTTTGACGAAGACAAAAATTGGATAAGAAATATAATAGTTCAACAAAGAGATATAACAGATGAGACTAATGCGCACGTACTTTTTTTACATTAGTATCCTGTTGTGTGGTGTAATTTCTGCACAAGAAGAAAAAGAAAAAGAAGAAGAAAAAAAGATTACCGCAAGAGACACATTACCACCTGCAGAAAAATACGGCTTTAGGGTAGGTGTTGATATTGGTAGACTCATTAGAACAGTATTAAGTGAAGATAATGACGACACTAATGATGAATATACTGGTTTTGAAATTTTAGGTGATTATCGAATTTATAAAAATTACTATCTGGCGGCAGAAATAGGAAATGAATCTTTACTTAGAAATGAAGAAAACATTAGTGTAGAAGGTGCTGGAAGCTATGCCAGGATAGGTGCAGATTATAATGCATATAATAACTGGTATGGAATGCAAAATAGTATTTATGTAGGGCTCAGGTATGGTTTTTCTACATTCAATCAAACTTTAAATAGTTATAAAATTTTTAATAATTCTGATTATTTCCCTGTTCCTGTGAGGAATGAAAGAATTGAAGTTGATAGTTTAACTGCCAGTTGGGTAGAATTCATCTTAGGTATTAAAGTTGAAACATTTAAAAACTTATATCTTGGAGCCAATATTTCGTTAAGAAGATTATTAAGTGAAAAAACTCCGGATAGGTTTGACAATCTCTTTGTACCAGGGTTTGGCAGAACCAATGATTATAGTTCATATAATGTAGGGTATACGTATTCTATTAGTTATTTGATTCCTTTTGTAAAAAAGAAAAGATAGACTCTTAAATTTTAATCAAAAAAGAAAAGCAGTTTATGTACCATCTCTGAGTTAACTAGTATCTTTCTTTTTATCTTGAATACACTTCTCAATTAATAAAACCGCTTGATTAAATCTCTCTGACCAATTTCCAGAAATTTCAGTGATACTTATTTCATTTTCGGTCAATACTTCTCTATGAAATATGTCTAACTTATCCCTATCTGATTTACTAAGTCGTGTTCCATCTTGTATATGCTCCACATCATTGTTTAGATATATGTAAACATCTGCCCTATTTGCTGCATAAATAGCTTCTTTAACTATTAATTCTTTTCCGAATACAAATCTCGAATAAGATTTTGTAATATGTATATCAGTATCTATCAATACGAGTGGACTTTTACCTAAGAGTGCATTATTTATCCGTTTTGCATGTTCTTTTGACACTTTATATAAGTCTTCATAATCAAAATCGTTAGAATTCTCTATAAGCTCTCTTCCTGTTTCAAGAACTAAACTACAATCAAAATAATCAGAAAGCAGCTTTGTTAATGTAGTCTTCCCTGTAGATTCTGTTCCTAGTATTACAATTTTTGTGACAAAGTAAGGTTTCACTGTATCTGGTAAAAAATTCCAATTTAAAAAAATATCATTTCGTACTGCTGTAGCAGAAACCGGCACCAAATTTCTTGGTATATCAAAAGGTATATGAGTCACACCCATAAATTCAGCTACATAATTACCATAAATTTCTGATGTGATTATAAATGAATAATCAAGAAATTGATTCTTAAATGTTTGCGCCCACAAGCGAGACACTTCCTTTGATGACTCTGATGTATTAGGCAATTCACTTTCTAAATAATTAAAAACCCTTACCTCAATAGTGTGTTGATCTTTAAACGTGTTAACAATCCATTCTTTTCTGACAGCGCAGGAAATTTGCTCTTGATCACTGCAACAAATCAAAATAGTCAGAAAATCACATTGCTGAAGTGCAAAATGTATCATAGCTTCATGCCCCTTATGAAAGGGTAAAAATTTACCGAATACAAATGCTTTTTTCATGTATAATTTTTAAAATTCAGCAAGATCAGAAACTATATTGTATAGCCACATGAAAATTAGTAGGTGCTTGTACAAAAAACTTATTAGTCCCATCAAAATCAACATATCCGTTATTAAAATATGTTGTGTTTGTAATATTATTTACAAACACAGAAAATTGATACCGCTCTAATGCATATTGGATTCGGCTATTTAGTAAAACATAAGCATCTATAGCAGCGGTGTTTGCAAAATCCATATACGAATCGTCTTGATATCTAGCAGATAATCCAACAACCAGGTTATTATGAGTGTACACTAATTCCTGATTAATCAATACAGGAGGTGTTAATATTGGAGAAAACACTTCGGATTGTTCTTTGATTCTAATATAATTAAACGATGAATTATTAATTAATGAAAAATTATGATTGATACTATAAACAGCATTGACTTCTACACCTGTTCTATAACTCTCTTCTACATTATTTGTTAAAGCTAAACCATTAGGACCGAAATTACCTTGTAATACAATTTCATTACTAAAATCCATATAATAAAGATTCATATCTAGTGTAAGGTTTTTAGAAGAAAATCTCCATCCTAATTCGTGATCAACCACATATTCCGGATCTTCTATAAAAACAACAGCTGTATTCATATCGTCAGCTAACAAATCATCATTCCCTCCAAAAATATCATTTCGCGTCGGTTCTCTGCCTGTACTTCCTAAACTATAATATAATAAACTGCCTTGTTGAAACTTAAAACTGACTCCTATTTTTGGATTCACAAAATGCCAGGTACGTGGATCAAAATTAACAGACCCTGTATAGTCAAAAGAAGTATATCGATATTGAATATCTGCAAAAAAAGAAAAATCATTCACCATAAAGTCCAACTTGGAAAAAATACTTATCTCATTTTTATGTCCCATATTTTTATATAAATCCCCCAGAGAACGTTCACTCCCTCGATGTTCTCTTTCATAAACATTGCCATGAATACCCGTAGTCCAATTAAACTTCTTTTTTGATACTCTATAATTGCTAAAAAAACCTAATAAGTTAGATTGAAAATCATAGTTAAATAGCTCCTCAGTAGACGGAAGTCCTAAGAATGTATTTAAATTAAAATCATAATCACCTGTTAGATATGTATAGTATACACTTGATTGAAGTGATGAGTGCGTACTAACTTTCCACTTATGTTGAAGTTGCGCTAATGCTTGTACAAATCGATCTTTTTCATTTTCATTCGCATTGGTTCTTCTATCCCTTTGGATCAGAGAATCAGCAACTCCTAACCATGCCAACTCGTTTTTTTGTTGCCCCGCCAGTATATTTAATTTCCAGGTTGACGTGTCATTAAATAGACCGGTACTTAGAAAAACAGATTGAGAATTATTAGATGAATTGTACTTATATCCATCAGAATATATCTGCGATGCTCTTATATAAAATGCTTTTTTATTTTTAATTCCACTATTATAGATCCCAAATGCCCGTACACTATTAAAAGAACCATAATCGATCCCCACAGTCGTTTTTGCAGAATCCTGAAGCTTTGGTGAGAATAACTGAATACTTCCTGCATAACTTGCTACTCCATTTTTTGACGTTCCTACCCCCCGCTGAATCTGAATTTTACTAACAGAATTTACAATATCAGGATAGTTTGAAAAATAAGCACCCTGATCCTCTGGTTCATTAAGAGGAACACCATCCAAAGTAATATTAACTCTTGTCTGATCAATGCCACGCATTCTAAAATAAGAATACCCTTGTGAGTTTCCTGCATCAGAATAATTTGTAATTGATGGAGTTTCTGATAACAAAAATGAGGGTTCCTGACCTGTTGATTTTGCTTTCAATTCTTTTGCCGGGATATCTTGAAAAGTGAAGGGTGTTAATTTATTTGCTTGATAAACAACAATAACTTCGTTTAATATTTTAGTAGAATCAACGGAGGTAGCCTCTTGCGCATTTATCAAAATGCTTTTTAGAAAAACTACAACAAATAATAAAAAGTATTTAGTCATTCTTTATTAGTTATTTATAAACCATATGCTAGATGATTTTTTTAGTTTATCACCTTTATTATTCAGTAATAATTACACCGTTTCTCATTTCTATTTCACTTGGTTTTTCAAACCAATTTTCCATAAAATCAAAATTTTCTTCACTCACCTCAAACTCAAAAGTTACTCCTTTTTCTTTGTTTCGTTTTAAAATTCTTGCATACCTGGTTTCTTTGGGTATATCTATAAAGTGAATTTTTAATAAATATCCTCTTGCATTAGCGAATTTTCTAAACTTTTCTCGATGTTCAAACTTAGATAACCCCAGATCCAAAATAGTATCCGTTTGTATATCTTCAAGCTGTTCTATTAATCTCATCATCACATCTTCTGCTCTTTCAATTCTTTCCAGAAACCATTGCAGCCCATCTTGAGAATTTTTATCCGGAAGAAACAAGGTGTTATTCCAAGTATCTATAGAAAAAATAATTCCTTGTAATCTATCTTTCAATTCGTTTGCATAGGTTGTTTTACCAGCACCTGTATTTCCTACAATTAAGTGAAGCATATTATTTGTTTCTACTGTTACAAAGGATTGGGTTTACAAAAGAGCTCTTATTCTTAATAATACTCATTAATCTACAAAAGGTTATATAAACATTGATTATACTAAAAGGTAACGTCTAATATTTATTCCTTTATGCGACTGTATTTTATAACATTTGAAATAAGAATGCTCGATAATTTTAATTAAAAGAAAAAGGAAGTAAAGAAATGCTTTTTACAAATTTCCCATGCTGAAAACCCGGTTGCCATCGAGGCATTAAATCAAGAACCCTTAAAACTTCTTTATTTAATACATCGTCACCTTTTCGAATAATTATTGCATCCCTCACATAACCATTTCTATCTATAACATACCTTACAAGAACCTCTTGAGGTTTCTTTGTGATTTTTGGAGACCTAACATTTTTCCTCAAAAACTTATTTAACATTTTTTCTCCACCATAAAACATAGCTCTAATCATAGAATAATTACTAACTTGATTTGCTATTTTTTGAGGTAAAGGTACACTATCCTCTATATGCATCGCTATTCGCTTTTTATCTTTAAACATATAATAGCCGTTAATTTTTTTACCTTTATGAAAGAATACAAATTCATTTGGTTTTCTATAAGGTTCTGCTATCTTATATATTACGGAATGTTGATTCTTAATCTCAATAGATCCTATCAAACTATCATTTATATAATTCATTTCTAAATAATGACCATCTTGTTGATCATACAGTTTCCAAACACCTTGTTTTCGTTGATGAAGATCAACTCTGTTAATTATTTCATTCTTATAGTTGATAGAGTCTTGACAAAAAACATTAGTCAATTGTACTAATAAACAAAACGTCGATATTAGTTTTAAAAAATAATTAGTTACCATACATATATTTTTTATTAAATATAAAGAAGTATTGTTTTGTATTAAACGTTAAATAAACAATTAAAAGAGAATTATTGTCTAAGAAAAAAAGGAATCAAAATTTGAATACTTGCTACTCTTTATCCTGAAATTTTGCTTTTTTACTACCCGCGTACATTTCATACTTGACTAATCGAGATTCTAATTTACCATTAAATACTTTGATTTTTCTAGAAGGTCTAAGACCTACAAACTTTAATGATTCCAGATTAGAGGTTATAAACCACGCATTGGTTCCTGGATAACTTTGTTTCAATGTATCACCAATCTGAGCATAAAATGCTTCAGCATCAATTTCCAATCGTTCTCCATAAGGCGGATTAAAAACGATATGTAATGGTTTATCTCCTTCTTTAGTACTCTCAAAGAAATCTCCTTCTTTTATTTTAACAAATTCTACCAGATTAGCATTTTCTATGTTTTGATTCGATTTTCTAATTGCAGATGGAGCTTTATCCATACCGATGATAGTATAAGGAAACTCTCGCGTCTTGTTCAAACATGCCTCTTCTATTTTCTCAAACAATTCCATATCCCAATCTAACCATTTCTCAAAAGCAAATTCCTTACGATTAAGATTTGCCGGAATATTACAAGCAATCATCGCAGCTTCTATAGCCAATGTACCACTACCACACATAGGATCCAGAAAATCACTTTGTCCATCCCAACCAGATAATAGTAATAACCCTGCGGCTAACACCTCATTGATAGGCGCAATATTAGTAACCGTTCGATACCCCCGTTGATGCAATGACCCACCTGAACTATCTAAGGAAACCGTACAAAAATCCTGTTGGATATGAATATTTATTGTTAAATCAGGGTACTCAGTGTCTACATTAGGGCGTTCTCCTTTTTCTGCTCTAAACTTATCTACAATAGCATCTTTAGACTTAAGAGATATAAATTGAGAATGTGTGAATATCGTAGAATTTACAGTAGCATAAATCGCAAAAGAATCATTGGCGTCCAGATATTGTATCCAATCAATTGATTGAATAAGGTTATATAAATCTTTTTCATTGCGGATTTTCTTAGAACCTATAGGTTTTAGAATTTTTAAGGCTGTCCTTAGACATAAATTAGCTTTATACATAAATCCAGTATCACCATAAAAACTTACCATACGGTTTCCTTGTTCCACTTTTTGCGCTCCCAGATTTCTTAATTCTTTGGCTAATATCTCTTCAAAACCAAAAAAGGTTTTGGCTACCATCTTAAATGAATCGTTCACTATATTTATATTCTTTATTAAAGTTATGTCAATCTTTCTGATATGTTAAAAAGATGATCAAACATTCTCGTATTTATCATCTAATCCTTCAATTCAATATTCTAATCGTAAAATTTCAGGTTTAAAATAAAAAGTCGAGATGAGTTGATTAATTAAACCGTAAAAATACACTAATTTTGCGCCCTATGCTAAAAGATTCAACAATGTGGTACGCATCCTGGTTTGACACCCCCTACTATCATATCTTATATAAAGATAGAGGCTCTAAAGAAGCTCAGGAATTTATGGATACCCTGACTCAGTACTTACATCTGGAAAAAGGAGACAAGATTCTTGATCTCGCTTGTGGTAAAGGAAGGCATAGCATTTACCTGAATACATTAGGTTTTGATGTTGTGGGAGCTGACCTTTCTAAAAATAGTATTGCTCATGCATCTCAGTTCGAAAATGAAACATTACATTTTAAGGTTCATGATATGTGTAAGCCATATAACGAACAATTCTCTGCCGTTTTTAATCTTTTCACCAGCTTTGGATATTTTGAAAAGGAAGAAGATAATCTGAATACTATAAAAGCAATAAAATCAGATCTTAATTCAAATGGATTAGGAGTGATTGATTTTATGAATGTAGCGCATGTAATTGCGAATCTTGTACCGCAAGAGACAAAAAAGATAGATGGTATTACTTTTGACATCAAAAGGTATGTAAACGACGGCTATATCTATAAAGATATTCAATTTACCGATCAGGGTGAAGATTATTTCTTTACTGAAAAAGTAAAAGCGATTACACGTGCCGATTTTGAAAGTTATTTTCAAGAAGCTGACATTGATTTATTAGATATTTTTGGAAATTATAAATTACAAAAATTTAATATAAACACTTCTCCAAGACTTATTATGATTTTTAAATAGTGTATACATATCTTCTATCCATATCTGCAGTTTTTATAGGTTCTCTAATTGTTTATATCTTCAAACCTAACAATCAAAAAAGCCTAAAGCTTTTATTAGCATTTAGTGGCGCCTTTTTATTAGCTATCACTATCTTTAACTTATTACCAGAGGTTTTTGAAGACCATACGTATGCCAAACAAACAGGCGTATGGATCATGGTGGGGATATTACTTCAGAAAATACTGGAGTATTTCTCAAAAGGAGCTGAACATGGCCATATTCATCTTAATAAGGAGACAACAAATATTCCTGTTTTATTATTTATCAGTTTGGGAATTCATGCTATTCTAGAGGGGTTTCCTATTCATAATACCGAAGGAATTCTGGTTGGAATTATTATTCATAAAATTCCGGTTGCGATGATCTTAACAACGTTTTTAATTAAAACTGAAATTAAGAAACCTGTGATTCTTTTATTTTTGATTCTTTTTGCATTAATGACCCCTTTAGGTACTTTTATAGCTGAAAATTTTGAGGTTGTTCAGGGGTATTATAAAGAAATCACAGCATTGGTTATTGGTATATTTTTACATGTTTCTACAACAATTCTTTTTGAAAATAATGAAGGCCATACTTTTAATATTTCAAAATTATTAATAATTCTACTTGCTACGATTACTGCATATTTAATATAATCATGTTTAGTAAAGAAGATTCAAAACAAATACGACAAGAATTCTGGACCAGTTTTGGCAATACCTACCCACATAAATGGCTTCTATACAATACAAAAATCAAAGATGTAACACTTAAGTTTACTTTCTCCACAAGCAGAGCACAAGTATCTATTGATATAGAACCAAAAGACAACATCATAAGAGCTTATTATTATGACAAACTAATTAGTTTAAAAAACATCATCACCTCAGAATATCTTCCGTCTACTATATTTAATGATTCTTATGAGTTAGAAAACGGTAAAGTTATTTCAAGAATCTATGTAGAATTAACTGAGGTAAGTATCCATAATAAAAAGGATTGGAAACAAACGATGGTCTTTTTACACGAAAAAATGTCTAAACTAGAGGCTTTTTTTATCGAATATAAAGAATATATTAATGACTAGAATTCATTAATCAGGCATCGTGTTTTGTCTATTAATAGAAATCCCAGCTTTAGCCTTATGAATGTTTTTCTGCCACTTCTCTCCTGCTGCATTTAAAATAGATTGCATTTGATCAAAAAATGGTTGAACATTCATTTTAGTATGATTTTTAAAATACTCAAACTGAAATGCTCTTTTCAGATCACGTAATGAATGATACATATTACGTTCCATTATCCATAATTCACTTGGTTTACGCAATCCCTCGTAAGACCCTGCAACACTCAATGCTGCTGTTATTACTACTAATGCTATATTAAAATATCGTTGCATCGCTCCGGATTCTATAGCAATTCCAGCAAGAATTGTAGAAAGCCCAGTACCTCCAAAAACAAAATATCGTATATTTCTATATAGTTTTTTATGTTTTTTAGATTCTTCATCAAAGATTCTAATCTGTTCATCAATAACCTTTATAAAGTATTCAGCTTCTTTCATATCCAATAACAGTTTTAATCCTTAAAGATATCTAACTATATATTATGTACAAAGGGAGTTATAACTGATTATCAAATAGTGGAATACCCCATTAAAAGACTATTAAAAGAATCGAAGAGCATTTTTTGATATAAATAAGAGTATTAAAAATTAAATAATAAAATTTAAAATAAAAATATAATGAAAAACACTACCCGCCAACACAAAAAGATGCCAAATTACATGACTAAAACTAAGCTTTTTATATGCATAGAAAACAATACCAATAGTATAAGCCAAACCTCCTAAAATTAAATATATAATTCCTAATAGTTCAACTTTATCAGTTAATGCTGCTATATCCAATATAATTAACCATCCCATAGTAACATATAGCACAACAGATAAAATCTCAAATCTACCTGTAAAAAATAATTTCAAAACAGATCCAAATCCTGCTAGTGACCAAACCAGTATACACAGCATTATACCTTTACTCTCCAGTAGACCTATTAATGTAATAGGCGTATAGGTTCCTGCGATCAATAAGTAAATACCAATATGATCCATAATTCTGAACCTTTGTTTATGTATTATATTATTTGAATAATGATATGCGGTAGAAGCAAAATACAAAATCAACAAGGAACCCGAATACACTAAAATAGCAAACACGCTATACATTGTTTTGTTCGTATCCATAAGCATTAATACGATCAACCCAACAATTGAAAATAAAAAGCCTACTCCATGTGTAATCCAGTTCCATTTTTCTTCTATAAACGATTGTTCTTTCATAATAGATATTTCTCATATAACATATTTACGGTCCGAAGATCTCATATACATCATACAAATTATAATAGAGAGTTATTTTTTCTTTAATATTTCCAGATGGATATACTGATGATAGGTTCCATATTCCTTAGTCCATCTAAATCCTAATTTCTTTAACCAATCCTGAAAATCATCATAATAACTCAATAATTCATCGTCATCAACTTCATCTCCTACATTTGTTGTGTGTTGATATTTTTCAAAATTAAATTTATCTCCAATATTTTCAGTTACTCTTATCTTATCATCTGTATACAAATAAGCCTGAATTATCGACCGTACAATTTTACCTTCCTTAAAAAAAGCAAATCGGCAAGTAGCACTAGTGGTTTGTTCGTATGCTATAATGGCTATGATTTGAAATTCTTTAGTCAATTGAAGAATTAAATCATCAAATTCTTTCAAAGACTCTGTAGATTCTATCATTTCATATTCCAACTGTGTCCATTCATCATTTTTATCATTATAAACGACAAAGTCCTTACTTTACTACCTATTTGATTATATTTTAATAATTGAATTTCAGGGTTAGATTCTTTTTGTCCGATTTCATAGTATTTTGATAAAAAAGATATAATTTCTCCCTTATCATCGTGATTTATTAATATATCAGATAATGTTGACATTTATTGTTATTCAATTCTATACAATAAAGATATAAAAGACCTAGGTTTTTGTATTTAAAAATAAAGGATTCATATTGATTTTTCAGTAGTTGATACTCTAAACAAATATGTTCTCTGATATTTGCTATATTTCCTTTCAAAAAAGTGAATAATTTTATTTTTTTAATTTTCGGATATAAAAAAACCCTTCATAATATTTTATGAAGGGTTTAAAGAAGGCGGCGACCTACTCTCCCACGATTGTAGTACCATTGGCGCTAACGGGCTTAACTTCTCTGTTCGGA
>NZ_BAABCW010000018.1:0-90353 GCF_039539305.1 Aquimarina addita | reverse complement strand
ACGTACTATTAATAAAGACTCAAGGTGGTTATAGCATCGGGGCTCACCTCTTACCATTCCGAACAGAGAAGTTAAGCCCGTTAGCGCCAATGGTACTACAATCGTGGGAGAGTAGGTCGCCGCCTTCTTTAAACCCTTCATAAAATATTATGAAGGGTTTTTTTATATCCGAAAATTAAAAAAAAGATCTTTGTAGTACTTTCTGATACAATCCTCTGTCCTAATTTTCTGATAAAGATTAAAGGAAATGAACACTTCTAATCAGATCTTATGGAAAATCTATAATAATTACTTTTAATAAATGATAAACTGCTAATAATTCTAAAAAACAAATAAATAGTATGGTTTCTTAGGAATTAAGAAATAACTTTAGATTTCTAAATGAGGTAAAAGAATTTTATTTTGAATTCTACAATTGCATTGTTTATAATAAGAGTTAATTTTTAAAAAAAAAGATGTATGGCGCTAAAAGTAGTGATTTCTCACAAAACTGTATACAAATATGATAGAGAGGTTAAATTATCTCCGCATATTTTTAGATTGCGTCCTGCACCTCATAGTAGAACTCCAATAGAATCATATTCACTTAAAATTAAACCAGAGAATCAATTTTTTAATTGGCAACAGGATCCTTTTGGTAATTATTTGGCAAGATTAGTATTTCCGGAAAAAACTGATGAGTTATCTGTTGAAGTAGAAATTATTGCTGATCTGAAAACAATTAATCCATTTGATTTTTTTATAGAGGAATCTGCAGAAGAATTTCCGTTTTCGTATAGTGAGACTATTAAAAAAGAACTATTACCTTATTTAGAAGTAACCGATAAGGGATCATTATTAATGGAATTTTTGAAAACTGTTGATATGACACCTCGTAAAACTATCTATTTTTTAATAGATATGAATAGAAAGGTATATGAATATTTGAGGTATAATGTAAGAATGGAACCTGGGGTACAAACTTGTGAAGAGACATTATCTAAACAAAGTGGCTCTTGTCGTGATTTTGCCTGGTTATTTGTACAAGCATTACGTAATCTAGGATTCGGAGCCCGTTTTGTTTCGGGATATTTGGTTCAATTGGCTTCTGATGAGAAGTCTCTTGACGGTCCTTCAGGACCGGAGAAAGATTTTACAGATTTACACGCTTGGGCAGAAGTATATCTTCCAGGTGCAGGTTGGATAGGATTTGATGCTACATCCGGATTATTAGCTGGCGAAGGTCATATTCCATTGGCTTGTACTCCATCTTTTGAAAGTGCTGCCCCTGTTTCTGGTTTTACTGATATATGCGAGACAGAATTTGAATTTGAAAATGCTGTAAAAAGAATTTTTGAATCTCCTAGAGTCACTAAACCTTATACAGAACAACAATGGAAAGAAATTTATAGACTAGGATTCAAAGTAGAAAAGCAATTAGAAAAAAATGATGTAAGATTAACAATGGGAGGTGAGCCTACATTTGTTTCTATAGATGATATGGAATCTCCAGAATGGAATACAGAAGCTGATGGCCCATTAAAACAAAAGTTAGCTATAGATTTATCTAAAAGGCTGATGAATGAATTTGGGAAAGGAGCGGTATTGCACCATGCACAAGGAAAGTGGTATCCAGGAGAACCTTTGCCCCGATGGCAAATTGAAATATGCTGGAGAAAGGATGGAAAGAATATCTGGAATGATAAAAGTTTATTATCTTCTTATGCTCCTGAAACTGTTGTTTCTGAAAATTCTGATAAGTTATTTTTGGAAACATTAACCAAACATTTAGCAGTATCTCAGGATTATATTATTCCTACATATGAAGATGCTTTTTATTATGCGTGGGAAGAAGGAAAGCTTCCGGTAGATTTTGATCCTGCAGAGGATAAGAATAGCTCTGTGGCTCAAAAAAAGTTGATTAAAATACTGGAAGAAGGAACTTCTAAGCCTGTCGGCTATTTATTACCACTCAATACCACAAATAATAAATGGTTTACTTGTGAATGGAATTTTAGAAGAAAACATTTATTTTTAACACCAGGGAATTCTCCAATAGGATTAAGATTACCTTTAAATTCTTTGGTATCTAAACCTGCTCAAGAAGTTTTTCCAATATATGAACCGGACTTATTTACGAAAAAGAAAAAGCTTCCCAGTTATAAAAGACTTATCGCAAGGAGGTATAAAGATTTTACTGAAAGGGGATTAGATTCTGATCAGCCAGATTACTTTATAAGAACAGCACTTTGTTCAGAAATTAGAGAGGGAAAATTATACCTTTTTCTGCCACCGTTAGAAACCGCAGAAATGTTTTTAGATTTGATCGCGGCGATAGAAGCAACTGCCAAAAAATTAAATATACCTGTGATATTAGAAGGGTATGAACCACCAAAAGATAACCGTCTGGAGTCTTTGAAAATTACTCCTGATCCAGGTGTTATAGAAGTAAATGTACATCCTACTCATAATTGGAAGGATTTAGTAGATAATACATTTACTATTTATGAACAAGCTAAACAAGCACGATTAGGTACTGAGAAATTTATGCTTGACGGGAAACATACCGGAACTGGTGGTGGTAATCACGTGACTCTGGGAGGAAAAACCCCAAAAGATAGCCCGTTATTACGCAAACCTAGTTTATTACAGAGTTTACTCACTTTCTGGCAACATCACCCAGGATTATCCTATTTGTTTTCAGGTGCTTTTGTGGGACCTACAAGTCAGGCACCGAGAGTGGATGAGGCTAGACAGGAAAATCTATATGAATTAGAAATAGCATTTAGTCAAATACCTAAAGACGGAGATGTTCCTTTTTGGTTAACTGATCGTTTGTTTAGACATTTATTAACAGATTTAACGGGTAATACACATAGAGCAGAATTTTGTATTGACAAATTATACTCTCCGGATTCTACTTCTGGAAGGTTAGGTATTTTAGAATTACGTGGGTTTGATATGCCTCCACACCCGCAAATGAGCCTAGTACAGAATTTATTAGTGAGAACTCTAGTATCTTGGTTTTGGAAAAAGCCATACCAACACAATTTAGTACGTTGGGGAACAGAATTGCATGATAAATTTTTAATAGAACATTATGTTAGAGAGGATATTAAGGATATTGTTTTTCAATTAAACAGAGCAGGATATAAATTTAAAGAAGATTGGTTCGATCCCTTCTTTGAATTTAGGTTCCCATTACATGGTATGGTTACTATCAATAATATTCATTTGGAATTGCGTTCAGGAATAGAACCTTGGAATGTGTTGGGTGAGGAGATGGCAGGAGGAGGAACTGCACGTTATGTGGATTCATCATTAGAGCGTATTCAAATTAAAGTAAAAGATTTTATAGATGAAAGATATGTATTAACTTGCAACGGTGTAAAAGTGCAATTAAATAGTACTTCTGTTCACGGAGAGTATGTGGCGGGAATTAGATATAAAGCTTGGAATCCATATTCTGCACTGCATCCTACTATTGATGTAGACACACCATTGGTATTTGATATTGTGGATACCTGGAACAAGAGATCCATAGGCGGTTGTACTTATTTTGTGTCGCATCCAGGAGGAAGATCATACGATTCATATCCGGTAAATAGTTATGAAGCAGAGTCAAGACGAATTAATCGTTTTTGGGAGTTTGGACATACACAGGGAGAAATAGATCCTATTGAAGAGAGTATGCAGGAAGATATTTCTGAGATTGCTAGAAGTGTAAAAGAAAAAGGGAGTTCTAAAAGGTTTAGATATAAAGAAATACCCATAGATATAGAATTTCCTCATACCCTGGATTTGCGTAAGCAGTGATAAAAAAATTATATCCAAATGGTTTTGAGTACAGAAGAAGAAATGGTAATAAAAGATTATTTTCAAGAACATAGCTATGATGAAATGTTCTCTTCAGAAATGGTAATTAAGCCAGCATGGAAGAATATTTCGGATAGTTTATTGGGGATGGGTAGTAAAGAGTTAGTATCTAGACAAAAGGATATTGACTGGATGCTTTCTGAAAATGGTGTTACTTATAATGTATATAACGATCCTAAAGGTCTAAATAGACCTTGGAACCTAAATATCATACCGTTTGTATTACAGGAAACTGAATGGAAAAGGATAGAAAAAGGGTTAAAGCAACGTGTACATTTACTAGATCTAGTAGTAAAAGATATTTATAGTAAACGAGAATTAATCAAGAAAGGAATAATCCCATCTGAAATAGTATATGGTCATAGGGGGTTTTTAAGACAATGTGATCAAATAAAATACAATACTCCTAAGAATATTTCAATTTATGCATCTGACCTGTCTAGAGGTCCTGATGGTAGGATGTGGGTAGTAAATGATAGAACTCAAGCTCCTTCGGGAATGGGATATAGTTTGGAGAATAGAGCTGCTGCGGGAAATGTGCTTTCTGAAATTTATAAAAAAAATAATGTTAAAGGTATTGAAGGCTTCTTTCACGACTTTAATCAACTACTGGTTAAATCGTCACCTGATGGAAAATTAAATCCATCTATTGTTATTTTGACACCTGGACCTCATAATGAAACGTATTTTGAACACGCGTATATATCATCATATTTTGGATATCCATTAGTAAGAGGAAATGATCTTATAGTACGAGATGGATTTTTATGGATGAAGTCATTAAAAGGATTAAAAAAGGTTGACGTTGTTTTGCGAAGAGTAGATGATGTATTTATGGATCCGTTAGAGTTAAGAGAGGATTCTTATTTAGGAGTCACAGGTTTATTGGATGTGGTAAGAAGACAAAATGTTACTGTAATTAATCCTGTGGGAACCGGTGTGATTGAGAATTCAGGATTGATTCCTTTCATGCCAGCAATTGCAAAATACTTTTTGAATGAAGAATTACTATTACCACAAATAGCAACGTGGTGGTGTGGTCAACATAACGAAAGACAACATGTATTAGATAATATTTCTAATTATGTGATAAAGAGAATTGATCGTTCACATAGAGAAGACATCGTATTCGGGGAGTTATTAAATGAGGAAGAGAAATTAAAAATTAAAAATAAAATAACTAAGAATCCATACTTGTATGTGGCACAAGAGAAAATTACGTTTTCGACGATACCTAATTTTAATGATGGACAATTAGAACCTCGTAATATGGTATGTAGGGCATTTGCTATAGCTAAAGGAGATACATACGAAGTAATGCCAGGTGGACTGGTACGTGTTTCTCCAGAAGTTGCATCGCTAAGGATAAGCAATCAGCGAGGAGGTACCAGCAAAGATTTCTGTGTGCTATCTGCGAATAATGAAGTAGATGTTACCATATATCCTTCATGGCAAAATGCTCAAAAAACAACAGCTGCAAAACTGGAAGACCTACCTAGTATGACTGCGGAAAACTTATATTGGACAGGTAGATATATGAGCAGAGCATTAGTAACCAGTAGGTTTCTGCGAATGGTTCTTAAAAAGTTTGCAAATACAGACTTTGAGATAGAAGCTATAGAGGATAATAAAAAACTACGGACTTTATTACACGCTGTTACTGAGTTGACTAATACATTTCCCGGTTTTATTGGAAACACTAAACAAAGACCAGTACTAGATATAAAAAAGGAATTATGTGCTGTTATATTGGATAAAAATAAACAAGGTAGTTTAGCAAATACGCTTGCTATGTTTAGTAATTCATATTATGCAATTCGTAATCTATGGTCTACAGATATGTGGCGTGTTTTTGACAGTATCCAGAAACTGTGCAGTATGATGGAAGAAAGAAAGACAGACAAGGATATCTCCATAAAAAGTATTTTAAAAATATTAGATCAGTTAATTACAAAGCTTATAGCTATAATGGGGCTAATAGAAGAAAGTATTTTAGTAAATCAAGGATTGCTTTTATATTTTATAGGATTAAATCTAGAATCGGGGATTTTTAATATTAAAAAGCTTGATTTATTAACAACCAAAGTGACCGATGAGGATACAGAATATAATCTTTTGGAGTGCTTACTTAATAGTCAAGAAAGTTTGAATATTTACAGATATGGATATCGTTCTTATATTACTATTGAAAACACACTTTCTTTAGTTTTATTAAATCCTGAATATGGTCGTTCTTTGATGTATCTTTTGTCAAGATTAAATAAGGATATCAATCGATTACCACCTCCTGAACAACTTATTAGCTTAAATAATTCTCAAAAGTATATATATGATGCATATTCAAAATTAAAATCTGTATCAGTTGAAACTCTCATAATATCCAATCAAGAACGTAACGAGCTTCGTGAAAATTTAAAATATTTATTAGTAGAGTTAGATGTATTGTTAAATGGGGTTTCTATAGAAATTACTAATATATATTTTAATCATATTTCTGGACAGAACCAATTATCTTCTCAAAGCTTTCCAAACTAACAATAATGAAATTTAAAATTATCCATCGTACGGAGTATAGTTATAATGCGGATGTTAGTTTCTGTCACAATATAGCAACAATTGTACCTCGAGAAAGCCCTGGTCAACGGTTGTTAGATTGTAGCATACACATCAGTCCTACACCAGCACCTACTGATATTTCTGAACGTACTGATTTTTTTGGTAATAATATTACCCGATTTTCATTACAACAATTACATCGTAAATTGGAAGTTACTTCTACTAGTATCGTAGAGAGGAATTATACTCAGATTCACGATAGCTTTTATACGGATGCTTGTAAAAGAGTGACGTTATCTCAGGCAGTGTCAATATTAAATAAGAATTATCCAGATATTATTGACGCTAAACAATATATTCTGGATTCTATACTAATTAGAAATACGGAAGATGCTATAAGAGAGTATGCGTCATTATCTTTTAAGCCTGAAAGATCTATATTTGAAGCTGCTTATGAATTGATGCAACGTATTTATACAGATTTTGATTTTGTACCTGATTTAACCAATGTTTCAACTCCTATAAGTGAGGTAATGAAAGAAAAAAAAGGTGTTTGTCAGGATTTTGCGCAAATAGCTATTGCCTGTATTCGTTCTGTAGGTCTTCCCGCTCGTTATATTAGTGGATATATAGAGACATTACCACCTCTGGGAAAAGAGAAGCTAATAGGTACAGATGCATCACACGCGTGGTTTGCTATTTTTGTCCCAGGATTTGGTTGGGTAGATTTTGATCCAACTAATAACCAAATACCCAATAATCAACATGTAGTAGTAGGTTGGGGTAGGGATTATTATGATGTGCCCCCATTAAAAGGTGTTGTGTATAGTTCAGGTAAAAGTGAATTAAAGGTGTCTGTAGATATTCGTCCTGTTGAAGAATCATTTCAATTACAATCACAACAGCAATAGTTCATCATTTATTGTTGTTGCTGTTGTTGCTGTGATTTTTTTTCATCTTCTGTAACATTCACTTTTTTAGACTGATTCATTGCTTTTTCCATATTTATGTATTATTTCATAAATATATAAAAAGAACTTTTATTTTCTAGGTAACAATTTTTTTTCGGACGGATAATAGCGTCTATTTGATGATTTTTTATAAGTTCTCCCATACCATAATAGAACACCACTTACAGGTAATGATGCACATATTAGACTTACCAAGAATACTATAATTTTTCCAGCAATACCTCCAATAGCACCAATATGAATGTCATAATTCATCCGGATTACTTTATCAGCAAATTTTGCATTCTTATATTTTCCGTAAATACTCGTAGTCTCGATTTCCTGAAGCGTGTTTTGATCAAAAAATAAGTAATCCATATCGTAATACAACCCTTTAGAATTACTAACTTCTACAAGTATAGCTGTAGAATCATTTTCTGGATAATGTAGTTCAAAATTCTTAGCTGCATCATACGTTTTAGATAATGCAGGAATTAACTGATCATATGGTGGATTTTGTTCCTTTAACACACTGTTTTTACTGATATTATTTGGCATGATAAACTGTGGAGCCTTATCTCCCCCGGTTGCTTTATAGGCTATAAAATAAAACCAATTAAACGCCATAACGCATCCGGTAAATGCCAGTATCAAACCAAATGAAGAAATATAAAATCCTGTTACTGTATGGAGGTCAAAATTTTTACGCTTCCACCGCGTCTTACTATTCCAATTAAATTGTAAACGTTGTTTCCAATTTTTATTACTTTTTGGCCACCATAAGAAAAGACCACTAATAAGTATTATTAGAAATAAAAGAATAGAATAAGATACTACTCTGGATCCTATGGCTTCAGGAAGCCATAATGTTAGGTGACCGTCCAGAATAAATCCAAAAAAACCTGCGGTATTATCAATTCTTTTTATAAAATCACCTGTATAAGGATTTATAAAGACACTTTGATAAAAAATTTCTGGTTCTGCTTCATAGAAAACTACTTCTATGGCTTCATTTGGTGCGCCATATACCACTCCATGAATAGTTCTTTCGGGTAGTATAGTTTCTGCAATATTCTTTATAGAAGATGCTGAAATAAATTGTTTTTCTATCGGTTGTATATATTTGTAATCATCATAGAAGCTTTCTATTTCTTCTTTAAAAACCCATAGACATCCGGTAATGGAAACAATAAAGAGTACCAGGCCTGTTGTTAATCCTAACACTTTATGGATTTTCAAAATGGTGCTACGTCTTTTGTTTTTTTTCTTCTCAGACATTTTTTGAGTTTAATTTAAAAATAGCACTTCCAAATGATAAATTAGAAGTGCTATTTCGAATTGATAAATAGTTTAATTATTTAACTTAAAAATTCCTTTTACATATAGACCTTGAACTTTAGCTCCTTGCGTAGCAGTTGCGCTTTCAGGATCTACGATATAGATGTGAGTTTCTGTTCCAGCGGTACTGCTTAGGTATGCTTTGCCATCTTCTACAAACATAGTAGATGTATATCTATTAGCGTGAGCAGGAATACCAGCTACATCAGTTACTGTTTGGTTAATTAAGTCAATAACAACTAATTTAAAAAAGCTACCCTGCTCTGAAAAGACTCCCCAAGCTCCAACAGTATCATCTAGAATAATTCTGGCAATCGCTTTACCGTTACCAACATAATCCATCCAAAAAATCTTACCTCCATTTGTTGCTTCTTCTACATTAAAGAAGTAATCAGTATCAAATTCAGTTTCTCCATTATTAATTCGTAAGATTCCAGAAGGCTTAGTAGCTGCCGTAAATCCTGCGCTAAGAGCAGAGGTAGAGAAGGAGTAAATATCACCATCTTCGGTTTGCTCGATTCCTGTGCTATGTCCATTTACACCTATAGGACTTGTTCTATCGTCTTCAATAATTTTTTCTAACTCGAATTCCGGATATGCAAATACAGCTACATAGGCACGATCCACATCTGGAGTAATATAAGATCCATCAGCTAACCATTTATGGTAGGAAACAAATAATTTACCATCTCTAAGAACCATACCAGTTACCCATGGAATTGATCCTGGATCTTCTGCCGTACCACTACCCATATCAATATCAATAGGATGCTCAACAATTTTTTCTAATAATCCTGTTTCTGCATTGATCACATGGAATCTTTTATCAGAAAGACCTGAATAAGTTAATTCTACAGCTAGTAATGTATTGTCATCTATGGCTGAATAATTATCTAATGTAGATTGAAAAGTAAAGTTTGCTTTTTCGGTTAACTCTCCATTAGCATCTAGTTGATATGCGATACATTTATCATCATCAGAATATCCTGCAGTAAATACAGTGTTTCCTGCTCCGTGAAAAAATCTCCATCCGTTTAGTGGTATTCCTTGCCCTTCTACAGATATTTCACCTGTGGTTAGTGATTCTAATGAAGGAAGTTCCAAAATGTAATCTACAGGACTAGCATCTCCAACAGGAAAAGCTTCAAAGCCTACAACGTATTTCGAATCTGCAGTTGTAACAGGGTCGATGGGTGTTTCTCCATCATCTTCATTATCACACGATAGTACTGCTAATGATAGCGCTAACAGAACTATTGTGTTTTTTAACCATTGTATCTTTTTCATTTTTATTTAATTTAAAGTGTTTATATTAATATTTAGTTTGAGATATAATATCTAAGTTTTACATAAAATGCTCTTCCCGGTTGTTGAATTTCAAAATTATCATAAATCTTAGCATCGGTTATATTACGTACGGATGCGGATATATTGTAAGTTCCATTATTAAAGGAATACCCAAATTGAATATTATGAGATAATTGTGTTGGAATAATGTCTCGATCTTCTGGATTACCCTCAATAAAGGAGGTTAATGGATACTCATTTACATAGTAAGAACTCCATGAAATATTGAATTGATCATTAGTGTTTATAAAATTTTTAAAATTAGTTCCCACAGATGCATTTCCAAAGAGGTAAGGGATATTCGCAATTCGTTGATTTTCTAAAAAATCTACACCTGCATTATTTCCTACATTACGATCTATGATATTTTGATATGTTATATTGGCATTTAAGAAAAATATATTATTAAACCGTGTTTTAATCTCACCTTCAATACCGGTACTTCTGGCGGCGGCTGTATTATAGAACCTGGAAAAAATTCCTTCTGATCTAATGGTTATAAAATTTTCTGATTCTCTTAGAAAAATATTTGAATCTAACTGAATTTGAAATTGATCAAAATCTTTATTAAAAAGAACTCCTAGATTGGCATTATAACTTGTTTCCGGGAGTAATTCTGGATTTGATTTTAGTAAAAAGCCATCACCAAAAGCTTCATATCCCTCAGGAATTCTATAGGTTTTTTCAAATGAGCCTTTAACCTGAAAATTATTTAAAATCTTATAAGTAGTTGCAAAACCATAACCTAACTCTTCAAACGAATTATTAAAATCGGTAAAACGTTCTTCTTCTATATTAGTAAAAAGGTCTTCAATTACCCCTATTGATCTTGCTATATATCCCTTAGTAAATATAGAATTAGACCACTTGGCATCTATTATTTTAAAATCATAAGAGATACCCGCAATATTTTTATCAATACTATGAGGATTTTCAAAAGCAATTCTACCGATACTGGCAGGATCTTCTCCTTTCCTTTCTATATAATTTTTTGTGTAACTAAAATTAAGCGAGCTATTACTATTAATGTTATAATTTATCAGGGTATTTATCAAATGTAAATCATCTTCAAATTCAAAAAGAGTTTTACTAAATTCAAATTCTCCAAGAGATTGATCTCCACGTTCTATAAAATTGCCAAACCAATCATACTTTCTTGATGAAGTATCAACAACTTTTTCTCTGTTTTTTGTAATCGAACCATAAATTTTTAGCGAAATGTTTTTAAGAATATTTTTTTTATGATATCCAATAGATCCTGATAAGATGTTATTTTTAGTGAATACTTCGCCAAAAGGATTTTGTGGATCAATAGGATGTTGAATTTCATTCTTATTGCCAGAAGCAGTAATTCCAATTGCTATATTATCAGCAAAGGATGTATCTGTAATGCCTGCTTTTACGTTGATCATTTGCGAAGAATAGGCATCATGAAACCTTCTAACATTATCTACAGTGACTCCAGTGTCATTACCCAGTTCATCACGTATTTCTATGTCATCAATTGTATAATCATTATCTGAATAATTATAATACGATGATAATTTAATGAATGCCCCTTTATTACCATAATACTGTCCATTTATGGTTGCTCTTTGAGTATTAAATGATCCAATGTCATAAGATGCATCGACAAAGCTGTTCTTTTTTTGATTAGTGATTAAATTTACGGCACCACCTAGTGCATCAGCACCTAGATCAATCGGTACAACTCCCTTATAAATCTCAGCACGTTCTATGAGTGATGCGGAAAAATTATTAAGACTAAAAGAACTTCCTAAGTTTTCAAGCGGAATCCCATCTATAAAAAACTTTACTTGTTTTCCTGAAAGACCATTTAGAGAAAAATCAAAATCAGCTCCTAATCCTCCTCGTTGTCGTATGTTTACTCCTGGTATAGAGGTAAGAGCAGTATTGATATCAATACTAACATTTTTTAATCCAGTAGTTTCCAGAACTTCAACTTCAAACGCTTTTTCACGAGTACGCTGAGCGCTTGTCTTACCTTTTACAATAACATCGCTTAGTTCTTTAATATCTTCTTTCAGAATTATTTTTAAGTTTTTACTCTTATCTTTATCTATAATAATAGTATTTGTATAATCTCGAAATCCTATATAACTAACAGAAATGGTATAAGAACCTATAGGTAGTATAAGTGAGAACTCTCCATTAAAATCACTTACTGTTCCTATATTAGGTTGTTCTACGATGCTTATAGAAGCATCAGGAACAGGATTAGAATTACTGTCTAAAATAATACCTGAAACCTCGCTTTGAGCATGGCAAAAAACACTATATAAGAACAGAAAAAAAAGACTTCCCTTTTTGCCAATTTCCCCCGAAATTATCATAATTTTTTTATAATAAAGTTGATAGACTTGTAATATTATTTATATTTGGTCTAAATAAATTTAAATGCAAAATTAATATGTATAGTAAGATAAAAATGACGTTTTATGGATAAAAAAAGACGTGATCAATTCATATCTTTTGAGGGTTCATCTAACAATGAATTTAAAGATTTTTGGGAGTCTATGATGACTCCATTAAGTCGACAAGAAGTTTGTGGTGTTTTACATAAAAAGTATCAATTTCAACCTCGATACGGGATTGGTTCTTTTGAATTTTACTTTTTTGACGGATTATATCTATCTATAACAGATGTGAAATTTAAGCAAGATTTAGTTATTTCCGGAACCAGTACTGATGCGGCTTTGGAGCTTTCATTTTTACTAGAAGGTGAACAAATAATCAAGTTGGAGGAAGGAGAAAAGAATGTAATCTACGAAGGTCAGGAAAGTTACCTTCTATATCTTTTAAAAAAGTCAGGAGATATTTGTTATCATAAGAACAAACATTTTAGAGAAGTAAAAATACGTATGAATACTGATTTTATTAAAAATCACCGACTTGATGAAGTCCATGATTTTAGAAAAAAGTATACTTTACAATCACATAATACTAACTTTACTTCGCCTATTTGTGTGAAAACTCAAGAGATTTTAACAGAGATATTATCTGATGATCGTCAGGGGTTATTTAAGAGGTTATTTTTACAATCTAAAATCTTAGAATTACTTTCTTTGCGATTAGATACTAATCAGAAACCTAATCTCGACCCGTCTGTTAAAGATCCTAAATCAGTTAAGAAAATTTATGAGATACAAACAATTATTAATTCAGATTTAACAGAACAATTTTCTATTCAACAGTTATCACGTAGAGTAGGGCTTAATGATTTTATAATCAAGAAGGAGTTTAAAAGGGTTTTTGGCCAAACAATTTTTGAATACGCGCTTGCCCAAAGAATGATAAAAGCTCGAAAATTATTGCTATATAGTAAAAAACCTATTTATGAAATTTCTGAATTAGTTGGTTATAAAAATGCGACTCATTTTACGGCAGCTTTTAAAAAGATAGAGGGTATTACACCTAAGAAATACAGACTACAGCATTCTTATTAAGCGTTCCATATATTAACTTACGATTTTGCTAAAATGCTTTTATCGGCTTTTGTTTTTACAGCATGCTTTTTATTTTTTCTTAGTGTGTCTATTATTTTAATACTTGCATAATGAACTACGAATGTTACTACTAGAAATAATATCATTAAGAGCAAAGTGTTTAATTCATTTTGCGATTGAAACCCAAAAATTGCCATTCCCCAGCAGATGATAACCCATTGTAATACGTATAGAGAGGTTACGTGTGTGCTACAGTAATAAAATGATTGATATATTTTATTGGGATTTGTATATTTAAGTAATAAGTGAATCAGCCACAATGCCACAAAATTCCATCCTGCTAAATATATAACGCCTCCTGGACCCAAATGAAAAAAGTCATTAAAATGGTATGGTTCATTTGTAAATACTAATACCGCACCTACGATCATAAAAATAAACCCAAAAAGTGCCATCTTTTTGAACATCATATCTTGATCCCTGTTTTTTTCTACATACCATTTTCCAAAAAACATACCAAGTATGATAAAAGAAATCCACGGAAATACAGGAAAATATACCCAATAACCAGTGCTCCACAATAGTTGTGCTATATAATCAAGTATATATATACCTGTTTGTATTTCTGTAAATTCTCTTGATACAGCCGCTATAATTAGTGCTATGATTAAATAAATATATTTATTTTTAATGTATGCTCTTATAAGTGATATAATGATTAAAGATACACCGGCCAATTGCAAAATATCTCCGGTCAATAATAAATATGTATAATTTTCTAAAGAAACAGGAGCTGTCCAACCATATGCCTCTATAAAAGATACTGGCATCAATCCTATCAGAATAGGAAATATAAACTTAAAGAAATTCATTAAATAGGCTACTCCAAGGATCATAAGACCCCTTAGTAATCCACTAGCTAATGTTTGTTTACTGGAAATCATAAAAGAAATTCCCATAGTAATTAAAAAAATAGGAGTTCCTCTGCCTACAAAATGAATAAAATGACCCAAAAACGTGTTTTCCTGAATCTCCTGACTTGCGTGTATCCATAGGGTATGTACAAGAATCATTGCAATGACGCTAAGGCCTCTGCCAAAATCAATCGCTAATATTCTCTTGTTTTGTATAGTTGACATAGTTAAGTTTTAAGAATAGTTAATTTTTGTTAGTTGCAAATGAATATTAATGATTACACAGATTCTGTGAGTGGTTCTTTTTTGATAGTATGTTTGTAGGCTGCAATAGGGTTTTTTAATGTTCCCTCTAAAATCAGACTTTCGATAGGATCTGCAAGGTTTAGCATCTGCCTGGTATTTTTAAGTTGTAATCTGTTTAGACAACATCTGTCAAATTCTGGTATAAATAAATCATATCTTTCATAAACAGGTTGTAGCTCTGGATGCTGTGATTGATATTGATGTATACAGTCGGCTACCTGTTCCCAGAAACATGCTTCTGAATATCCGTGATGTGTATCCAAAATAGCGGACATAAATCTAAAAAAGCTATCAAATATGTCTGTAAAGATTGTTAACACTTTCATGCTATCTGAGGTCTCCGCATATAAGCGCTGTACCTTTTCTGGTAAATCTAAATCAGGATCGAAAACGATTACCTCCTCTGTAATATCTTTCATAAGAATTTTTACAGGTGTATGATTTTCCATGACCATTATTAAATTCTCTCCATGGGGAATAAATACTAATTCATATTTAAAAAAGCAATGGAGTAGTGGACTTAAATATGCTTGTAGATAGCGATCTACCCATGTTTTAGTGTCATAAGGTGATGCATCAATTAATGCGTTGAGAAAAGAATTCCCTTCTGTATCAAGATGTAGGAATGCTGCCATGGTCATTAATTGTTGTTGTTCTTTAATCTTAGTATGAGGACTTTCACGCCATAAGGCAGACAACATTTTATTATGTGCATTTGTTTTTCCTAGTACTTCATAATATGTGTTCTCAAACCCCATCGTAGCAACTTCTCCTAGCATGGTAAAACCTACTTGTTTTAAGAATTCATCTTTTCCTAGTATTTCTGTAATCCACTCGGTAATGGCTGGTGTGCTTTTCATATAATAAGGAGAAAGACCTCGCATAAAGCCCATATTCAGAATAGATAATGCAGTTTTAGTATACATTTTTTCTGGACTACTATGATTGTACAGCGTTCTAATAGATTGCTGCGCTGAATACTCATCATTACTTTCTCCAAGAAATATGATATGCTGATTCGCTATATCTGATGAAAATACCTGAATAATTTTATGATTCCATTGCCAGGGATGTACTGGCATGAATAGATATGCTGCCGGATCTAATCCTAAAGATTCTAATTCAGAATTAAACTTAGCAATTGTATGGATGCCTAATTCTTTTCGCATCATTGTATTATAAGAATGTCCCTGAGCTGATGAATATGTTGCTTTGCTCTTATGTCCGGCCAACCAATATATTTTAAATGGTTGATTGGTCTCCGGGGCATATTTAATATAATCTTCACCATTAAAACCAATTCTACCATTATTTGCAATAAAACAAGGATGCCCTTCTGTCATTGCGTGTTCGATTACCTGAAATGAACCTTGGATTAATTCCTTTGAAAAAAACTGTTGATTCGAATATTTATAAGCTGCACTAGCGAGCGTACTCGAAATTTCTTCAAGGTAAACCGCGAGTAACGTTTCAGGAATTCCTAGCGTATGTCTAAACTCAACTATAAACGATAAGGCTTCTATTTCCTGATTAATTCCATTATGTTTTTTTTGTATGGTTGTTTCGTCTATGACCCAATGATCGAGAGATTTTAATATAGCGCTAAACTCATAGGTAATTCCTGGTGTATCTGATACAATGATATAGGTATCTACTTCATCTATTTCCAGAATTTTTTTAGGCTTCAGAATTAATTCATGTGCAAATTCACTGATGGCTTTTCTAACTAAGGCTATGTTAGCTTTTTTCCAAATGTCAGGTTTTAAATGAGATATGTTTTGCGCTTCAGTGTTTGGTATTGATATCTTATTCATAGTTTTTTGATATTGTTGATATCCGTTACTGGCTTTTCTGAAATCTTCTGGCCTGCAGAAAGCTAATGCAGCTTTTTTTTCTGGTAGGTTTATTTCTTTTAAGTAATAAAATCCTGCCTTTTTATTGAGTTCATGTATCTTTTTGTTTCTAATATCCGGTTCTACCACGATTCTACTAATCTGTGGTTGGGTAAAAAAATAGGATACTATTGTAGAGAATACATTCCATGTAAAGTCGTGTATCTTTTGTTGAGGAGGTGCTACCAGAATATGCATTCCGTAGTCTCCATCTTTTGCATCATAATAAGAGGAAATACGATCAGTAGAAGCTTTATACTTTTCCATTAAAAAAATGGGTTCATCTTTATACATCCCTATAAAAACTTCATAATTTTCTCTGGAGATTAATTGGGTATATTCTGATTTTATAGCTTCCAGAGGTTTGTCCAGCATTCCCCAAAAAGATGCATACGGTTTACTCACCCATTCGTATATGGTATGTATATCTTTTTCTATATCGAGATGACGTAGTTCTATAGTGCCAAAATTCTGAATGGTTTTAGAAAAAACTATATTCATTATTTCTTTATGTTTGTTCATAAGAGTTGTCATGATTAAGAAACTACTGCTACGGTGTTTTTACTATATGCGGCAATTGGATTTTCTAATTTTCCGGCAAATTGCAATAAGGCTACCGGATCGTCCAGATCAATCATTTGTTTATGATTATTTAATTGGAGCCTGTTTAAACATGACAGATGAAAATCAGGAGCAAACAGATCATATTGTTTATATTTTGCTTGGTTATCAGGGTATTGTTCCTGATACTTGTGTATAATAGATGCTACTGTTTTCCAAAATTTCTGCTCAGAAAAATCGGCATGCTCTGCAAGAATATGAGACATAAATCTAAAGAAGCCATCAAATACATCTGTAAATATGGATAGCAGTTTTACATCTTCTGGTACAGGTGCGTACATTCGTTTTAGATGATCTGGTAATGTTACATCTGGATTAAGAATACATGCTTCTTCAGTAATATCTTTTAGTAATGCCTTTACAGGAATATGATCTTCTAACACCATTATTAAATTTTCACCGTGTGGCATAAAGACCAGATCAAAATGATAGAAACAATGTAGTAGAGGACTTAGATATACATCTAGATATTTGTGTAGCCATTGTTCTATTGATATACCTGATTTTTGTATAATTTTAGGTAATAAGGCTTCATTATGTTGATCAATATGGAGAAATGCTGCCATGGTCATGAGTTGTTGCCCTTCTGTGATTGCAGATACCGGACTCTCTCTCCATAAAGAAGCTAACATTTTATTATAGTCATTATGAGGACCAAATTCTTCTACATATGGATTTACGTAACTTACTGAGGCTATTTCTCCCAGCATTCTGAATCCAGTTTGTTGTATAAAGGGATCATTATATAATAATTCCTCCAGCCATACAGCCATTTTTGGTGCAGTACCCAGATAATATAAAGGTAATCCCCTCATAAAGCCCATATTAAGAATAGATAAAGCGGTTTTAGTATACAGTTTATGAGGATTAGTGATATTAAATAATGTTCTGATGGATTGTTGTGCCATATATTGATCCGGACCATATCCAAGACAGATAAGGTTTCCTGTTGCAATTTCCGGAGCATATATATTAGCAACTTTATTAAACCATTGCCAGGGGTGTACAGGTATAAAAAAATAGTCATCAGGGCTATATCCTTTATCTACTATGATTTTCTGAAAAGTTGTAATCGTATGTTGATCTAATTCTTGTTGTATTAATGTATCGTATGGTAATTCTTCTGTTGCGGCATACACTGCCCTGTTTTTATGACCCGCTAACCACAACAAAGAAAATGAGTTACCGGCTTCTGGTGCGTAGGCTCTGTAATCACTGCTATCAAATCCAATGCGTCCGTTATTAGCTACAAAACCCGGGTGCCCTTCTGTCATTGATTGTTCAATTGTCTGAAAATCTGCATCAACCAATTCTTCAGAGGTAGGATTTCCCTTTGAGAGTTTATAAGCACTACCATATAAAGTACTAATGATTTCTTCTAAATATACAGGCATTTGATCATTGCTGATCCCTAGTTGTTTTCTGAATTCTTTGATAAATAAAATGGCATCTAGTGGGGCTTCTTGCTGTTTTTCATTTTTGATGATTGAGTCAGTTTCGATCCAAAAATGATTCATAGCTAATGGTTTCGCTATAAACTGATAATGAATGGTATCAATATCTGTTTGTATGGTATATGTATTCCATCCATTATCTAATTGCTCCAGAAGTGTAGGTTTGATTAACAGTTCGTGACTAAATTCAGTAAGAGCCTTCTTAATTAATAAGGTGGTTGCTCTTTTCCATATTTCAGGTTGTAGGTGGTGAATTGATTGTTGTGGTGATACGGTATTATCAAGAGTATTCATAGCGCTTCTTTTGTGGATTTGTGATGCTTCTGTAAGTTGGTATTGTTCTCTGGACAAGAAAGCCAGTTGTGCTGTTTTTTCTGGTAATTCTATTATTTTATCTAGTTGGAAACCAATTCGCTGGCAAAGAGCAAACATTTTTTTGTTTCTGATGTCAGGTTCTACTAAAATCCTGTTAATGGTTGTATCCTGAAAAACAAACTCCATAATACTCTGGAATAGATGCCAGGTAAAATTTGGAATTTTTTTCTCTGGTGGTGCCACAATAATATGAATACCACAGTCATCTTCTTTTGCATCAAAATGCTTGCAGATACGATCTTGTTGAGGATGATATTTTTCTAATACAAAAACAGGTTGGTTTTTATAAACTCCTACAAAAATATCATAGTGATCCGGATGCATCAATCTGGCATATTCATAGCCCACCTGTTTTAAAGAAAAACCTTGCATTCCCCAAAAAACGGCATAGTCCATGTTGACCCATTGATGTAATGTTTCACTATCTTGAGTGATTCTAAATCGACGAATTTGGATATCGCCCAAGCCATCAACATGTTTTGTAAACAAATAGTGGTCTTTATTGTATGTGTTTTTTAAATTTTGATCCATTATACACTTAGGTTTTTGCTAAATTTTTGATGGCTACTTTTAATTCAACTTTAAAAACAAGGAAGTAAAGTAGTAATGTGATTACAAAACCAATGAAAGCAATCAAAAAGGGTACTTGTAGTCCTTGATTTTCTACAATTAATCCTACAGATATTGAAGATATCAGTACTCCCAGATTTTGAAAAAAATGAACTTTGCTATAATCTAAGGCATAGGAGTCCGGAGTACTTAATTCAAATAACAGGATGTCAAATTTTACAACGCCTTGAAAAATGGCCCATCCATAAATGATTCTACCTATTACAATTGCACCTTCTATAGGTATGCCTTGTGCTAATAGCCCGACAACCCCTATGAGTAAAGCAGAAATAATACCCCTAAAATTGTTACTGCTTTCTCGTTTTGAATTGATCCATAAAGCAAATAAGGCTACAAATCCAGGAATAGCATATATAGTACCAGAAATAAACTTGGAATCATATATGGATACACTTTCCCAATAGGTGGCAAAAAATGGTCGGATCAAAAAATCACTGAAATACAAAATCATTGTAATCAATCCAATCTTAAGGATAAAACCTTTGGGGACTATTTTTTTATCAAAACTATGAGCTGCTGATTCTTCCGTTTTTTGAATTGTATACTTTTTACTGTTTAGTAAATATGCACTCATCCCCATTTGTATAAAATCTCCTGCTGCCATAATCAGATAGATATATCCAGCATCGATCAGATCAACTGTTAATCCACCAATGACGGCGCCTAATATTCCACCTAGATGTACAACCACTGATAATAAACCAATGGTTCCCGGATGTTCTTTTTTAGTGATTATTTTTAGAATATATGGGTACACCAATAGGTAACTTCCTTTAAAAAGGATCATCACTAGCGATATAATCCAGAAATTGAGATAGGAAGTTGTCCAGAAGCAGCAGAGCGCTAAAATACCAGCAATACATTGCGTATAGACTAAAATATTAAGTTCAGCAACCTTTTTTGAAATATAAGCCCAAAATGGAAATGCAATCATGACCATAAAGCATATTGCTGCAAAATAATACCCAACATAGGTAGGATCGGTAACCCCAAAACGTGCTTCAAAAAAATGCGGATAAAAAGGATGTAAGAGATAATCACTAACAACAGCTACTAAGGTCATTAGAATTAAAAAGTTTTTCATAAGACAGGTTCTTGCTTTTCGATTTGTTCTTCTTGTGTCACTTCGAATTGTTGAAAAGCAATTCGTTTTTCAACGGCATAGTGATCAGTACCTGTTAGCTCTTTAATAATATAGGAATTACGATAGCAAGCCATACCCAAATCCGGTGTTACAAATCCGTGGGTATATAATTCTGCATTTTGCACAAAAATATCTGTACCCTTATGATCAATTGCATAATTACGATGTACATCATACCGTTGGTTTTCATCCCAACGAATTTGATCTTTGATACCTTCAATAAATGCCGGTTGCTGATACGCATAACCAGTGGCTAGTATCAACTCTTCTGTTTGGAATTTATAATATTTATCCTCTTCATGCTGATGAATATCCATATAGAAGCGTTCTAAACTTTCATCATAAATAACCTCCTGCACTTCTGAATTGGTTCTAAGATTAATTTTTATATCATGAGTTAATCTTTTGGTATATATAAGATCATAAATATTGGCAATTAAATCCTGATTGATCCCTTTATACAGGTGTTTTTGGTTTTTAATTAAATCATTACGTTTGTCTGATGGTAGATTAAAAAAGTAATCTACATACTCCGGCGAAGTCATTTCCAGTGTAAGTTTTGAATATTCTAGTGGAAAGAACCTGGGTGAGCGTGTGATCCAATTGAGTTCATAACCTCTCTGATCGATTTCTTGTAAGAGATCATAGAAGATCTCAGCAGCACTCTGTCCGCTACCTACTACAGTAATCGATTTTTTAGTTTGTATTTTTGATTTATGTGATAGATATGAGGATGAGTGAATTGCTTTTCCTTTTAGTTTTTTACAACAAGCAGGCACATAGGGTTGATTGCCGGTTCCTAAGATCAATTTTCTACAGAAATATACTTTTTCTTCATTTGTTTTTATACACTTTGTAACTACTGTATAATATTGACCAGCTTCATTATAAGCTGTTGAGATTACTTCAGTTTGGAAATGAATGTTTGATAATTTGCTAAGTGCCCATTGGCAATATTGATTATATTCATTGCGGAGGAGCAAAAAGTTTTCGCGTATATAAAAAGAATAGATCCTTCCTTGTTCTTTGATATAATTAAGAAAGCTAAAGGGACTTGTAGGATCTGCCAACGTTACCAAATCTGCCATAAATGGAATTTGTAAGGTCGTATCCTGTAACAACATTCCTGCGTGCCAGTTAAATTTTTCTTTTTTATCGAAGAAAATGCCTTGTAAGTCTTTGATAGGTTCTGTTAAACAGGCTAATCCCAAGTTCATTGGACCAACGCCTATTGCAATAAAATCTGCTATGTTTTCTTTTGTAGTATGCATGGTCTTATTTAATTATAGTTTTTGTAATTACTTGCCGTTTCTTTGATCATCTTAATGATATTTAAAACATCATCGATCGTACTTTTAGGGTTTAATAAGGTAAATTTAAGATAGATATTACCATGTAATTTTGTGCTGGCTACAGAAGCCTGACCGGATTTAAAAAGCGTGTTTTTGATATATAGATTGATAGTGTCATGAATAGTATCCTCTTTAATTCCAGAAGCTTTATATCTAAATACTAGGGTACTTAGTTCGGGTTTATGTGCTATTTCAAAATAAGGGTCATCTTTGATGCTGTGATACAGATCTAATGCCAGATAGTGTACTTTTTCCAGAAAAGAACCAATAGTTTTTGCCCCTGTCATTTTTAAGGTAAACCATAGTTTTAAAGCATCAAATCTACGTGTGGTTTGTATTGATTTTTCGATCAGATTAGGGCACTCTTCATCTCTATGCTCTAATGGGTTTAGATAATCTGCATAATAGGAAACATATTTAAAATGTTTTGTGTCTCTTACCAAAAATGCACTGGAACATACAGGCTGAAACATTGTTTTATGAAAATCAATGGTTACAGAATCCGCATCTGCTATACCATTTAGTAAGTGTTTATGCGTTTCTGTAACAATATATCCGCCACCATAGGCTCCATCCACATGAAACCAAATATCATATTCTTTCGCAACTTTTGCTATCGTTGTCAAAGGGTCAAAACTGCCAAAATCAGTGGTGCCGGCAGTAGCGACTACTGCAATGGGAATATTACCTGATTGTTTTTCTTTTTCTATCGCCTGAACTAAAGCTTCAGGTTTCATTTTCATACGATCATCTGTAGCTATAGAAATAACAGAATCATATCCCATACCTAATAAGGCAGCATTTTTTTTAATACTAAAGTGAGCCTTTTCTGAACAGAAAAAACGAAATTTTGATACTACATCAGACCAACCATTTTCTTTAAGATTCAATCCATAATGCTTAAAAGCGTGATGATCTCGTGCCATTAATAGCGCCATAAAATTGGATTGTGTACCACCACTGGTAAAGACCCCGTCGGATATAGAGGGTAACCCTATTTCTGAGCAAGTCCATCTTATCATTTCTTGTTCGATCAAGGTAGCAGAAGTACTCTGATCCCAGGTTTCTACAGCGGTGTTAACAGAGGAGGCAATAAGATCACCTATCAATGCAGGTAATAATACAGGACAGTTAAGATGTGCTACATAGTCTGGATGGTGAAATGAAATCGCGTGATCCAGATAGAGTTCTTTTATTTGTGCTAAGGTGTCATCAATTGATAACATTTTTGTCGGATCTGCTTTTATGAGCTGTTCTTTTGATCTTAGTTTTTCTGGGAGTTCACCACTATAAAACTGTGGATTATCTAAGAAGCCAGAGACAGATTGTATCGCTTTTTGAAGGTATTCTTCATAAATATACTTTGATTCTGTATTAAAAAATGGATTAACCTTCTGATCGGTTAATAGGTTGGTTTGTGTGTCGAGTAGCATTTTTTATTTTTATTTGATCTAAATAAGTTTTGCAAATTTAGGATCAAATAAAAGTAACTTTATGACGTATGTTGGATAAAAAAGGACGGACCATTAATTAAACTAGAATTAATTCAAGATGAATTTTGTTTTCTATATTAGAATGATTGAACCTATACTATGTAATAACAAATTGATTTATAATAAATGAGAAAGGTTTAGTTTACCATGTAATTTGAATTAATAATTAAAATACTCTTTTTCCATTTTTTTACTAATGGATACGAGATCATTTAAAATTTTCTCTATAAAAGTTTGAAAATCAACTTCAATTTCTTCAATATATTTATACTTATATTCTGTATAAATTTTATTAACCAGAAAGATAGTAGAGTCCTTCGGAGGTTTCTTCTCTGAGGATAACACCTGAATATGTTCAGCGACTCCGTTTAGACTATTAATCACCGATCGGGGACAGTTTTCATTTAATATTAGAAAATCTAATGTATTAACACTATTGGGAATCTTTTTTTGAAAGCGGTTCATCATATCATATGATTCTACACATTTGAGTAATGTAGACCATTCCAGACTACTGCCTATACTTGCTTCTTTTTGATTGCTAATCACAAGGATATCATGATATTTTGCATTGATAATTCGTATTACCTGAGTAGCTCGATCAAGCTTAAGACCTAGTTTTATAATAGAATATACTTCATCAAATAGAAGAGTAGTTCTAACTTTTGCTTTCAGGATAGCAGTAAACTCCATTATATTAGTCGTAAAGTCATAAAGTCCTTTCTTTACATAATCTTCTACAGAATAATTTAAAACGTAATGATAAAACTTATTAATAGCTTCATATAATTCTGTAGAAATGATATCTCGCGCGCTATTGGCATTTTCACGAGCTAATTTTACACAATTAATAATGGAATATGATTTTTCTGGGTTCAATCCGATATCATATAGTACATCTTTATCATACAATATTTCGTCACTATCATGGGGGTCTCCCACCATAAAAAGCATAGATTTTAAAACAAATTGTCTTGATTGTGAATGGTCATTAGGAGCATCCAAAGAAGAAAAATAGTTAACACATAGATATCTTGCTACGTGTTCTGAGCGCTCGATATAACGCCCCATCCAAAATAGATTATTTGCAACTCTTGCTAGCATATTTTATTTTTTTAAAACCCAGGTATCTTTAGAGCCACCTCCTTGAGAAGAGTTCACTATTAAATTACCTTTTTGCAATGCGACACGGGTTAGTCCGCCTTTTAATGTAAAACTTTTATCTTTTCCTAATAAGGTATATGTTCTCAGATCCACATGACGAGGTTCAAAAGATTGTTCTCCTTCAATATAAGTCGCGTGAACAGAAAGTGACATAATAGGTTGTGCAATATACTTTCTGGGATGTTTTTTAATAACCTCTTTAACTTTTGCAATTTCTTCTAATGTCAATTTATTACCAATAGATATTCCGTAACCTCCAGCTTCATCTACAGGTTTAATAACTAGCTTATGAACGTTTTCTAATACAAACTTAAGGTCATCAGGTCTGCTACAGTGGTAGGTATGTACGTTGTTTAGAATAGGTTCTTCATTGAGATAGTATTTAATAATTTCTGGCATATATGTATATACTGCCTTGTCATCAGCAACGCCCGTTCCGGGAGCGTTTACCAGACATACATTTCCTCTTAGATAAGCCTTAAACAATCCAGGAACCCCTAGTACAGAATCTTTGTTAAATGATTTTGGATCAATAAAGGCATCATCGATTCTTTTATAAATAATGTCTACTCTTTTAGGACCATTAATGGTTTTCATATAAACAAAACCTTTTTCAACAAAGAGGTCTCTTCCTTCCACTAGTTCAACGCCCATTCCTTTTGCAAGATATGAATGTTCATAATAAGCAGAATTAAATACACCTGGAGTTAATACTACCGAGGTTGGGTTGTCTACTCCTTTGGGCTTAACAGTTTCTAAAATTTCTAAAAGATTTTGACTGTAATCTGTTACTGATTGTATTTGATATTTATCAAAAACACCAAATAACGCTCTTTTTAAAGCGGTTCTGTTACATACTACATAACTCACGCCGGATGGACATCTGATATTATCTTCTAATACATAATAATTACCATCTGCATGTTTTATAAGATCTGTTCCCGAAATATGATTGTAAATTCCCCCGGGTGGATTAAAGCCTTCCATTTCTTTAAGGTAATTTGCTGAGGAATTAATTAATTCTTCGGGTACAATACCTTGTTTTATAATTTTTTTGTCATGATATAAATCCCATAAAAACAGATTTAACGCTTTACTACGCTGTAATACGCCTTTTTCGATATGATCCCATTCTTTATGATCAATAATTCTAGGGAACAAATCAAAAGGAAATATTTTTTCTTTTGTTTGATTATTACCGTATACCTGAAAAGTAATACCCTGATTAAAAAATGAAGTTTTTGCTTTCTCATTAAGTATAGAGAAGTCAGGAATAGAATGTGCACCATAAATATCAAATAAGGTTTGATAAACGGGTTTCACTTTATAGTCTTTATCAAAAACTTCATCAAACGTACCTTGTTGGTATGCATATGAAGAAAAAATAGGATGATCTGTATATGAATTCATATTTGATATGTATACTAGCAAGGTATTAATCTTTATTAGCATTTTGAGTAATAATATTTAAAAAATTACATATTAATAATAGGTTATATGCTATGTAATTATTAAAATATTGAATTATAAGCAATAATTGTTTGTGAAATTATAAAATAATTAAGAGCCTTGAATTTGTATTCAATTGTATTTTTTTACGTAGTTTGTTGATAGTTAAATTGTTCAATAACTCATAGTTTACTTTTGAAATTATATTTCATAAAATGTATCTGGATTTACAAGATTGGACACAGTGTGATTAGATGATTTCCTGAAAATGTTATTTATGAAGAGCTAATTTTCGACGTTTTAATATTTAGTGATTAATAGTATTAATTTTAATAGTTAATAAAAATTGAATTGACAGTTTAAAATCTTTTACTTTTGTTAAGTTTGTTATAACGATCACACAAAACCAAAAAGATTAATATGATTGCAATAGAGGTAAATTCACTTCCTATTAAGGAGGTGATGAGTGATATTTCAAAAGCATTTGATACGACATATAATGAAAGTTGTGGTGAATACTTTCTTAATCTACCATCGCATATTGGAACAGGTAATATTAAAGGGATCAATTTTGATAGTGGTATGGGAATTATACAGTACGACTGTATCTTTAGCCAAGATGTAGAATTTCAGTTCACGGTTAATGAGATACACCCATTGAAGTTTTTATATTGTCTGGAGGGTTCTCTTCATCATCATTTTGAGAATTATGAAGAAGTGCATGAGATCACACAATATCAAGAAGCTGTTGTTGCAAGTGACTTATTTAATGGACATATTTTACGATTTAGAGCTAATGTACATACGGTAATCAATAGTTTAGAAATCACACGTGAAAAATTTCAGAGTAAAATTCAATGTGAGCTGATCACCATGGATGAAAATTTGCAGCAATTGTTTAATGATATTAAAGCCGAGAATACTTTTTATCATGACGGTTTTTACAGCCTTAAACTTGCTGATTTATTTAGGGAGATGCAAGCGTTTAATGGTAAGGATTTTGTTAAAAAACTTTTTTTAGAAGGAAAAGCATATCAAATGCTTACGGAGCAAATACTACAATACGAAGATGATTTAGTAGAAATCTCCAAGAGGAATATTCTAAGGAGAACAGAAATCAAACAAATAGAGCAGGCTACAGAGTTAATTAAGAGTAGTATTTCTGAGTTAGATAATATATCTAATATTGCTACAGCAGTAGGACTTAATGCTAATAAACTACAAGAAGGATTTCATAGTTTGTATGGTTTTTCAGTGAATCAATATATTCAACGTGTCCGACTAGACCTTATCAAAGATTTAGTGCTTAATACAGAGTATTCTATGTCTGAAATTGTAGATTTAGCAGGAATATCCAGTAAAAGTTATTTATCTAAAATTTTTCGTGAGGAATATGGCACGGCACCTTCTGAATATCGAAAACATTTTGTTGATTCTTTACTAAAAAAAAGAGATGATAAGAGTAAGAATTAAAAATCAATTATTATAGTTACTTACACTCTCGAATATATGAAAAAACAACGTTGTACTTTTGGGTATATTTGATACTATTGTTGAATTAGTGTTTCATTAATATGAAATATTATTATATATATCTTGGATCCTGAATATAATCTTGTTTTACAATTTTAATGACTTCTATACTTAGAAAATTGAATTCTTCTACCACTTTTCCATAGATACGATAAATTCCTTTTCCATTAAGTTTATATTGTTTGACAGTTTTTGGAAATAGGACGGTATCGAATATTGTTCCGGATTGGTCTAGAAAAGTACCAAAAATCATTTGTTTTCCTGTAGATGTCTTTGTGTTTTTTATTGTGATAAGATATCCATAAATATCAATACGCTTATTCACATAACTTTTTAGTTGAGAAGCATCATTGTTATTAAGAGGTTTTGATGCTAACAATTCATAATATCCACATAATGGAAACCCAAGCGATTCTATTTGCTCGAAAGCAGCCTCTAGTTTTGATGTTTTTAACTGGGGCATGGTATAATTTGTTTGTTTTTGTTCAAATAATAGAGGTTGATGTAGATATTCTGGTACTACATTATTTAATTTGATATGTGCTTCCCATAATAATTCGTGTATGTTTTTTTTTGTGAATTTGAATGCTTCAATTTTAATAAGAATCGTGATTTGTTCAATACTAATTAATATTCTGTCTATAAAATTTGCTAAAGAGGTAAAACTTCCTCGTTGTTGTCTTTCTGATAAGATAGATTCTATTGTTCGATGATCAAGATTTCTAAGCATTAATAAGCCAATAAATATTGTTTTTCCTTTAAGAATATGTTCGTAATGACTAGTATTGATACAAGGTAGTCTTATAGTAGCACCTAGCATTTTTCCTTCGTGTAAGTATATTTCAGGACGATAAAACCCACCACCATTATTAAGGGTTGCAACTATATATTCCAGAGGAAAATAAGCTTTGAGAAATAAACTTTGATAACTTTCTACAGCATAAGAAGCAGAATGTCCTTTTGGAAAAGCATATCCGGCAAAACTGGCTACTTGTTCCCATATTTCCTGAGTTAGTGTATCTTCATATCCTTCAGCTTTACAATTAGTCATAAATTTTTTTTGTACTTCTTTAAATTCTGTCCTGGATCTGAATTTTCCACTCATACCCCGTCTTAGTATATCTGATTCATCTAATGTTAGTTTTGCGAATACGTGTGCTACTTTAATAACATCTTCCTGATATACCATAATTCCGTAAGTGTCACGCATTAATTCTAACATAATAGGATGTGAATTTTTTCTTCTTTCTGGATCATGTTCTCTGAGAATATATTCGCGCATCATCCCACTTTTTGCTACACCGGGTCTAATAATGGAACTTGCTGCAACCAGTCCCAGATAGTTGTCTGTTTTTAGTTTGCTTAGTAACATTCGCATAGCAGGGGATTCCACGTAAAAGCATCCCATACATTTAGCATCCCGTATTAGTGAGTTTACTTTAGAATCTTTTTTGAATCGTTTGATATCATGGATGTCAAAAGTGGCTTTTTCTGGTTGATTGTATTTAATAATGCCTATGGTATCTTTAATTTTTGCTAATCCTCGTTGTCCTAAAATATCAAATTTATATAGTCCCAGATCTTCTGAGATAATCATATCAAATTGTACAGTAGGAAACCCCTTTGGAGGTAAGTTTGTAGCAGCATAATAATGCAAAGGTTCTTCACTAATCAGGATGCCACTGGCATGAATACTTAGATAATTGGGCATCCCTTGTATTAATTGACTATAGGTAATTACTAATTTATTTATTTGATCCAGAGAGTTGATGTTATACGCACCAGTACTTAATTTATCAATTTCAAACTTAGGTAATCCAAATACTTTGCCTAGTTCTCTAACAGCCCCTTTATAATGAAAAGTGACATAGGCTCCCATTAATGCTACGTGATTAAACTCTGAGAAAATAAACTGAGTAATATCCTGTCTGTCTTTCCAGGAGAAATCAATGTCAAAATCTGGAGGACTCGTACGATGTGAATTCATGAAACGCTCAAAATACAGATCTAAATCCACGGGGTCTACATCTGTAATCTTGAGTAAGTATGCTACAATGCTATTAGCGCCGCTACCACGCCCTACATAGTAATACCCTTTAGCCCGCGCATAGGTAATGATTCTCCAATTGATCAGGAAATAGGATACAAAATTCATTTTAGTAATCAAGGATAATTCTTTTTCTATCCGGTCTAATATTTCCTGAGAAGGGTTACGGTATCGATAGGGGAGTCCCTTCTGGCAAAGTTTACGTAATAATATTGCGTCTTTTTTGATACAACCAGTGTATGTTTTTTGATTAAGGGATGGTTTGTTTTTAGAAAAATTAAATTCTATTGTGCAGTTGGATTGTATATAAAGAGTATTTTCTATTATAAAATCAAATTCAGAAAATTTAGCTTGTATTTCTTGTTGCGGAATCATTTTTTCTGAAAAGCAGGCTTGTTGTTCTTCCGGAAGTCGACTGAGCACTATATTATTATCAATAGCTCTTAGTAATCGATGGGCATTAAAATCTTTTTTAGTTCTAAAGGTAACCGGTTGTAGTATAACTAATTTATTCTGTTGTTCATATAGTGGAGAGAACTGAAGCTTAGTAAGCTCACGATCAGAGACTCCAATAAATTCATGTGTGTCAAATTGTTGTTTGTTTATAGCTAATGCTTGTTTAAACGGGTATATGATAAATGCATTTTTGAATGTTGGAGCAATATCAGGAAATGCGATTTTATGATGAGAATGATAAGAAAGAAAATCATTCAATTCTTTGTATCCTTGATTATTTCGTGCTAACCCTATATATAAAGAAATATTATCAGCATTTCTAAAATCGATACCTACAATAGGCTTTATTTGATATTCTTTTGCTTTGCGAATAAAATTGAGACATGCTGATGTATTGTTTATATCTGTTAATGCCAGACAATCTACATTGTTTTTTTTAGCTAATTCTAATAAATCAATTTCAGAAAACGTTCCAAAACGTAAGCTATAATATGAATGGCAATTGAGGTACATTTATTGTTTGTAGTTTCAGGGTTTTAAAGTTTAAAAAGTTTTGTATCCTAATAGTTAGGACTTGATACTATTTTTATGTTTAGTTGTTTTAGTATTTTGTATTCATTACTCTACAAGTAAAGATTCTAACTACTCTTTTCTATGTGCTAAGACTACAGGTGGCTGACCATTAAAAGGATTCTGTATTCTGCCGATCGTTTTAGATCCCATGGCTACCGCCCGGATGACACTTCGATCTCCATAGCGATCCCTTATCAGATCTAATGCTTTATAAAGATTCAATTGTTTTTCGGTATCATCAAAAAGATTAATCTGATAATTACCGCTAACCAAATGGCTAAATCTAATTCCTATTAACCGCACTAATAGTCTTTTTTGATGTAGTTGCTCGAAGAGTTCTAAAATCTTAGGAATTAATATGTGATCAGCACTGGTATATGGGATTTTAAGTTGTTTAGAGTAGGTGTTAAAATCGGAGTATTTGATCTTTACAGTAATGCAGGCAGAGAGCTTATTTCCTCTGCGTAACTGATAAGACAGGTTTTCTGTCATTGCGATGAGAATGTGTCTCAACTTATGTACATCTATAGTATCTCGGTCAAATGTTCGTTCAGTAGATATCGATTTACGCTCAGAGAATGCAATAACCGGGGTGTTGTCAATACCATTAGCACGTTTCCAAATGGTAACCCCATTAACACCTAATACACTTTTCATTGCATCTACAGGCATTTCCTGAACAGTTTTTATATATCGTACTCCTAATCCTCTAAGTGTTTGATACGTTTTAAGCCCCACCATCGGAATTTTTTTTACAGATAAGGGAGCTAGAAAAGGTATCTCCTGACCGGAGTCTATTTTTAATTGATTGTTGGGTTTTGCTTCACTAGTAGCAACTTTAGACACAATTTTATTTTGAGCAAACCCCAGAGATATAGGTAATCCAGTTTCTGCTATAATTTGTTGTCTCAGTTCTGAAGCATAGGTATAGGCTCCAAAGAACTTATCCATTCCAGAGAGATCAGCATAAAATTCATCAATGCTTGCTTTTTCGAATACAGGTACTTTTTCTTTGATAATGTCTGTAACGACATCAGAATATTTGCTATAAGTTCCTGCATTACCTTTAATGACAGTAGCTTCTGGACATAATTCCTTAGCTATTTTCATAGACATACCAGAATGTACTCCAAAAGTTCTGGTCTCATAGCTACAAGCAGCGACTACACCACGGTCACTAATGCCGCCTACTAATAGTGGTTTGTTTTGTAATGAACTATTGATCAGGCGTTCTACAGATACATAAAAGGTATCCAGATCAAGATGTAATATGGTTCTCAATATATTATATTTTGGAATTATTCCAAATTTATGGAATTATTCCATATAATCATGATTTGAGATTTAAATTTTATTAACAATAGAAATAATAAAAAAGAGATCAACTCATTGCGATTATGAGAATCAGTTCTTTTGATTTCTACATAATTCAGTAGCTATAAATAAAAAAAAGACCATCTTTTCAGACAGTCTTTTAAAAAATTTTATTTTGGGGCGACAAAATAAAATTTAAGATCTATTCATTTTCTGAGTAACTTGCAAGCTGTTCCATTGCTATCTCTGTTAATTCTTTAGCTCTGTTTACATAAAAGCTTTTTGTATCTTCTAAGGTTTCATTTTTTAAATCAGATTCACTTCTCGAATATTCTTCTTGAGATTCAAACATTGTTTCTTCATTAAATGCAATACCTAATTCTTGTAATGCATTTTCTAATTTAGATAATGCTTGTTCTGCTTTTGTCTTTATTGCTGTTTGTTCTATTAATTCTGCAGCTCGCATTGCTTCAAACTCAGCTTTAGCTACTTCTTGTTCAGCTATTTGTTGTTTTAATTTTTCTTGCTCAATTTCTAATTGACGTCTTTGCTCTTCTAATTCTAATTGTTTTCTGGATACTTCTTCTGTAGCTGCTAAAACGATATCTTCATCTACACTATCCATATCTTCATTAGATGCTAAATCTTCATTATTTGCTCGACAATCTGATAATTGCTCTAGTATTTTAGGTCCTAATTCTCTTGCTTGTTTAGCATAATATCTACTACGTTCATACGTATCTTCTCCTAGAGAACTTTCCATATTTGATTTAGCTTCATATGCCATCTCGTTAGCTTCCGGACAACCACATTTGTCGGATAACATTTCTACTTTATCAAATGCCTCAAATGCTTTATCAGCATATTCCTGAGTATGAAATACATTGTTAGCTTCATGCGCTTTCTTAGAATGAGCATATGCATAACTCGCTGCCGTTAAGGCATCTTCATAGACATCTTGTGCTTGTATTTGTGAGATAAAAAGAGATACTAATAAAACTGATGTTAAGCTTTTCATTTTGTTTGGGGCTTTTTGTGAATGGAACAAATATACAGTACTTTGTTTGTTAAATCCAAGTAAAAATGTATTTAATCGATGAAATGCGCACTTTATCTCAATTTTTATGGCTAACCCATAGATAAAGTGATCTATATCCTACTGTTTATAAATCAATTTTTTTAGTATTAAGCTGACTAAACTATATATGAAAACATTTTTTTACCTTATTTTAATCAACAATTTAACATTTCTGTAAAGTCGTAAGTAAGTTAATTATGTATCTTACGTCTATATATTTTATGAAAAAACTCATTGTATCTTCGATTAATCATAACCTTACGAATGCTGTTGCATTATTGAACGAAATAGACTCAGAAACGTATTGTGATACCTCAATAGGGCCTTATTACTCCAGTATTGGTTCACACATACGACATACATTAGATTTTTTTGATTGTATTATTACTGGTTTGGATACTAATAATATTGATCTGACTGCTCGTAAAAGAGATGAGGTTTTATCAACTAATAAGGAAGCTGCAAAAGATCATATATACACTATACAGAAAACTTTACTCTCTTATATAGATGTCAATACAGAATATTTAATTCATGTAACAGATGATATGGGACAAGGTAAAGTGAAAGTAAATTATACGCTAGAGAGTATATTGACTCATGCTAATAGTCATGCAGTACATCACTATGCAACTATAGGCTACATATTAGATCAATTAGGAGTTGAATTAAAAATTCCTGGTTTTGGTTATAATCCTACTACGCCTATTAATAAAAGAGAGGGAATATGACATGGGCTGTTGTTATAGTATAAACCCTAACAGTAACTATATATAAATAGATGTTTCTCTTATACTCCACATTTTTGTCTTTTATCTGAAGGTTCTGTGCAAGGTCTGATTAGTAATAAAAAAAATAGGCGCTATAAACTGTCAGTCAGTTTATAGCGCCTATTTTTCTTTTTCTTGTTGGTTTCTATAATGTAGATGTGATATTAGAACAATTGGTTAATTGTTTTAATATTTTAGGACCTAATTGTCTTGCTTGTTTTGCATAATACCTACTACGCTCATAAGTATCTTGTTCTAAAGAGTTTTCCATATTGGTTTTAGCTTCATATGCTGTCTCATTAGCTTCATCGCAACCACACTTATTGGATAGCATTTCTACTTTATCAAATGCTTCCATAGCTCTATCTGCATATTCCTGAGTATGAAATACATTGTTAGATTCATGTGCTTTTTTAGAATGAGCATACGCATAACTTGCTGCATTTAGAGCATCATCATATACATCTTGTGCATTAGCTTGTGAAATAAAAAGGGAAATTACTAGAATTGATGTTAATCTTTTCATTTTGTGGGGGGGTTAGAATGATATAGATATACAATACTCTCGATTGTTATTTATAAAAAGTATGTAACTATATGATTAGGTTTTATAAGTTATTTACTACAAAGTAACGTATATAAACACTTTCTATTGTACATTTTTTAGGGAAAAAATCTTATTTTTTTAATTTTTTAATGTAAGTATTTGATAATCTTGTTTTTATGTGGTTGGTTATATTGTGAATTAATTAAAATTAGATTACTGATATGAGATTGTTGTATTTTACACACTATTATATATGCAGATATCGATATTGATAATCTTGTTTTATACTATTAAAAACGAACTTGTATTAGTGGTTTTTTGAAAAATTATAGAATTCTAATTGTAGCTGTAATATGGCAGTTAGAATTCAAAATAATAAATGGTATTGTATAAAGGTAAACTATAGTTTAACAATTATTTTTTATCTATAGAAGAAGTATATAAACCAGAAGCTAAATTTATCATCGTAACTTAGTGTATGGTATGGGGTAAATCAAATTTTAAAATAAGAAAGAATTGTTACTTGTTAAATAAATTCTATAAATGAATAAGCTTACTTTTTGTTTTATTTTATTAGTGTTTCTTAGTATGGTTGATCCTTATGCTCAGGATACTGATAAGCTTTGTTCTTCTTGGCGTGTTGAGATGGATAAAGTTACTGATCTTGACGCAGGAGTAAAATATTGCCAAGAAAAGTTGATTGAGGTTTCTCCTGTATGTCGTACCTATGTTTATCTGGAGATTGCAGGGTTGTTTTTTCGTAAGTTAGAATTGAATAACGCACTAGCTTATTATGATAAGGCTATTAATAATGCGAAAAATCTTGGGGCGGATGAAGCTTTGTCTTATGCATATTGTAGTAAAATAACATTATTAATCAGGAAAGAGCAGCATGAAGAAATTTATTCATTATTAAAAAAATCTAGAGAATTAATACTTCCTTTCCCAAAGAGTAAGAGTTGGATTAAATATTATGAACAAAACGCTTATATATCATATGAAACAGCCGATTATTATACTGCGATTGACTATATGGATTCTACTATTATTGCAGCAAAAAGAAGTAATTATAAAACATTAATTCACGAGACATATGAGCATTTAGGCTATTGTTATCTTAAAATTGGAGATTATGAAAAATCAGCAGAAAATTTTTTTAAATCTCTAGAATTGAAAGAACAGTATGGATACCTAAAAGATATTGGAGGTACGTACAGAAATTTAGGAGGGGTGTATCTTGAATGGAAACATTTTGATAAAGCAAAATTTTTTTTGGAAAAGTCAATTGCAGTTACTAAAAGCCAAAACCATCAATTAAGTTTAATGTTTAATTATCATAAGCTCGCCCAATGTTATGCTGCTCTGGGTTTAAATGATAAAGCAGAAAAGACAATTGATTCTTCCACTGTTTTAGCAAATAAAGCTGAAGATGGAACCTATTTAATACTTAATTTTAGAGAAAAAGGATTATTGTATTTAAATAATTACAAGAATTATCAAAAGGCAGAAAAATATTTAAATAAAGCTTATGAATATGCAAAATTATCAAGAGATAATAAATATATTTTTCACAGCATAAAAGATTTAATCGAATTGTATTTTATCAAAGAAGATTACCTCAAAATCGATGAGTATATTAAAAAATTAGGTTTAATAGAGAAAAATATAAATACATTAAAATCAAAAATTTATTTACTTAAAACACAAGCAAGATACTATGAGAAAATTAATGAACCAAAAAAAGCACTTCAGAAAATAAAAAAATACCATACCTTACAAGATTCTATAATGAATAAAGAGGTTTTTGAAAAAGTTGCCTTATTAGAAAAAAAATATGATACTAAGAAGAAAGAATTAGAGATATCAAATCTCAATAAAGAAAAACAAAAACAAATACAGATTCTAGAAAAAGCACAAGCCAGACAGAATTTATATTTATTAGCTTCAGGCGTTCTTCTTTGTTTATTATTTATAGGTATCTGGGCGTTTCGTAAGTTACGTAAACAACAAAGAGAACTATCAGCAACGAATCAGGTAAAAAATCGATTGTTTTCTATTATAGCTCATGATTTACGAGGTATGCTTGTACCGTTTCAACGATCAGGTAAGATTTTGAAATATCATATAACAAATGGAAATCATAAGAAGACTATAGAACTTTCTGGTGAATTAGAAAAAAATTCAGAAAGGCTTTCTAATACATTAGATAATTTATTGAACTGGTCATTAGAACAAATGAATGGATATAAAGTACATCCTGAGCAAATTTTTGTAGGTGAACAGTTAAAAGAAATTATATCTGATTATCAAGAGCAAGCCTCCTTTAAAAAAACTATTATGGAAATTAACTATGAGGAAGAGGTTTCTATTTGTTTTGATAAAGGTGCTTTTCATGTGATTTTTAGAAATCTAATCAGTAATGCATTAAAATATACACAAGAAGGTACTATATGTATCGAATTTAGAAATGAAAATAATGTTTTAATTTGTACTATTGTTGATACAGGATTAGGTATGACTGAAGATCAATTACAACACCTTTTTACATTAGAAGAGAAAAAAAATACTATTGGAACTCAAGGAGAAAAAGGCACTGGGCTTGGTCTTAATCTGGTTTACAGGTTTATAAAAATGCATAATGGGTCGATACAGGTATCATCAGAAAAAAGAATTGGCACGCGTTTTGTCTTATCAATTCCCATATTAAGATTATTGCATAAAGAAAAAGGTACGAGTACTACATCTTTGTCAGCTTAAAACACACAGATCATGAATATATATATTGTAGAAGATGATATCTTTCATCTGGAAGATATTAAAATTACGTTGGATGAACTGGGATATGAATGTATTGGTAATTCTGATAATCCTTTTGAAGCTCAGGAACAAATTGGAATGTTAAGACCAGATGCCGTCATTTTGGATATTCATCTTAATGGAAAAGAAGACGGAATTGCCTTGGGTAAAAGAATTAAAGAATTATATGATATTCCTATTTTTTTTACAACCTCTCATAAAGATAAAGATATCATGAAAAAAGCGGCAGCGATTGATCCTGTTGCTTATTTAACAAAACCGGTTAATAAAGATGATATACAAGCAGCATTGATTCTTGCTAATAAAAAAAGTCTTGTACAAGATGATGAAAATATATCGAATACTGTTTTTGTAAAAAGCGGAAATAAATTAGTGAAAGTAAATATTAATGACATCCTTTTTGCTCATACAGATTCTAAAAATTATTGTTCTTTGGTGATATCAGGTGATAAAAAACTATCAGTGCGTTACTCTATTTTAAAACTGAGTAAACAATTAGAAAGTACTTTTTTTGTGCAAACTCATCGATCTTATATTATCAATTGGCAAAAAATTGATTCTTTTCATGAATATGATCAAACGATACAAATTGAGGGTCATCATATTCCTGTAGGACGTACCTTTAAAAATGATATTTATAAACGATTGCGAGTGATTTAGAAAGTACTATTTAATCAAGTTAATAATTTTAATATATTTTATAAATAATAGTAAGTTGAAAAGGGGAACCAAAGAGTTTTTGTTTATTAAACTTAGATAAGAAGACTATAAATTACATTGTAAAATTTCAAAATAAATTTGGTGAAATCTAAATAAGTTATGAAAATCAAGAAATCAGCCTATCAAGAAAACCCTTCATTATTGTTTCAAAACCCTGAAATAGAATCTGCTTTTAAGGAAATAGCAGTGTACAAAGAATATCCAAAAAACTATCTATTGTGTAAAACCGGAGTGGTTTGCAATCATTTTTATATTATCATTTCAGGAATGACACGTATGTTTTATTATAAAGAAGGTAAAGATATAACGGTTCACTTTTGTATAGAACAAGAAACTGCTTCTGTTTTTGAAAGTTTAGTGAAGAGAGAGAAAAGTAAATTTAATATTGAAACACTAGAACCAGTTAAAGCATATGAGGTATCATTTAAGGACTTTGAAGATTTAGTTAGTAAAAACTGTAAATTCGAACGTTTTGGGAGGCTGTTTGTGCAACAACTTCATATTAATTTAATTGAACGAATTAATGATTTACATTTTCATAATGCTACAGAACGTTATGAAAGTTTATTTGATAAAAAACCTGAATTATTTCAGAGAGCTTCCTTAGGGCAACTTGCATCTTATTTAAATATCACTCCAGAAACTTTAAGCAGAATAAGAGGTAAGTAACTACTTTAATCTATTCTATTCCAGAATGATTATTAGGTTGTTTTCATTTCTTGATATTTATCAAGGATGTTCTATTTACTTCTATTTATTTTTGACCTGTTACTATAGGTTTCAGCTGCTATGATTTTTAAAATATTTTATCATATAGTGGTGTAATTTAAAAAAATAAGTAGATGCACATTGTTAAGAATCATAGAAATCAATCAAAGGATGTAACTATTGAATTAGATCGTTTAGACTATAATATAATAAGAGGGGCTAATGGTGTCTCTGAGATATTGCGAGAAGTAATTAGAAGCACATCAGATTTAATTACCTTAAATATCCATATCAATATTAATGAATCTCAGGTTGATTTAGGCAAAAAGATAAATCCATTATATAAAGGACCTGTACATTTTTCTGTATTAGGTAAAAATAAAGTCGATGAAAAAAAAGAATATGAAAAAGATTCTAATATTATTTTTATAAAAAGTGGAAATAAATTAATGAAAGTAAATATTAATGATATCCTTTTTGCTCACACAGATTCTAAAAATTATTGCTCATTGGTGATATCAGGTGATAAAAAACTGTCAGTACGCTACTCTATTTTAAAACTAAGCCAACAATTAAAAAGTTCTCTTTTTGTACAGACTCACCGATCTTACATTATCAATTGGCAAAAAATTGATTCTTTCCATGAATATGATCAAACGATACAAATTGAGGGTCACCATATTCCAGTAGGGCGTACCTTTAAAAATGATATTTACACACGTTTGCGAGTGATTTAAAACTGTATTGTCTATTTTAAAAAATCACATATTTCTACACCGTCCAAAGATATAAAATTATTAGTCCTGTTTTTATTGATTTGTAACGACCTGTAGATTCCTGATCTATCTTTTTTGTCCTTACAAGAATGTTGTTTATCTACATAATTACTACATACCTCCACAGATAATAAATAAGAGATATATTATTACCGATGTTTGTTAAAAGTAAACAAACCATTTTAAAACTTAAAAAATGAACATGAAAAACAATTTATTTAAAAATTTGGGAAAAGTAGCAATCGTATTATCTGTTTTTTTTATAATATCCTGTGGTAGTGATGATGATGGAGATGATGTAACTGCAGATGTATTCGTAACATTACCTACAGAAACTGTAAGTACGTATACAGGATCACTGGGTTATACCCCAGCTGATGGAATGGGAGTTGTAGGAGTAACAGATGGAACAGCTACTATTACACAATCAGGAAGTAGTTATACAATTAGCTTTAGCGATGGAGTACCTTCTATAACCGGACTTAGATTTTTAGGCAGTGATGGAGCATATGCTTCTGTTTCTTCGGATGGATCTTCTTTAGGAATTTCGTTAGATGATGGTGAATTAGCCATTGGAGCAACTATAGATGGTAATACCTGGGCTTTTTCTGGAGATAGATAACATACATATTATATTCAGTTTAGATGAATGAAGCTAGGGGGGTATGACTTAGCTTTTTTGATAAATCGAGAGTTGAGAAATCATTCTCGATTTATTTTTTTAGTGCAGATTCAAATTCAAGGATTAATTCATTGATTTCATATTCATTATATTTTCTTGAAAAATGTACAGGTATTGCTTCTTTTACTTCAGTTTCTTGCATTATTTTTCCTGACATATCAGCATAGCTGTGAAAATTAATTTCGGCTTGTTGCCTGTCTTCATTTTTGTAGAAACATTCAATAAATACCTTTCTACACATAAAGAAATGAGATCTGATTTTATCGTGATTTTGCTTACAAGCTAGATGATCCATAATGATTCCTATAGTATCTCCTTTTTTGAGATGAAGTAAATGAAAAAGTTCTTTAGCTTTTACTTTTTTATCTTCAACAGTAATTATTTGATCATCCATTTGATTTTTAAAAGCATTTTTCAGTTCTTTTACCCAGGTACCACCTTTAAAATCACTTTCCTTTAAATCAATTTTCACAAGATCATTTTCTTTAAATTTATAGGCTATTGAAGGAGTTTTATGATCAAGAATAGTATAATTTACAGTAAAGTGTTTTTCTTTAAAAATAATAGAATCCTTTATAGTACGAATCTCTTTTAATTCCCATACAGGAGGTTCAAGTTCATAAATTTTAATCTCTTGATTGGATAGTACTTCTCTAATTTCATAAATAATTGCTCCTTTTTTTATAAGATTCCATGTATAACTTTTTATTCTTGCCTGTACTTGTTTGGCTATGTTTTTAGGTCCACAAATGGTTACTCTTCTTTGTATTCCTATTTGATGCCTTATTATGGTGTCAAAATTTATAAAATGATCTATATGGGTGTGACTAATGAAGATTGCATTTGTATTTTGAACCTCTCTTACTGTCAGATTACTAGCGTCTCCGCATTCACAAATATAGTTCCATGGGTGGTTGTCTAATTTTAGAAGGATAGAAATATCTTCTCTTATAGTACTTTTTACTTCTGGATAAAACATAATTGAGATCTTATGATCTTAAAATTAGTTGATAATATTGATGATCTGACCTTTGTTTTTTGACAATTTATTTTTTTCCAAAGAAAGCATCCATCATAGTTTTTAAACCTCTAAAAGCCATGAAAATAGCAAAACCACCTATAACCAAACCTACAATTAATACAGGGATGTAGTAAGGATGGTCTTGATTTTTAAAAGAAGAATGTAATACTACCGGACTTATAAACATACATATTAGAGCAATAGCCATATATTGTACACCTTTGCCTAATAATTTTTTATCTGTTCTGTTAGGTTCCATAGTGTTGTATTGCATTACGAACACTACCATATTTTTTTAATAATTGAGCAGCAGTTTCTCTTTCTATTTGTAATTCTTCCATAATCATGCGGGTACCACGATCTACTAGCTTATGATTACTCAGTTGCATGTCTACCATCTTATTGCCTTTTACTTTCCCTAGTTGAATCATTGTGGCAGTAGAAATCATATTAAGCACTAATTTTTGAGCTGTTCCGGCTTTCATCCGTGAGCTTCCTGTAATAAATTCCGGACCCACCGTTATTACAATTGGATATTGAGCAGTATCAGCTAATGGACTCCCTGCATTACAGGTAATGCAACCTGTAATGATATGATGTTCATTACATTTTTGTAAAGCTCCTATAACATAGGGAGTGGTTCCGGATGCAGCTATACCAATAACTACGTCTTTCTGTGAAATTTTATACGCAGTAAGATCTTTCCATCCTTGATCAATATTGTCTTCTGCAAATTCTACCGCTTTTCTAATCGCGTCATCTCCACCGGCAATCAATCCAATAACTACGTCATGAGAAACTCCAAAAGTAGGAGGACATTCGCTGGCATCCACAACACCAAGCCGACCGCTGGTGCCTGCTCCCATATAAAAAAGTCTGCCACCTTCTTTTAGTTTTTTTACTATTTGAGTGATTAATAGTTCAATTTCCGGAATAGATTTTTCTACAGCCAAAGGAACTGTTTTGTCTTCTTTGTTAATATTCATTAACAGCTCAGAAATATTCATCTTTTCCAGATGATTATAATTTGATGCTTGTTCAGTAGTCTTAGTAAAAGTCATACTTCAAAAATACTGAATTTTGTTTTTAGACAGTTATTTCATCATAGTTTTATATCCTTTCGCTCTTCTTTAGATAAGATTAAGATTTTAATTTTATTAAGTCATAGTTGATTTACTACTTATTCTTTTTCTACAATAGTAAGACTAAATCGATCTGCTTCAGAAAGGTTAAAATAACCAAAAGCAAAATTATCAGAGTTTGTGGTATTGATTATATTACCTCTGGCTATGGTAGGAGGGACTTCAAAAGGACCACCTCCGTCCTGACCACTTTGTTCAATAATTTGACTTGAATATTCAAAATATTGCTTGTCGATTCCTAATACCTTAATAGTGATCTCCTGACCAGCAACCATATCGTCATAAAAATAGGAGAAATTACCGTCTCCAGAAATAAAACGATCTTCTGCCGCTGAGTACAAATTAAAATCAAAATCAAATAGGTAAAAGTTATCGACTAAAGGATCATCCGTAAAGGAAATGATAATTTCGGTTTCATCCCCATCAAAAAGAGTACGATCCCCTTGTACTATATTATCTATGGGTACAGTAGGAAAAAGCTGAGTAGTTGCTTTATAGGTTTCATTATCATAAATAACGGTAAGCTCATAATCTATATTGAGTTCTGGCTGCTCAAAAAACGGAGTATCCGGAACATAAAATCCTGGTTCTGAGGATTCCTCAAAATTGATTACAGTATTATCCTGCAGATTGGTAATAAAAACGGTTGCAGTACTCACAGGTGGTATGTCTTCATCATAGAAAGGAGTTGATAGTGAAAGTTTAACTCCTCCCTCTGTGGTTATAGGATCTTCATCAAAATATTTTTGAAAAGAAGCATCAATAACAAGCCTGGGGTCTCCTTCTGGAACATCAATTTCCACAACATCTTCACAGTTAATAAACAGCAGTGTGATAGTCAGTATATATAGTAGCTTTTTCATGTTGTTAAAATTTAAAATTATAAGTTACCGCAGGAACGATCCCGAAGATAGAGGTTCTTACAGCTTCATTTTTAAAGCTGTCATCGTTTTGTCTGAAAGCTATGGATGCTGCATTTCTACGATTATAAAGATTATAAATACTAAAAACCCATTCTCCCTGCCATTTTCTGTTTTTGTTTTTTCTGGGAGTAAGTGTTGCGGACAAATCCATACGATGATATGTGGGTAAGCGCTGCTCATTTCTTAAGCCATCGTACACAGGGATTACTAATCCTTGATACTCATATTGTCCAGATGGATAGTTAGTAGGTTGTCCTGTCTGGAATATAAAATTAGTATTGAATTTCCATTTATCATTTAGTTCATAACTACCGTTAAAGGAAATATCATGAGTTTTATCAAACGGAGTGTTATACCACTCTCCATTGTTGATACCTGTTTCAACGGCTGTCCGTCCTGGTGTACGTTGTTCTGATCTGGATAATGTATATGCTAACCAACCTTTGAATTTTCCTTCATTTTTTCTAAGCAACACTTCCAGACCATAAGCACGTGCTTCTCCACTTAATATATCCTGTTCAATTGCATCGTTCGCAATTAAATCTGCTCCATTGATATAATCAATTCTATTTTCGATATCCTTATAAAAAACTTCCGTTTCTAAAGAATAAGTTTCTTCTTTAAAATTTTTGAAATATCCTACTGCATATTGATTAAGGAGTTGAGGTTTTATAAATTGCCCACTAGGTGTCCATACATCCAATGGAGTAGGAGAGCTGGTATTAGATAATAGATGTAGATATTGAGCCATACGATTATAACTGGCTTTAAACGAGGTATTGTCATTAAGAGCATAAGCAATGGCAACTCTAGGCTCCAGATTTGTGAAGTTCTTAATTTGATCAGTTCGATCGTATGTTTCTACGCCAATCGGATCTGCCGCTTCATAAATATCAAACTCTTCATTATATAATAAAGGATTATTATTTTCATATATATTTAATTCGTCTTGCCCTAATCGTATAAAATTGCTAAGGCGTAGTCCGTATTGAAGTGTTAGCCCGTCAGTGATTTTATGCTCTGCATCCACATAGATACCTAGTTCATTAGCATATTTATCAATTAATTTCTCTTCGGGTACACTGGAGTCATCGCGATTGGGTTTAATTTCTCCAGGATTAAATTTATAGTAGATATCATTCACACCATAATTGAGTTGAAAATTATCACTGATATAATGTTTGAGATCATATTTTACATTAAAATTTCGAATACCAGAATTCCATTCAAAGCCAACAAAGTCTAATTCTAATCCATAAAAATAATCGGAGTATATTAAGGAAAGATTAGAGAATAGTTTGTCTGAAAATAAATGATTCCATCTTAGATTCAGCACTGTGTTACCATAGGTATTTCTAAAACTTTCACTAATAGAAAAAACATCACGCCCAAAATAGCCAGAAAGATAAATATTGTTATTGTCATTTATCTTATAATTTAACTTGGTATTAAGGTCATAGAAGTAGGCAATGTTATCATTGTCAAAAAGGGGAAGAAATAAATGTGCATAGGATGCGCGACCACCTACCAGAAATGCCCCTTTGTTCTTTACAATGGGACCTTCTGCTAATAATCTACTAGAAACAAGACCAATACCACCATTCATATGATACTCCTTACTATTACCCTCCTTTTGATAGATGTCTAATACTGATGAAACACGTCCTCCGTATCGAGCCGGAATTCCTCCCTTATATAATTTGATGTCTTTTATAGCATCTGGATTAAAAACAGAAAAGAAACCAAAGAGATGTGATGAATTAAAAATAGTGGCTTCGTCTAGCAGAATTAAATTTTGATCTGCTGCGCCTCCACGAACATTAAATCCAGAAGCACCTTCGCCAGCACTTGTTACACCCGGTAATAATAATATAGACTTGATCACATCAGCCTCGCCAAGTACTACCGGAATTTGCTTGATAGTCCCTGCTGTTAATTTATTAAGACTCATTTGTGGATTTCTGATATCCACTTTCTCTACATCTTCTTTAATAACTACTTCCTCCAACATTTCTGAAGCTTCCTTCAACTGAAAATTTAGCCGTATATTTTTAGTGAGATTTATATCCTGAATGATATCCTGAAACCCTAAGTAACTAATCTGTATTTTATAATTACCTTCTGGTAATGTTATAGAATAGAATCCATATTCATTGGTAACAACTCCTTTATTGTTTTCAGGAAATAATACATTAACACCTATGAGTGTTTCGTTACTTGATTCTTCAGAAATAATTCCACTAATAGTGAATTTTTCTTGACTAAAAGAAGAAAAAAATGTCAGCATAGTTAGGATAAGTAATATGCTGTTTGGAGAAAAATTATTTTTCAAAAGTATATGTTTTAGCGATTAGTTTGAGCAAAATGATGATCGTAAAGAAAAAACTATGTGATGACTTCTACAATGTTACAAGAGTTAATTTTGAGTTATATTTTAGATAGTATTTAACTTAAAGCTCTATACTATAGTAGTGTAATTGATTGAAGCATTCATAAAATAATATAATTTTAAGATCTATAAAAAATTATATCAATTTCCATTGAAACGGAACGGGAAACCATTCTTCTTGTTCCTTTGTGTTGTCATAAATTAACTGTATGTTTTTGGTGTTTTTTACGTATACCTGATTGTTATTAGAGAATACATACATCACATTCAGTTTTTGATTTTTTTTTGTTTTGGATAAGTTATTCATTTGGGACGTTTTTTTTATATCGATTTCTTCCAATATTAAACACACCAACTTTTATGCCTAACCCAACAGAAACCCCATTTATTCTTTCTATACCTCCTTCAAAAATATCAAGTCTACTTGAGATTCTATATTTTATACCTGTTTCTAATTGTACATATCTTGAAAGATTGTATAATATACTTATTCCTGGTTCTATTATAGAAAAAGCATCACCATTATCCTCTGAATCATCAAATTCATCATTATCATCATTGAAACTGTCATCTATATAGCCCGCAACTCCAACTCCAAATAGTACAGGAAAAGATAGATTAATTTTTGATTTACTAAATAAAATAGGTTCTAAATGAATACCTGTATAGATACCTACTAGGTCTTCCTGATAAGTAGAGGATCGACCAATAGAATTTTGTTGTGAATAGAATCCGTTTATAGAAACTCCTACTTCAAACTTTTGATTAGCTACATAAGCAGCTTTAAGTCCTATAAAGTGAGTATCTTTATTATCCATTTCCCCATAACTACCATTAAAACCCAAGTAGACACCGTGTACAATGTTTTTTCTATCATTAAATTCTATATAATCAGAATTTTCTAACTCTTGCGCATTGGGTAGTTGCGCAAAAAAAATGATAAAAAGGAATAGTAATTTGTTTATTTGTTTCATGATTGTTGATTTATCTTTTAGTATTGACAGATGAATTTGGAATGGGTTGCTTATAGATTTTATAAATACTAGTAAAGCTCTACCTTTTTAGAAAAAATTGTATTTATTTTTCGGATAAAATGACAACTCCTTTAATCCCATGTATCTGAATTTTTCCTTTTGTGTCATTTCCATAAGACGCTGTAACGTTTCTTAGCTTCTTACTTTTATCGATAATTGTTGTATTAATATTGGTGAAAGATTTTGGTATTCTAAGTAAACCTTGTTCTAGAGATGCGTTAAAATAAAAGTTTAAGTCAGATATATTAAGATGTACTTCTGATGATTTTTGTTTTATATCAATATTAGCATTTGATTTTGTTATTTTATAGGCATTAAAGTCGGCTACATCCATTGTAAGGTCAATATTTTCAGAAACCTCTTCTAGTATCATATTAGAAAACTTAAGTTCTCCTCGTATTTTATCTACCTGTCGGATAGTTACTTTGTCTTTACTAGAGTAGATTTCTAAGTTGGATATATTTTTTAGGGCAATAGTAGATCCACTACTATTCAGGCTTAAATTTTTTGAATTTTCAATATCTAATTCACTGTTTTTTATTTTAATACTACCATATGCGATAGATTTAGCTTTCAGTTTTCCAAATTTCATTTCAATAGAAGCATTTGTTAAGTTATCTTGTATCCAGATATTTCCGTGTCCTATATTTGTGTTTAATTTGCCATTCCAGCCATTGGTAAAAATATCACCAAACTTATTGGTAATTTGTACTTCTGCATTAATTGGCAAATTGATATCGTAATTGATTTGAATATTTCCTTTATCAAAGTCAAAAGGGTTGGCTCTGTTAAGTAATTTTGAAAAGAAACCATTTTCTTTTTCTTCTATATACGAGAATATGCTTATAAATTCTTTAGAGTAAGAGATCGATGGCTTTATTCTATTTAATAAATCTTGAGCGTATTCTTTTTCTTTTTTATTGACTATAACGTTTATTTTGATCTGTATTTTGTTTTGATCCCAGCCGTTTATATTAATATTACCATATTTGTTCTCCAATTGTAATTCTCCTACATTGGTCAAATCATATGATTTTTCAATTATTTTAGATACTTCTTCTTGAGCTTTAAGCGCATAACCAAAACAAAAAATGAGTATCAATACTACTATTTTATTATAATATGTATCCTTCATTATTTTCGGATTTTTTTGAATCATTAATTTGTTTCAATAGATTTTCTATTAATTCTATTCTTTTCTTATAGTTGTTGACAATAGCTTCTAATATATACTCGTTATTCAAGTTTGCTTTCATTTCTTGTCTTAAAAGAAAATATTCTTCATCTAATTCATCCATAAAGGATAAAAATTCTGTTTTATCTTCTGTAGATAGTTTAGTGTTGTTTTTTACTAATTGAATTTGAAAGGCAACCAATCCATTGTAGTAAGTATCAATATCTTTAAGCTCTTGATTTACAATGTTATTATTTTGAGCGTCATCAAGATCAGAAGTGATTAAAAGGCTTATTATAAAAAAAGATCCAATGAGAATTACGATACTAGCAGCTACTTTCAAAAAAGGAGATCTCCAAAATGTAATTGTTTTTTTATTATCATTATCAAGTGCTGATTCAATACCGTTCCATAATTTATCTCGGTCCGCTTTATGAGTGTCAAACCTATGCTTGTTCTTTGTGATATGTTTTTCAAAATTGTCCATTCTCTTATAATGACTTTATAATTTCGATTAATTTCTTCTTAGCCCTATGATATTGTGATTTAGAAGTCGAATTACTAATCCCTAGTATTTCTGAAATTTCCATATGATCATACCCTTCGATTAAATACAAGTTGATAATTTGTTGATATCCATTGGGTAACATTTTAATTCCTTGCTGTACTTTATGTATATCAGCTATTTCTGCGGGTTCATCTATCTCTTCTCTAATGCGATATTCGTAAGTATCTATGGGGACTACGGCTATTTTTTTTAACTTTAAATAATTAATACTTTTATTAATAACTATTCTTTTTAGCCAAGAACCGAATGTGCTTTCGTATCTAAATGAAGAGAGATTTTTGAATGCTTCTATAAAGCTTTCTTGTACTATATCTTCTGCATCTTCTTTTATTCTTAACATACGAAGACTCACATTATACATAGCATCTACATAGAGCTCGAACAATTGATATTGCGAATTCCTATCACCAGATTTGCTTTTTTCTACAAGATCTTTATGGGTATAAAGAATATTATTTTTCAATTAGTTATACTTGGTTATTAGTCTTATGAAAGATGTTTTTCTTTCTAATTAATACTATTGACAATAGTAAAATCCAAAGGTTGCATGCGTGAAGAAAAAAATAAATTTTTATTAAAATAGTGAGATATACAGAGGAGGTTAATTTACTGTAGATAACGGAGAGTGCCAGGAATCCTTAAACAAAACTGTGTTTTTAGTATAGTTTGTTGCTTTTTTAACCCAAGAACCATCATTAGCAGGCATTAATTTTACCTCTTTGATTAATTGAAAATCCTGAATGTCATGTCTATAGTTATAATCTAACTTTACCACACCAAGCTGAAGAGATTCATTATAGTAGCCTAAATAATAAATCCCTAATTGAAAACCATTTTCACTGATTAGAATATTTGATAGTGGATCATTTTCTGTGTGTTTAATTAGATTTTTATGAAAAGAATGGAGCGTGTATGTCTCTGTTTTATTGCCAAATAAAATGAGTAGCAATGAGTTGCCGTTAGGTCTGTATTTTGTACTTCTTGCATACGCAATAATATCGTCATACCCGTCATTGTTAAAGTCCTTATTTCTAAAATATGCCAGTTGATACCCTTTAAATTCTGTACTGATAAACGCCTCAATTTTTTGAGTTTCGTTTGGGATTTCGATTATCTCGGTAGGAGAAATACGATATGATTTTTCAATTTCTTTTCTATTAAAATTTTCGTAGGTAGTTTTTGATAAGTCTGATGAAGGAATGTCTAGTGCTTCACTATCTATACTTATAACTCGGATAATGTCATTAGCATCACCTGTATTGTACGAAGGAAAAATGACCTGATTGCTTTCCGATAACCCTCCGTCACCTACACCTGTATTATTTGCAATATGTCTTATTTTTTTGCCATCCCACCCATAAATAACATCACCACTTGTTTTACCACAACCTCCTCCATACACGCAAGATGCAAATAATTCATTTATATTAGCGAGACCTAAGGTGCCCAAAGGAACTAAACCATCAATAGAAAATTGGTTGGATACTATGTTGTCTAAAACCTTTCCATCTTTTATTGCTAATAAAGTACTTTGATAGACAGCAAAAACTAATCCTTCGGTTTTAAGGCTCTCTATACTATATTCTGATAAGAAATCACTCCAAATGTAAGCTTCTTGGTCTTCATGTTTTATGTGATGCCAAAAACCTATTGTAGTATCAATAGTGTCTTTTTTGAAATTTGCCGCTATCAACTCTACTTTACTTTGTAATTTTAATGTATTGAGTATGGGTGATGATAATGATGGTTCTGTTCTGATATTTACATTGTCACCAATTACATATTTCCATTTTTTACCAGAAAGGAAAGATAATGGTAGTTTTTTTGTAAAAGGAGTAAGTTGAGTACCATCCCATTGAAATGCTAATGGTTGATCCTTTGTAAAGGTACAGATAATTATTTCTTTACCATTACTATTGTACGTATCTCCAATGCTAAAAGCGGAGTATAATTCTTTATCGGGTTGTGTCAACAATAACTGATGTTTTATCAGTTTGTTATTATGAAAAATTTTTACTCCAATTTCACTCTTTGACTCCTGTTTTATTAGTACTTTATAATCAGTATCTGTATGGAACCTAAAGGATGATTGTGTAATAAGATGATTCCATATATATGCAGTTTTATTTTGGTACTTGATTTCTACCCAATGCCCTGATTTTCCATTTATGGTGTCTCTAGTCTGTGACCAGGTTGGTATAAGATCGAATCCAGCATTTTCTGTTCCTATTATTTTTGATTTTAGAGAAGGTTTTGATCGTATATTGACATCAGAACCATATACTACATTTGTTTGGTAGATATGGTCTTGATACATACTTTGTTGAGCATCAGTTTTAATACATATCAATAAGGTAAAGAAAAATAAAAGCTTATGCATAGAAAAGTGTTAGATAATAGTCGATATAGTTTAAAGCTACAATAATTATTTTACATTTATAGATATAAATATGGTGAGAATAGAAAAAGCCTGAAAACGATCTTCGTTTTCAGGCTTAAAAAATGTAAATTATATACGATCATGCGATAATCGCATTTAATGTTTGACTAGGTCGCATAGCGTTTTCTACCTTCTTAGTATCTGGTAAGTAATATCCACCCATATCTACTAAGCTGCCCTGTGCTTCATTCAATTCTGTTATGATCTTAGTCTCATTATCTGCCAGCTGTTTAGCGATTACACTAAATTCGTTTTGCAAGGCAGTATCTTTTGTCTGTGCTGCTAATGCCTGCGCCCAATATAGAGCTAAATAAAAATGACTACCTCTGTTATCCAGTTCATTTACTTTTCTGGAAGGTGATTTTTTATTATCTAAAAATTTAATAGTTGCTTGATCTAAAGCATCTGCAAGTATTAAAGCCTTTTCATTATTATTTTTTTCTCCCAAGTGTTCTAAAGAAACAGCTAAAGCTAAAAACTCTCCTAGAGAATCCCATCGCAAATGTCCTTCTTTATTAAATTGTTGTACATGTTTTGGAGCAGATCCACCGGCACCAGTTTCGAATAAGCCTCCTCCATTCATTAATGGAACAATGGATAACATTTTTGCACTTGTACCTAATTCCAGAATAGGGAAGAGGTCTGTGTTAAAATCCCGCAATACATTTCCGGTAACAGAAATAGTATCCTTACCCTCTTTAATTCTCTCTAAAGAGAATCGAGTCGCTTCTACAGGAGACATAATTCTTATATCTAATCCGCTGGTATCGTGGTCTTTTAAATATTCGTTTACCTTATTTATTAATTGTGCATCATGAGCTCTATTTTTGTCTAACCAGAAGACAGCTGGTGTATCGGTTGCTCTGGCTCTGCTAACGGCAAGTTTTACCCAATCTTGTATCGGTGCATCCTTAACCTGACACATTCTCCAAATATCACCTTCTTCTACAGTATGTTCTAGCAGTGTATTTCCTGAATCATCCACAACACGAACAATACCATTTTCTTTTATTTCAAAGGTTTTATCATGTGAACCATATTCTTCAGCTTTCTGTGCCATTAATCCAACATTAGGAACGGTTCCCATAGTAGTGGGGTCAAACGCACCATGTTTTTTACAAAAATCAATTGTTTCCTGGAATATACCCGCGTAACTACTATCAGGGATTACTGCTTTAGTGTCTTGCAATTTACCCTCAGCATTCCACATCTGTCCAGATGTACGAATCATAGCAGGCATAGAAGCATCTATAATAACATCACTAGGTACGTGAAGATTTGTAATTCCTTCATCAGAGTTTACCATAGCTAATTTAGGACCATTCTTATACGCCTCCTTAATATCAGCTTCTATTTCAGTTCTCTTCGTATCTGGTAATTTTTTTATTTTATTGAGAAGATCACCAAAACCATTGTTTACTTCTACATTAATTTCTTCAAGAGTCGCAGCATGTTTAGTGAATACATCTTTAAAAAATACTTCTACTGCATGACCAAAGATGATAGGATCTGATACCTTCATCATGGTTGCTTTCATATGAAGAGAAAATAGAATATTCTTTTCTTTAGCATCGGTTACCTGTTCTTCTAAGAAAGATACTAAGGCGCGTTTACTCATCACTGATGCATCTATTATTTCTTCTGCTAATAAAGGAGTATTCTCTTTTAAAATGGTAGTAGTACCACTAGCGTTCACAAACTCTATAGTTACATTTCCAGCTTTTTTTACTGTAATAGATTTTTCATTAGAACGAAAATCTCCATGAGACATCGTAGATACGTGTGTTTTAGAATCAGCAGTCCAGGCTCCCATAGTATGAGGGTTTTTCCTGGCATATTGTTTAACAGGTTTAGGAGCTCTACGATCAGAATTTCCTTCTCTTAATACAGGGTTAACGGCACTACCTTTGACCTTATCATATCGCTTTTTTGCTTCTACCTCAGTGTCATTTTTAGGTTCTTCCGGATAATCAGGAATTGTATATCCTTGTAGTTGTAATTCTGCAATTGCCTCTTTTAATTGAGGAACAGAAGCACTAATGTTAGGTAGTTTGATGATATTTGCTTCTGGATTTTTTGCTAGTTCTCCTAATTCTGCTAAGGCGTCTGCTTCTTTTTGTGAAGCTGTCAGATTTTCTGGAAAAACAGCAAGAATTCTTGAGGCTAAGGAGATATCTTTAGTTTCTACTTCTATACCTGCAGTTTTGGTGAATTTCTTGACAATTGGTAAAAAAGAGTAGGTAGCTAAAGCAGGAGCTTCATCAGTTTTTGTGTAAACGATTTTAGAATTTTCAATTCCCATATTTTTTGGTTTTTACTCAGGTATCTTGTAATCCTAACATCCATCAGACACCTTAATTTATTATATTATAATTATGAAGGAAATAAGTAGTTGTTTCACTTTCTTGGACAAATAGCAACACTTGTTGTTTGTAAAACTAAAGTGTATTGTGTTTGGTACTACTATAAGTTATAAGAATTTCCGAGCGCGAAGATACAAATATAGGTGTGTAAATACAATAGCAAGAGTATTAGTTTAAAGTAAAAAGAGGCTGAATTAGATATCCTTAAAAAAAGAAGGCTTTAAAAAAAGATTGTAATAAAATTTTAACTTTGAAATAAGAAAAAATCAATAACGGGATTGTCTTAAAATAAAAAGCCATATCAAATTACGAAAATCTTGATATGGCTTTCTTGCAGAAATAAAAATAAGTTAGCTATTTTACCAGCTATAAAATTACCGCTTTCGCATATAGATACCTTAGTTTATATTTCTGGGTATGAGTAGATTTATATTTATCAAATAATAATCTGTATATATAAAAGCTACTCACTGATTATTACGAATACTTCAATTTCTAAATCACTACTGTGAATTTCGATTTTTTTTATCCGAATAATCAAATACCTCTTAATATTAAAAAGGTGTCAAAACTTAATTTTTTCCTTTAAATTTCATTTTGAAATGATTTTAAAGAAATTCTTTAAATTAATTTCAAGTCTGTATTTAAAAAAATAACTTTCGTTTTATATTTATCCTAATATTAAGATTATTTATGTAAATGTTCAAAGAACGATAGAAATATTAGATGTTAGAATTCTTGTGTCATCTAAAACAATTTTAATATCTCTGATATAAAGATAAAAAATATAATTGTATTATTTGTTTTTTTATTCATTTAGTTATCAACGGTTTATGAACTTAGGTTGTTAACTTTTGTTTATAAAAAAAGGCTGCCATGAGGCAACCTTTTTTATGTATATGAAGCTGATAAATACTAGCCTCTTTTTTCTTTGATACGTGCTTTCTTTCCTGTAAGCTCTCTGAAATAAAATATACGAGCTCTACGAACACTACCTTTTTTATTGATTTCAACTTTTTGAAGTGCAGGTAAATTTACTGGGAAAATACGTTCAACTCCTACAGTTCCAGACATTTTTCTGATCGTAAAGGTTTCTGTTGATCCAGAACCTCTTCTTTGAATAACAACTCCTCTAAAGAACTGTGTACGTGTCTTGTTTCCTTCCTTAATCTCATAATATACTGTGATTGTATCACCTGCAGAGAATTCAGGAAATTCTTTTTTTGCTACAAACTCGTCTTGTACGAATTTTATTAAATCTGCCATTTTGCTTTGATTTACTATTGTTCTGTTAAAGCAACGTTCACGATTATCGCCAGAGGTTGTTTCAATCGGCTGCAAAAATAAGTATTAAATATGAATTAACAAGTTTTTTGTAAGTTTTATTGATTTTTTGTGTTGGATGCTTTAAGGTTCTTATTTTTAGATTTATAGATTATGTAATGAACAAATGGTTTTCTTATATCTAGCTCATTACTCATCTTTTTTGGTCTCAAAAAAACAAGTGATTTTTTGATGTTATAATAAATCTCTTTTCACGAGTTCTTTAGCCATATTAGTCATAGATTTAGGTATTGAAGCACTGCTTAAGGTACTAACTTCATGTTCTAATGGGCTAATGGTGCTTTTAGGTTCATATATCTGAAAATGTGCTCCTGCATATGAAGCTAAGGGTACATTTTTAGAATTAAAAACAAATAGATACGTTCCCTCTGTACCACCTTTCTCGTATATCCCATGACCTATTAATACATGATCTCCGTTGGAGTCGCCCTGATAGATTTTAAATTTTTCCTTAGTTACCGAACCTCCATTGAGTTGGCTGATTCCTTGTCCGTTGGAAACAGAAACTACGTATATGTCTTCTATACCATAGTCCCGTTCTACTTTATACCCTCGGTGTGGTAGTAGTTTTTTCTCTTCTTCAAGTTTTTTTAATATCCAGTCTGGTCTTTTAGGAGTACTTGTGATTAATTCTTCTGCTTTTGCTGAATCAAAGCCTTTTGTGTTTAAGATTCCGATTTGTGCTGCATATTCAACAATACGCTTTTCTGACAACCAATAGTTTTTTTTGGTAATAGTCAGAGTATCTGATAATTTTCCTCCATAGAAGGCTCTGTATCTATACTCTTTGTCCATCAGAAATAATAAGGATTGTTGAGCAAGCTCTTGTATCTTAAAAATGGGCTCACCTTTTGTATCATTGATTTGGTAGTAATTAGGTCCTTTTACTTTTATTTTTTCAATAGTGCCAACTTCAATTTTATCAATAAGAATGACTCCTTTTTTGACTTTTACACTTTGCGCAGTTACAGAGAATGTTAAAAATGATAGTAGAATGAGTGTTAGAATTTGTTTCATAGAATTTTATATTGTTTGTTTATTAATGTCTTAATTACTGAAAATGTTACTAATTTAGCTAAAAAAAATATTCATTATAGCAAATGCCATAGATTAAGAAAATGCTCAGTTGTCAGATTTTAACTACTGTAGTAGTGATTATTTTTCTTCAATAGTAATTTCTACATTGTGTAACTTGTGTATGTTTTTGGTTAGCTAGTAAATAGTTCTGGAAATTATTCAATTAAATTTCTTATCAATTTACTAAATTCATGATCAGATAGTATTCAGTCCTCATACAGAGCTGTCAATTTTCTTAATGCATTTGAGAATGATTGCTTTATTCATCTAATAAGTCGGGCCTTAGTTCTTTTGTTCTTTGATAAGCTTTTTCTTCTCTCCAAGCTTCAATTTTAGGGAAATTACCAGAAGTAAGTACCTCTGGAACTGTCCAGCCTTTATAGTTTGCAGGTCTCGTGTAGATAGGAGGGGCTAACAGGTTATCCTGAAATGAATCTGTCAATGCTGATGTTTCATTGCCTAGTACTCCCGGGATTAAGCGTATGATTGCATCACATAAAATTAATGCCCCTAATTCTCCACCAGATAACACATAGTCTCCTATAGAAATTTCTCTGGTGATAAAATGATCTCTTACGCGTTGATCTACTCCCTTATAATGACCACAAAGAATAATAAGATTTCCTTGTAATGATAGTTGATTAGTAATGCTTTGATTTAAGGTCTCTCCATCAGGAGTCATATAAATAATTTCATCATACTCCCGTTGCGATTTTAAGTCGGTAATACATTTGTCAATAGGACCTATCATCATAACCATTCCGGCGCCTCCACCAAATTGATAGTCATCTACTGTTTTGTAATTATCTGTAGTGTAATCTCTTAGGTTGTGTAAGTGTACTTCTACTAATCCTTTTTCTATAGAACGCTTCATGATAGAAGCCTCAAAAGGACTTTTAAGAATATCAGGGACAACGGTAATAATATCTATGCGCATCAGTATATTTTAAAAAATGCAAAGATGCAAAAGAAACTAGTGATAAACTATTTTTAAGATAAAATGCTGTTACTTAGTTCCTGCTTTACGTTGTTTGTTGATTTCGTCCTGCAGTTTACGCATTATTTTTTGCTCTCTTTCTAATGCTCTGCGTCTATGTTCCTCAAATTCTTCTTCTGTTTCGGTTAACGCTTTTTTAGCCTGAACTGTTACAGAATTACTATTTTTAAATTTGAAGATAAAGAAAGCAAGAAGTGCTAGAAGCCCACCTACAATACTCCACATCATGGTTTTATAGCTACTTTTAGTAAAAGACATCCCTAAAAAAGTCATACTATCCTTTTCTTCGGTTATGGCAGACAAATCTTCATTTGTTTTAGCTAGAGAAGCTTCAAGGTTAGAGATAGAAGTTTGTTGTTCTGTAATTTTTGCATTAGATGTACTTAATCTGGACTCCAGTGTTTTGATAGTATCAATCGTATTCTCTTTAAGTTTTTCTATCCAGATGCGTTTTACCACTTTGTATTCCTGGTATTTACCGGATTTTTTTATTACAACATCAAATTGAGTTTTGATATTTTCTTGTCGTAATGCCTGATCAGCAGTAAGTGTTTCTTCTTTTGCCTGTGTGGTTGTTCCTTCTTGCGCTTTGAGGGTTTGACAAGTGAAGAAGAGAGCTATTAGAATTAATAGATACTGTGGTAATTTCATGTGTTAATTTTAAAAGAGTTTTTAATGTGTGTGATACCTAGTGATGGGTTTTGATTCACTTTATCCTTAATTAGTTTTAACGCCAATAAATATATGATATTGTGAGGGATTTAAAAGATTTATAATCTAGCCGCTAAGCATGCCTCAAAGGTATTGTTTTTAGTATTGAAATATCACATTTCATTATTAAATTCTTATAGTTTATCAAGCAATCTATACCGTAATCTTAGGGTTTCTAATATAGTACGGTATAAATTGCAATGACAGAAGATGTTATTCTAAAAAACTATCTGATTTAATAGAGGGTTTAACTATGATGATGCTGGTTTATATTTAGTAATAAGTATAGCGTCTTACTTTTGCGATATACTTAGATAGCCTGATAACCTGATGACTATATCCATACTCATTATCATACCAGACATATAAAATTATATTTTTTCCTGTTGGGTCAACAATCGTAGCATTACTATCATATATAGAAGGAGCTGCAGAACCTATGATATCACTTGATACTAATTCATTGTCCAGAGAATATTTGATTTGTTCAATCAAATCTCCTTCTAATGCGTATTTTTTTATAGTAGTATTTACAGTTTCCTTAGACACTTTAGTATTTAATTGCAGGTTTAATATTGCTAAAGATCCGTTAGGTACTGGTACTCTGATTGCATTAGAGGTTAGTTTTCCTTCAAAACTAGGCAGCGCTTTGGCAACTGCTTTGCCAGCTCCTGTTTCTGTAATAACCATATTTAGCGCAGCTGCACGACCTCTGCGATATTTGCTATGCATGTTATCGACAAGATTTTGATCATTAGTATAGGCGTGTATTGTCTCTAGATGTCCGTTGATTACTCCAAAACTTTCATCGATTGCTTGCAGAATAGGTGTGATTGCATTGGTGGTACAAGAAGCAGCAGAAAAAATATTTAATTTATCGGGGTTATGTTTTTTGTGATTTACTCCATGAACAATATTAGGAATCCCTTTTCCTGGTGCAGTGAGTAATACTTTATCAACTCCTTTTGCACTTAAATGTCTGCTAAGTGCCTCTTTGTCTCTAAAAGCCCCTGTGTTATCAATTAATAATGCATCATTGATGCCATATGAATTGTAATCTATCTCTTCTGGAGAATTAGCACTGATTATTTTTACAGTAGTACCATTAATAATTAAAGCACTATTTGCCAGATCTGTTTCTACTAATCCTGAAAAATTTCCGTGAACAGAATCATTTCTTAATAAGGAAGCTCTCTTTTCTAAAATCTCTTCTGTAATTGCGCCTCGAGTCACAATGGCTCTAAGACGTAATTGACTACCTCTACCTGTTATAGTCATTAATTCTCTGGCAACTAAGCGGCCTATTCTTCCAAAACCATATAGAACCACATTTTTGGGTGTGATAGGCGTGAATTTTTTGGCATCCTTAAGCTTTTCCTGTACAAACCGATTTATAGAACCAAATTCATCACCAGCAATATGATACTCGTAAGTTAGTTTACCTATATCTAATTTTGAAGGAGGTAAATTCATTAATTTAATTGATTGCGCAATCTCTACAGAGTCAAAAATAGAAATTGGTTTTTGTACAAATTCTCCTGCATATTCATGTAAATTAATAATTTCGCTAACATTTTTATCGATAAGAGAATTACGAAACAATACTAGTTCGACAGCGTTATCATACCATAGGTCGCTTACCGTTTTAATAAATGATACCGTTGCACGCCTTCTATCTGCCTGAAAAGCGAGTTCTTTTTCGTAAACTTCATTATGGTTCATAGGATTGTTGTGTTTTTGTATGGTTCAAATTTCGCGCAAAATTATATAATTCAAACGTTTTCGTAAAACATTTTTTATAAAAAGATCCCATTATCTTTCAAAAAATAATGGGATCTTTTATTCTCTTATGAATTTTGTCTAATTCTGAAAAACGAATTCTCGTTTTTCTCCATTTCTATCAATAAGACTAATGGTGATATCGTCCTCAGGATACTTGCTTTCTATAATTTGTTTTACCTGCAATACATTAGAAACTTTCTTACCATCAATTTCGCTAATAATAAGCCCTTCCAGATTATAACGTTGCATTCTGGAACTTAATGCTTTACTAATAACCACTCCATGATCAAGATTAAACTTTTTAAGATATTCTTTATTAGGGTTAGATACTTCTACACCTACATCCTTAATATTATATTCTTGTATTTCATATTTGGATAAAGTAACAGGTAATGTCAATTCTTTATTCTTTCTTAATACTTTGACACTAATCACATCTTTAGGTCTTTTACTATTAACATATCCTGTTAGGTCAGAAAATTTTCTGATGGGTAAGCCATCAATTTCTTTAATGACATCTCCTTCTTTTAGCCCTGCTTTTTTGGCTCCACTATCTTCATCAACATTTGCAACTAACACTCCTTGTGATACTGAAATTTCATATTGTTCCATGGTTTTAGGATTAATGGTTCCTCCTCGTATTCCTATAATCCCTCGTTGAACATCTCCAAATTCTAAGATATCTTCTACGATTTTACGAGCATTATTAGAAGGAACGGCAAATGCATATCCCACATAGCTACCTGTTTGTGATGTTATAGCGGTATTGATACCGATAAGTTCACCGTGGATATTTACTAATGCACCACCACTATTACCTGGATTTATAGCAGCATCAGTTTGTATAAAAGATTGCGCATTATTATCCATTTCATTCAGGTCTCTGGATTTAGCACTGATAATACCCGCAGTAACTGTAGATGTAAGATTAAATGGATTTCCTACGGCTAGTACCCATTCTCCAATTTTAGCGGCATTAGAATCGCCAAAAGGAATATAAGAAAGTTTAGTGTCTGCATCAATTTTGATCAATGCGATATCTGATTGTGCTGATGTTCCAATTACCTCTGCCTTATATGACTTATTATTATTGAGTGTAACTTCTAATTCTGTGGCGCCATCAATTACATGGTTATTAGTAACAATATATCCATCTTCTGTAATAATTACTCCAGAACCAGCACCTTGAATCCTTTTTTCTCCTGCTCCTGCATTCCCGCCATTTCTAAAATATTCCATTAAATTTCTTGGCTGACGCGAAATACCGTATTGTTTTACGTGTACTACTGCGTTTACCGTTTTTTCTGCGGCAACCGTAAAATCAGCATTCGTACTTGATGAGGTTGCAGTAGAAGTATAATTAACGGGTATAAAACCAGCGTTTGGACGGGTGTCAGTGATAGCAACAGATGCGGTCTCAGGTTCCATCCATAATTTATACGCTCCCAAGGTAAAGGCTCCTGCCAAAATAGCTACAACTAATAAGCTCAAAAATCTTTTCATCTTCTTTTTCTTTATTTAATTTGATTCATACTATTTTTAAAGACTGTTTTAAACATCAAAAATTACAAATTTAGTGATGCTTTTTTTAAAATTTAACGCCTAATTAACAACCGAATTATCTTTACATTCTTTGTACCTTTGTCCTTATTAAAGTTGAATTAGAGAATAATGAACCTTACTTTTTATAAATATCAAGGTACTGGAAATGATTTTGTAATCATTGATAACAGACAGTCTATTGTGACCAAAAATGATACCAAATTATTTAAAAGACTTTGTGACAGAAAATTTGGAATTGGAGCAGATGGATTGATGTTATTAGAACTTCCTGAAAATGATGAAGATGATTTCACTATGGTGTATTTTAATGCCGATGGTAATGAAAGTTCTATGTGTGGGAATGGAGGTAGATGTTTAGTTGCTTTTGCTTCTTTTTTAGGAGTTATAAAGGATAAAGCCACGTTTACTGCTATCGATGGAAAACATTATGCTGTAATAAAAGATGGATTGGTACAATTGCAAATGCAGGATGTTTCTACTATAGAAGAATATGATTCTCATTTATTCTTAGATACAGGTTCTCCACATCATGTAATGGTTGTCGATGATTTAGATAATTATGATGTTGTTTCTGTAGGACGTAGCATTAGAAACGGAGCGCCTTATTATGAGGCAGGAAGTAATGTGAATTTTGTAGAAAAAGCAACAGTAGGTGTTTTTAATGTTAGAACATATGAGCGCGGTGTAGAAGATGAAACCCTGTCTTGTGGTACTGGAGTCACTGCAGTGGCGCTATCTCTGCATACATCTAAGATGACAGATAAAAAAGAAGTTCGAATGCAAACTCCCGGAGGGGAGTTAAAAGTAACCTTCCAGAAAAATGAGTTAGGATATCATCATATTTTTCTCATAGGACCTGCAGAACAGGTTTTTAAAGGCGAGATTGTATGTTAACACTTAAAGGGGAACAAATTTTTTTAAGAGCACTGGAGCCAGAGGATCTTGATTTCATCTATATGATTGAAAATAATGAGGAAATCTGGGAAATGAGTGCCACCCAAACGCCTTATTCCAGATTTTTGATTAAGCAATATTTAGAAAATGCACATCAGGATATTTATGAAGCAAAACAATTACGATTAGTGATTTGTGATCTGGATGAGACGGTATTAGGGCTTATTGATCTTTTTGATTTTAATCCTGCTCATAATAGAGCAGGAGTAGGGGTATTAATAACAGACAAGAAGCTTAGGGGTAAAGGATATGGTAAAGAAGCGTTAGCATTGGTTTCAGAATATGGAAAAACACATCTTCATTTACATCAGCTGTATGCTAATATTTCGGTTGATAATGTACATAGTATTATGTTGTTTGAAAATCAAGGGTTTGAGAAAGTAGGAGTAAAAAAAGAATGGAGTCTTACTAAAGATGGGGTTTATAAAGATGAGTTGATATATCAATTAATATATGTACATTAAAAAGATATTGCTGAGTATAGCATTAATGGGATTATTGGCTGGTGGTTTTTTTGCGTTTCACGTATATCAGGCAGTCTTCTCTCCTAATACTAATTTCGAAACAGAAACCGTTGTTTTAAAAATTCCAGCCGGAACTGAGTACCCTGCATTAAGAAGAATTATCCATCCTTTGCTAAAAGAAACTACTAGTTTTGATAGAATAGCTATAAAAAAAGGGTATGCAAATCATATTAAACCAGGCAGCTACACCATAAGAAGAGGATGGAGCAATATTGAAATCATAAAGTATCTAAGTCGATAGTACACTATTGAGCTCATATGAGAAGTAATCAATTAGCAATTTTTTAGGGTCGTAGTGTGACAATGACGTTTATGGTGCTTTTGTGAATAATTTCTTTTGTACTTGAGGTGCTAATAATACACGAAATTTTGTAGGAAAAAAAGCAGGTTTTTTTCTGTTTCAAAGAAGAAATATCCTCGTTTTATTAACAATTTCATAAATTTAATTGTTAATAGTTGGTCATTTTAACGTTTAAGTTTTTGTAAATGAAAAGAGGTTGATTGATCTTCATCCCTTTATCTCAAACCTTTTCAGAGCGATTTTTGGTACATTTTGGGGATGGTTATTTTTGTAACTTATTGTTTTTCAGGTTTATAATATTTTAACATTGTCGAGCTTGTGGTTTAAAAAAATAGCTTATATTTGCACTCGAAAATTTAAGTAGAGGGGAACGTCAATTTTTGATGTCTACTTAGAAAATTTTTATATGATAAAGAGGATAATTGGATTATCAGTAATTCTTACAATAGGGGGAATAATATTAGTAAGTTTTACATCAGGCAAAAGCACAAATCTTAGCACTTATAGTACAGCTGGATTGGATTTGTATTACATCGCTCCTAACTTTAATGAGATAGAAGATGATGTAGAAGAAGAAACTATTAATACATTTTTCTCACCAGAATTAGGAAAGGGATATACAGGTTTTAAAGAAGCGCTTGCTTTTAAGGAATCCCGGAAAGACTACGGTATTGTTAATCAATTTGGGTATATGGGTAAATATCAATTCGGTATTGGTACATTGGCTCTCATTGGTATTAAAAGTAAAAATACTTTTCTTAATAGTCCAGAGCTTCAGGAAAGAGCGTTTTATGCTAATCTTTCCAGAAATAAATGGATTTTGCGTAAAGATCTAAAATGGTTTACTGGTAAGCGGATAAATGGTGTTTTAGTTACAGAGTCGGGTGTACTGGCTGCTGCGCATTTAGCAGGTCCGGGAGCGGTGAAAAAATATCTTCGTAGTGGAGGAGTAGAAGGTTTTGCAGATGCTTTTGGTACTACCATTCGTTACTATATGAAAAGATTTGCGGGCTATGATACGTCTAGTGTAGTTCCTGATAGAAAAGCAAAAGCATAATCTATTTGTATTTGTCTTTGTGTATAATTAGTTAGTTTTTCTTCTGGTTGATTTCTTAAGGCAATTTTTTATAGAAAATTATATAAAGACCTTGTGAGTTTTAAAATTCACGAGGTTTTGTTTTTTTTATAGGTGGTTGGCGTATTATTGGTTCTTTATACTTAACTTTTTTTATTGTCAGAACCATTATTTATTTGATGAGTTTATGTTTTTTGATTTTGATTGAGAAGAGCTTATATTCATAACGAATGATGGTGATGTTATAATACAAGGATTGAACAACTTAAAAATCTCTTTGAATAATAAAAATTGCAGGTTTTTTATGTAGTTCTATTGATTCATTTTTCCATTGAGCAATATTTTTTGTAGCAATGTATTCTGTAGTTAGTGTGATATCACACGCTATGCATAATCTTGTACTGTCATGTAATATTGTAGTAAGGTCAGTTAACATTTTATCATTTCGATACGGTGTTTCTATAAATATTTGTGCTTGCTGTTTTTCTAATGAAATTCTTTCTAATGTTTTTATGGCTGATTTTCTTTCGTTTTTGTCAATAGGTAGATATCCATTAAAAGAAAAGCATTGTCCATTCATTCCGCTACTCATCATTGCTAATAATATGGATGAAGGCCCTACCAGAGGAGTTACTTGTATTCCTTTTTCGTGAGCTAATTTTACGATTTCAGCTCCCGGATCTGCTATACCTGGGCATCCGGCATCAGACAATAAGCCTACGGAAAGTCCATTAAGGCAAGGTTCCAGATATGTAGGGATCTCGGCAATGTCCGTGTATTTATTTACTGTGTTAATAATAAGTGATCCTTGTGATTTACTAGGGCTAACTTTTTTGATAAATCGTCTCGCAGGTTTTTCGTTTTCGACAATATAATGGTTTACTTGCTCTAGTACTTTCTTGATGGATATGGGGAGTACCTCTAGCGGTACGTCATCTCCTAATCTGGTTGGTATCAGGTATAATCTTCCTTTTGGATCTAGGGGTTTAAGTTCCATAGTTTTATTTAATAATTGTTTTGGTTAAGTTCCTTGTAATAATGTATGCTATATGTGGTTTAATTTCATTAGTACATGTTTTACAATACTACTAATTTTTTTGTTATAATTAATAGTAAAAATATAATACCCTATTAATAAGTCATTATTTAGAGTTTTGAATCGGTATTTGTAGAGGTTGTGTATTTATGAAAACTAGTACTTTTGTTTAGCTTTGTTTTATCTCTTCTATTTTTGTGTAATAAACGTGGTAGTGTTTGTTGCTTTAGAGTGGTAGCATTTTATAATTTTTCAGCAATTTTTGTACATGCTTCATCCAGCATTTTATAAACACCCATAAAGCCTTGATCTCCTCCATAGTATGGATCTGGTACATCAATACCTGTAGGGAGGTTTAGTTCTTCAAGAATTAGTTTTACTTTTTTGCGGTCGTTTTCGTTTCTGGCAAGTTTTATGATATCATTGTAATTTGCTGAGTCCATAGGGTATATAAAATCATAAGTATCAAAATTACCTACCGTAAATTGACTTGCTCTTTGATTCGTAATATCGATACCGTGCTTTCTTGCGATATCTATTGATCTTGTGTCTGGTTTTTTACCAATATGGTAATTGCTTGTTCCGCAAGAGTCTATTTGGAATTCTTTTGGATTTAATTTAGACGTTAGGATTCCTTCTGCTAATGGAGACCGACAGATATTCCCAAGGCAAACCATTAGGATTCTAATCATTTTATAAAAAAATTAAAGAGTCAACTTTTTTCGTAGATCTTCTACGTATTTCCTAAACTGTTTATCGGTAGATGATAGATTGTCAACGGTTTTGCATGCGTGTAGTACCGTAGCGTGATCTCTTTTTCCTATTTGTGTGCCAATACTGGCTAAAGAGGCTTTTGTTAGTTTTTTTGCAAAAAACATGGCTAATTGACGTGCTTGTACAATATGACGTTTACGGGTCTTAGACTGAAGTGTTTCTACATCCATTTGGAAATAATCACTAACTACTTTCTGGATGTAATCAATAGATACTTCTCGCTTGGTGTTTTTGACATAATTATCAACGATCGCTTTTGCTAAATCAATAGTGATATCTTTTCTATTAAAGGATGAATGCGCTATTAATGAAATAATAGCTCCTTCTAGTTCTCGGATATTTGTTTTGATGTTATTTGCTAAAAACTCTATGATATCTTCAGGCATTTCTACACCATCACGATATAGCTTATTTTTTATAATAGAAATTCTTGTTTCGAAATCTGGTTGATGAAGCTCTGCTGATAGTCCCCATTTAAATCTGGAAAGCAATCGTTGCTCTATATCCTGCATATCTACAGGGGCTTTGTCACTTGTGAGGATTACTTGTTTTCCGTTTTGATGCAGGTGATTGAATATGTGGAAAAAAACATCCTGTGTGCCAGCTTTTCCTGATAATAACTGAATATCATCAACTATGAGTACATCTATTATTTGGTAAAAATGGATAAAATCATTCCTATTGTTCTTTTTTACAGATTCTATGTATTGCTGTGTGAATTTTTCAGCAGAAATATAAAGTACTGTTTTTTCTGGATAATTATCTTTTATATTAACACCAATTGCATGCGCTAAATGGGTTTTTCCTAAACCAACACCGCCGAATACTAATAATGGGTTGAATGAAGTTCCTCCTGGTTTATTAGCAACAGCCATACCTGCAGATCTTGCTAATCTATTAGAGTCACCTTCAAGAAAATTATCAAAATTATAATGAGGATTTAATTGAGATTCTATTTTAACATTGCGAATACCAGGGATTACAAACGGGTTTTTAAGTTCAGGGTTCTTGCTTTTTACAGGAACATCCACTTCTTGAGAACTCACAGAAGAGCGGTTTGAACTAGGGATCTTTTCGGTAAAAGGTTTTTTATTACCGTAAGTGTTTTCCATTTTTATAATATAAACTAACTTAGCAGTTTCGCCTAACTCCCGTATTAATGATACTTTAAGAAGATTTACATAATGTTCTTCTAGCCATTCATAAAAAAATTTACTGGGAACTTGAATGCTCAATGCGCTATCTGTTAATTTAACAGCTTTAATTGGCTCAAACCAAGTTTTGAAAGCTTGAGGAGTTATATTGTCTTCTATAAATGAAAGACAATTATCCCAAACTGATTGCGCAGTTATATTCATTATTTAGGTTAGATTATTTTTAGGTTATTAACAGGAAATTGTTGAAAAACCTCCTTCTTTTTTTGCTTCACAAATATGTGAACAAAAAATGTAAAAAAAAAACGATTTAGGGGTTGAATTTTAATTATTTTTTTTGCATACTTTACTTTCTAAGTTATTTGTATCAATATACCATTATTTAACAATTTATATGTCAATTATCTCCAAAACTTTATTAAAAGTTAGATATGCAGAAACCGATCAAATGGGTGTTGTTCATCACGGTAATTATGCACAGTATTTAGAATTAGCACGTATTGATTGGCTATCAAAACTTGGAGTTTCATATAAATCTATGGAAGAAAATGGCATTATGCTTCCTGTCTTCAAAATTGATTTTAAATTTATGAAATCAGCTTATTTTGATGATGAATTGACTATTACAACAACACTAAGGAAAAATCCTACAGTTAGAATTGTTTTTGACTTCGAAATTCATAACGAAAATCAAGAATTATTAACAATCGCATCTTCTACTTTGGTGTTTGTAGATATGACCACACGTAAACCAATTTTGTGCCCCTCTTATTTGATAGAGATCATAAAAAAAAGAGCAAATTAATTATCTAATCTTTTGATCTCTATTTCGTACAACGAAGAGAAAAGGCTATTTATTTTATTAGCCATCGTTTTTCTTACACAAATAAATAATTTACAATCTAATTCTAGTTTTTGATCTGTTATTTGAAGTTGATTTTCTTTTATGATTCGCATTACTTTATTCATATTTTTATATTCAAAAGTAATTGAGAAATGAATGTCAATTGTTTTTTCCTTGATTACAGAGGATGTTAATGCTAACTGTGCTGCACTACGATATGCATGTATCAACCCACCAACGCCTAATTTTACACCTCCAAAATAACGAACGACAACGATTAAAATATTTGTGACTTCAAACGATAGAATCTGTCCATATATTGGCTGTCCGGCAGAATTAGAAGGCTCTCCATCATCATTGCTTCTATAACGAATATTTTCTGTTCCTATTTGCCACGCATAGCACCAGTGTCTGGCAGCATGATGTTGCTTTTTTAGTATATTAATATGATGTTTTGCTTCAGTTTCACAGGTGATAGGGAACGTATAGCCAAAGAATTTACTGTTTTTATCTTTAAATAAAACTTCTTCTCCTGGTTTATCAATGGTTCTATAGATATCTTCTCTTTTCAAACTACTTTTGTTATTATATAGTGAATGCAACCATAATGATACTTATAATGGCAAGAATAATCCCAATCCAGTTTTTAAGAAAAAGCACCTCTTTGAAAAAAAGAACTCCCACAAGCGTAGAAACTAATAGTATGGAGACATTATTTATAGTAAATACTGTAGCACTATCCATGTGCTCATTTTTTAAAGCTTGTATTAGGAAATAAATTGAAAAGTAATTAGGAATACCTAATGCTATCCCCGCCAGTATGTTTTTAAAAGATAACTTTAAAGTACCTGTAATTGCTTTGTATGATAAAATAAAAATACCAATTACAGCAGCAAATCCAAAAATCGTTGCCGAAAAAATAGGTACGTCATTATCAACAACATAATTTGTTTCTAAGAACTTGAGACTAGTATCGATAATTCCACTACCCAAAAATACTAATATAGGAAAGATTAAATTTTCTTTTTTTATTGAAACTCCTCCAGCTGTTTTCATAGCAGTCATATATACTGCAACAAGTGCAATTAGAATTCCTGATAGTTTTAAAAAACCGGTGCTTTCCTGATATACAATTATTCCAAATAGTACAGGAATTGCGATACTCATTTTACTGGCAACGGCAGCAACTGAAAGTCCGTTTTTTTGTGTTGTAATCGCCATCAGATTAAAAATGAGAATAAATATGACTCCTAATGCCATGGCACTATAGAGCCAATTAGCATTTATTATAGTGTCAATTTTTATAGGGCTTGTATATGCTAATATTCCAGAAGTACAAGCTATAATATAGTTGATAATAATTGCTTGAAAAGTGTCTACATTATATCTGGAAAATAGTTTAAAAATTATAAAAATAAGACTTGAAGCAAATACACTCAAAATAAGGTATATCAAAATAACTCGGATTTTATAGTGAATAAATCTGTAATATCTTCAGTTTCGGGATCATTATTCCATACATGGATTCCTAGTTTTGCTGCAGAGTCTGTGTTAATAGTGGTGTCATCTATAAACATAGTTTCAGAAGCCAGTAACTGATGTGTATTCATTACGAATTGAAAAATATCCGTATTCGGTTTTCTAAGGTGTATTTCATGAGATAAATAAAAGAAATCAAAACAGTCTTTAAACTCTTTGTAATAAGTAATGTTTTTTTTAATCCAATCGATGTGTAGTTCATTAGTATTACTTAATAAAATAAGTCTGTATTTCTTTTCGGCGGCTAATTGCTTTAAAAATTGCAATCTATGTCTAGGAAAATCTTTTAAGATAGCATTCCAGGCATCTATAATCTGTGTATCTGTGCTATGTATAAGATGACGCTGGTAATGACTAATGAATTCTGATGTAGTAATTTTTCCTATTTCATAAGAGGTATTGATGGTTTCCATCTTTTTTGTATTAACATCCTCTCCCAATTTTAAAAACTCTCTTTCTGTAGCAGGTTTATCAAGGTTGATGAATACATCCCCAAAATCAAAAATAATAGTTTTAATCATTGCGATATTTTTTTAAGTGATCATCAATTATTTTTTCCTCAGAAATGAGTGTACCTTTTATAACTGGAGCTTTAATTCCTGCTTTAAAGTAAGTTGTACCTTTAAAAACCCGGGCTTCATCCCAAAGATTAAGATCTATAAATGATTGAATAGTTTGTGTGCCACCCTCTACAAGAATAGATTGAATTGTATGTGTATGTAAAATATTACATAATTTATCAGCAATATTAGGGGTGGGATCAGTGAATTCGTACAGTAAATTCGTGGCGTTTATTAGACTGTTTTTTTGTGTAGTAACGATCATTGTTTTTACCTGTTGATCCAGAATTTTGGAATCTTTTGGGATTTTATGATGTAAGTCAATACTGATGCGAATAGGATGAATACCTGACCAGTCTCTGATCGTAAGTTTTGGATTGTCCTGTATTACCGTTTGATTTCCCACAAGAATGGATTGTTCTTCTGCTCTCCATTTATGTACAAGTTGTCTGGAATAGGTGTTTGTAATCCATGCAGGAGCTCTTTCTGAACGCTTTTTTGGAGCAATAAACCCATCAGCTGTTTCTGCCCATTTAAGAATAACATAAGGACGTTTGTGGTTATGATAGGTTAAAAACCTTTTGTTTAGTTCCTGACACTCTTTTTCCAGAATTCCTATTTTTACATCACATCCGGCATTTATTAATCTTTGAATTCCAGTTCCTGAGACTTTAGCAAATGGGTCAATGGTACCAATAACAACTTTTTTGATGCCTTTAGCTATAATAAGATCGCAACAAGGAGGAGTTTTTCCATAATGACTACAAGGTTCCAGACTTACATAAATTGTTGCATCGATTAAAAGTGAAGTGTCTTTTACAGAATTGATCGCGTGTACCTCAGCATGGGGTTCTCCTGCCTGATAATGCCAGCCTTCTCCGATAATCTTACCTTGATGTACGATAACGCTACCTACAAGAGGGTTGGGGTATGTGGTGCCTAGACCATTCTTTGCTAACTGAATACAGCGTTTTATGTAGATTTCGTCTATTGTCAATTTATTTTCGTGTCTTTTATTAGTTAAATTCTAAGGTTTCTTTGGTAACCGCTAAATGATTTGTTGGTTTATAAAAGCTTTTTGTTTTATGTCTTTTGTTGTTGATAATAATAAAAGTTTCGGCATTGTTTGCTCGATAGATTTCTTGTATATTTCATCCGATTAAATTGAACTGAAATAATTAGTGGTTACATTTCATATTCATAAATAATTCAAACAGGTAATTGATAGACAAAAGTACTATTTAAATCATAATGGACACAATAAAAATCCGAGCTGTTACTTTAGAAGATAATCCGGAATTAGCTCAAGTGTTAAGGGATGTTTTAGTTGAAATGGGGGTTCCTAAAATAGGAACGGCTTATGCTGATATTGCTCTAGATGTCATGTATGAGACTTATAGTCAATCCAGAAAAGCATATTTTGTGGTTGAAGATGCTGGTAAGGTGATTGGAGGTGCCGGGATAGCTCCTCTAGAAGATGGAGATCTTAATACATGCGAACTTCAGAAAATGTACTTTCTGGCAGAAGCCAGAGGAAAAGGTATTGGATTAAAGATGATGAATAAATGTCTTGATTTTGCCAGAGAGCAGGCATTTACTAGGTGTTATCTGGAAACAATGCCGTATATGGAAGCTGCTAGAAAATTATATCATAAGGTTGGTTTTAAGCCGTTAGACAGTCCAATGGGAAATACCGGGCATCATAGTTGTCAGGAATGGATGATAAAAAAGTTATAAGTTGAGAGTTAAAGACCTGAGAGTAGATTTTATAAGTGTTTTATCAGAGATATATGATGATGTTGAAGAAGTACACTCCTTTTTTTATATACTTTCTGAGAAGTTTTTAGGATTAAAAAGAGTTGATGTTGCCATATCACTGGATATGATAGTCCCTGCTGAAGTGATACATGATTTTGTACAAGCTCAAAAATTATTGCAGTCACATGTTCCTATTCAGTATGTAGTGGGAGATACTGAGTTCTATGGTTTACCTTTTATAGTAAACCCCGCTGTGTTAATACCACGACCAGAAACAGAAGAATTGGTAGATTGGATTATTAAAGATTACCATACATCACGCACAGGAGGTTTATTTAAAAAAGAACCTTTAAAAATTTTGGATATAGGTACGGGTAGCGGATGCATTGCAATTTCATTAGCAAAACATTTACAAAACGCGCAGATATTTGCCATGGATATTTCAGAAAAAGCTATCGAGGTAGCAAAGGCAAATGCAAAACTTAATAATGTAGATATACGTTTCGTGCTATCAGACATCTTAAATTCAGATACATTACCAGATGATTTTGACATCATAGTTTCTAACCCTCCTTATGTTAGAGATTTAGAGAAGAAAGAAATACAGCCAAACGTTTTGGATCATGAGCCTCATTTGGCACTTTTTGTGTCCGATACAGATCCATTGATTTTTTATAAAAAAATAGCAGAATTGGCAAAAGATAATTTGATAGCCAATGGAATATTGTATTTTGAAATCAATCAATATCTGGGTTCTGATACTCAACTGATGATGGAGCATAAAGGTTTTGAATCGGTTCAGTTGCGTAAAGATTTTTATGCAAATGACCGAATGATGAGAGCAACAAAAAGAACAATTTAATTAAAACAAAATATATGAATAATATATCCTCTTTATGTGTTTTCTGTGGTAGTAGTGAAGGCAATGATGTTAAAGTAATTAAAGAAGCCTATTTATTAGGAGAGAAACTAGCACAACAACATATTGCTGTAGTGTATGGTGCTGCAAAAATAGGTGTCATGGGTAAAGTGGCAGAGGGTGCATTGGCTCAAAAAGGAAAAGTGATTGGAATTATTCCTGAGTTTTTAAAGTTAAAAGAAGTGGTGCATTTAGGGTTGACAGAATTAATCGTAACAGAAACTATGCACGAACGCAAAATGAAAATGCAGGAATGTAGTGATGGATTTATAACATTACCTGGTGGTTTTGGAACCTTAGAAGAGTTGTTTGAGGTAATCACCTGGGCGCAGTTGGGGCTACATCAAAAACCGATTGGTCTATTAAATATCAACGGATTTTATGATCCATTATTACAGATGTTAGAGAATATGGTAAAGCAGGGGTTTCTGAAAACCGAAAATTATAAACTACTTTTAGTGGATGATGATATCGATCAGTTATTAGATAAAATGAAAAGTTTTGTTCCGACAGAAGTTCCTAAGTGGTTAAAGGCTAACAGGGTGTGATGAAATTTTGAATGATAGCAATAATTACTAATATTAGAGTCAATAAATAAATAAAATCTGATACGATAAAAAGTACCATGAATATAGAAAAAAAAATTCATCAATTAAGAGAAGAATTAAGACAGCACAATTACAATTATTATGTATTAGATGCAGCTACCATTACAGACTATGAGTTTGATATGATGCTTAAGGAATTACAGGCACTGGAAGCTCAGTATCCTGAGTTTTATGATTCTAGTTCGCCAACTTTAAGAGTAGGAGGAGAGGTTACTAAAAATTTTAATACCGTAGTTCATGAGCAGCGAATGTATTCATTAGATAATTCGTATTCTAAAGAAGATTTGTTAGACTGGGAAAACCGTATCAAAAAACTTGTGGATGGAGAGGTGAGTTATACGTGTGAGTTAAAGTATGATGGAGCTTCTATAAGTCTTACCTATGAAAATGGAGAATTACTCAGAGCGGTAACCAGAGGTGATGGAATCCAGGGAGATGATGTGACTACAAATGTCAAAACAATAAAGTCTGTTCCACTTCGATTACAAGGAGATTTTCCTCCTAAATTTGATATCAGAGGAGAGATTGTGCTTCCTTACGCAGGTTTTATAAAAATGAACAAGGAGCGTATTGCATCGGGAGAAGAACCGTATGCCAATCCTAGAAATACAGCTTCCGGAAGTTTAAAACTTCAGGATAGTAGAGAAACAGCAAAACGACCACTGGATTGTTTGCTTTATAATTTAGCAGGAGATAGATTAGGTATTTCTTCACAGTATCAAAGCTTAGAAAAAGCCAGAAGCTGGGGCTTTAAAGTTCCTAATGAATCTCGATTGGTATCTTCTGTAGAAGAAGTATTGGAATTTATCAATTTGTGGGATGAAAAGAGAAGGGAGTTGCCTTATGAAACAGATGGTGTAGTGATCAAAGTAAATGATATGCAACAACAAGAAGAATTAGGTTTTACGGCAAAGGCACCCAGATGGGCAATGGCTTATAAGTTTAAGGCTGAGCAAGTTTCAACCCAATTAAATGAGATCACGTATCAGGTAGGTAGAACAGGCGCTATCACGCCAGTAGCTAATTTAGAAGCGGTTCAGCTTGCAGGAACTACAGTAAAGAGAGCTTCACTGCATAATGCAGATCAGATTGCTAAATTAGATATACGAGAAGGAGATACTGTTTTTGTAGAAAAAGGAGGAGAGATCATTCCTAAAATTATAGGAGTTGATTTTCAGAAAAGAGATCAAAGTTCTGTGCCTACAAAGTATATTACACAATGTCCCGAGTGCCACACAGATTTAATTCGTAAAGAAGGAGAAGCACAACATTATTGTCCAAATGATCAGGGGTGTCCTCCGCAAATTATAGGTAGAATTCAGCATTATATTTCTCGTAAAGCAATGGATATAGAAGGGTTAGGTGGTGAAACTGTTGCCTTACTAGTCAAGGAAGGGTTGATTAAGAATTATGCGGATTTGTATGATTTAAAAAAAGAGCAAATAATTCCTTTAGAACGCATGGCAGATAAAAGTGCAGATAATCTAATTGAGGGGGTTATGAAATCTAAAGAAATACCATTTGAACGTGTATTATTTGGTTTAGGAATTAGATATGTGGGAGAAACCGTTGCTAAAAAGCTGGCAAAGCATTTTAAATCTATTGATGCTCTTATGGAGACCACCACAGAAGAATTAGTGAATGTAGATGAAATAGGGGGAAGAATCGCAGAAAGTGTAATTGATTTTTTTAACGTAGACGCTAATAAAATGTTAGTCACTAAATTAAGAGAGCATGATGTTCAACTTGCTATTTCGGCTGAAAAACTTGCTGGTCAGACGGATAAGCTACTTGGACAAGTATTTGTAGTATCCGGTGTTTTTGAAAAAGTATCCCGTAACGAGTTGAAAAAGATGATAGAAGATAATGGAGGTAAGGTGTCTAGTTCTATTTCTTCAAAAACATCTTATGTAATAGCTGGAGCTAATATGGGTCCTAGTAAACTAGAGAAAGCAACTAAACTAAATATATCTATAATAAGTGAAGATGATTTTCTTAACTTGCTGACATAATGAAGGTAAGGACTCTTATAAAATTTTTATTATTGTTAACAGGAGGCTTATGTGTTCTCAGTGCTATTTTACAAAATTTTAATTTAGAGTTTTACTCAAAACCAATGACAGTCCCATTGTTTTTTATGCTGTATTGGTTCAATGTAAAGAAAATTGATTTTTTGTTTCTTGCAATATTATTCTTTTGTTTTCTTGGGGATATTTTTCTGTTGATTCAGATAGAACGTAGTTTTATATTTGTTCTCTTAAGTAACATTATGTGCTATCTACTTATTTTTGTCTATCTGTATAGAATTAATAAGAGGTTGGTTCTTAATAAGGTAGATCGTGTTTATTATCTGATTTTCCTGGTTTTTTGGAGTGTCGTTGCATATATAATATATAGTGTTACTGAAGTTTCTATGGGGGATATCAGACCCTACGGAATCCTTTATATAGGAGTTCTGTATATTTTATTAAGTGGTGCGGTTTTTCAATATACGCAGGTAAGATCTTCAAATTCCCTTTGGTTGCTCATAGCATGTTTAAACTTTGTGGTAAGTGATACTTGTTTTGCATTAGATAGATTTTACATTCCTTCCTTAGAGCTTAAAGTGATTAACTCTATATATCAATTGTTAGCCGTTTATTTTCTGGTTAAATTTAAAATATCCAAGGCTGATTCTTTAAAGCTTGAAGAAAGCTAACTTAGTTTTTTAAATATGATAGTTTACCTGTGATTTGTTATATTGTGTATGATTAATATAAAGGTGAACTTTTGTTTTAAAGCTATTATATTGTATAGGTGAATAATTATTTATAGCAATTTTCATCATTATATAAAAGTATTGATAGTATTCATAAATATTCGAAGAAGTTATAGCAAGCTATTGTTATGAAAGTTTTATTTAATAGAGTCAGTTAGACGAATATTTGCTTGTAAGGTTTTAATTAGGTTAAAGTACAGTTTTTTGAAGAGTATGGAATTAACAATTAATAGTATACGTATGAATTTATTATGAAAAATTTTAAATCTGCATACATCTTATTTTCTATTTCATTCGCTGTTGTTATGTTTACGGCTATTTTTTTAGAAAAAGAATGCTTAGTATTTGTAAAACCATTACCTGTAATTTCCTTAATCATAGTATATTTTAGGAATACCTTAAAAATCGTTTTTTGGTACCCAATTAGCATGCTAATCTTATCAATAAGCGATATCATGGTCTATATTGATTTTGTTAAATATTTTAATGAAATTGCCTTAGTGATAATAGTGTATTATCTCATTTCTACGTATTTGCTTTATGAATATATATCTATAAAAGATATTAAAATCAAAAAAGTATTTTCTTTACCTATTCTAATAAGTGTGGTATTAATTATCTATCTCATTTATTCTATAACGACTTTGATACTACCTAATTTAAAAGGTTCAATAGTATCATTTTTTCTAATTCTGATTGCTCAGATGCTTTTTGTGAACGTATGTTTTTTGATTTATATGATAGATAAATATCAAGGTAATTACAAATTATTTATTACAGCTTGTGGCTGTTTTTTTGTAAACGCTATATTAGTCATTAATTATTTTTATTTCTATAGCAGAGTATTTACTGTTTTAGTAAATTTTGCGGAAATTATGGCATTATATTTTTTTGCGAGATTTTTGATTGATATTAAGCAAATTAGCAATAGTAAAAAAGATATGATAGATCATTATGAAGTTTAACCTTTTTCTAAAGAGTGAATAGTGAAAACCCATTAATAATTTTGAAACTTTAATTTTTATTTTTTCTTCATTGTACCACTATGTTTATAAAATGTAAAATAGTTACATTTGTTTCTTAATCTTTTCTATAAATGATTTTAAAGGGTCTAAAAAGAAATGCACTAAAAAAAAGCATTGAATCTTATGTTAAAAAAAGAAAGCCCAGAACTAAGGAAGTTACTGGTATTAAGAGTTTGGCAGTGCTTATAGATGCGTCTCAATCAGTAAATATTTTATCTGTTGTTAAGCTGGCTAATGCATTAGGAGTCAAATCAGATCATCTTAAAATTATGGGATATAAAGATGACGAGAAAGAGATTGCAGATGATAAAGATGCTGCATATTTTAATTTTAAAAGTTTCGGAGTTAACGGTGTGGTAAAAAGTTCTTCTTTAAATGAATTTATTAATAAAGATTATGATGTTTTAATTAATTTTTATTCAGAAAGCAAGTTGGGGTTAGATTATGTAGCTGCTGCTTCTGAGGCAAAGTTTAAAGTCGGGTTTGCAGAGATAGATAATAGAATTAATGATTTGGTTATTGGTCTGGCACAAGATGATATTAATCTTTTTATTTCCGAATTAAAAAAGTATTTAAAAATTTTACAGATAATATAGTATGAGTGGTTTTCTGAGAGGAACAGGGGTGGCATTAGCAACACCATTTAATGATGATGGTTCTATCGATTATAAAGGTTTAACATCATTAGTTGAGTTTTGCGTACAAGGTAAAGTAGAGTATTTGGTTGTCTTAGGGACTACAGCAGAATCAGTTACTTTAACTAAAAAGGAGAAAAAAGAGGTTGTTGCTCATATAGTAAAAATAAACAATAAAAGGTTGCCATTAGTAATTGGAATAGGAGGAAATAATACCAGCGCTATTCTTGATGAGATAAAGGATACTGATGTCTCAGATTTTGCTGCGATTCTTTCAGTAGTTCCAATGTATAATAAACCAAGTCAGGAAGGAATTTTTCAGCACTATAAGGTAATTAATGATCATTCACCTTTACCTGTTTTATTGTATAATGTTCCTTCTAGAACAGGAGTTAATATGACCGCAGAGACTACATTGCGGTTAGCAGAATTAGATAAGATTGTAGGAGTAAAAGAGGCAACTGGAGATTTTACTCAAGTACTTCAGATTCTAAAAGATCGCCCTAAAGATTTTCTTGTCATATCAGGAGATGATGCTTTAGCATTGCCAGCTGTAGTTGCGGGGGGAGATGGAGTTATTAGTGTGGTTGGTCAGGGGTTCCCTATTGAGTTTTCAGAAATGATTCGGTTAGGACTTTCCAGACAAGTGGATCAGGCATATGAAATACTATATAGCTTATTACCTGTACTGGAATATGCTTTTGCAGAAGGAAACCCGGCAGGGATTAAAAGTATACTAAAATCAAAATCTATTTGTAATGATACGGTACGATTGCCTTTGGTTTCAGTATCTGATGAATTACAACAAAAAATACAAGCATATATACAGAGTAATTAGCAAAGTATGGCTAAGAGAATAAAAGATCCCGGAATTGGCTTATCGTCTGATAAACAGGTTCAGAGGTTTATAAGTCCTGATGGATCTTTTAATATAAAGCATATTAATAAACAAACATCTATTTCTAGGAGTTATAACTATCTTATTAGTATTTCTTGGACTCGATTTTTTCTTTGGGTGTTTTTTGGATATTTAGTAGTAAATTCAGTTTTTGCTGGTATTTATACTTTAATAGGAATATCTTCAATAGCAGTGCCTACAGGAAATGTGTTTAAAGATTTTTTAAATGCATTCTTCTTCTCAGCGCAGACCGTAACTACAGTAGGGTATGGAAGAATGGCGCCAAAAGGAATGATTTTTGGAATTCTATCTTCTCTGGAAGCACTTATCGGATTATTGAGTTTTTCGTTTATAACGGGTTTATTATACGGACGTTTTTCCAAACCAAAATCTAGTATTAAATTTAGTGAACATCTTATTTTACGAAAATATAATGGAATGGACACCATTATGTTTAGACTCATGAGCAGGAGTACCAATGTAATGATTCGACCTAAGATCGAAGTAACCTTATCTCTTTCACAAAAAACGAAGGATGACAAATATGTTAATAATTTTTATAGTCTAACCTTAGAAAGAAAGCAGATTACATATCTGCCAACAACTTGGACAGTTGTCCACGAAATTAATGAGGCTAGTCCCTTATATGAATTCAACAGAGAAGAGTTAGTGACCCTGCACGGAGAATTATTAATATTAGTATCCTATTATGATGAATCTTTTGCTCAGGAAGTACATCAGATTCATTCATATGTTTTGAAAGATTTAAAAACCGATGTCGTTTTTAGCCCAGCTTTTTACTATGATGAAGAAGGGTATACGGTTCTTGATCATGATAAATTAGGGAGTACTAGAGCGTTAGATGTGGAAAAGTGATCATTTTATTTTCTGTTTGTTTTGCAACAACACTGCGTTTTATAAGTTATTTAATTGATGAATTAAAGTTTTTGTAATACGGCAGAAATAGCTACTTTTGCCAGATGTTTTTTTAAACTATGAAGAGATTTTTTTATTTGCTGATTTGTGTATTGACTTTAGGTTCTTGTAGTGAGTATCAAAAAGTATTAAAAAGCGAAGATGTTGCTGCTAAATATAAGATGGCAGAAGAACTGTATAAAGAAGGGAAACTTAAAAAAGCTTTACGTCTTTTTGAGCAGGTAGTACCTCAATATAGAGGGAAACCACAGGCAGAGAGGGTAATGTACTACTATGCAGACACGTACTATCAATTAGAAGATTTCTACCTTGCTGGATATCAGTTCGAAAGATTTACAAAATCATATCCTAATAGTGATAAAAAAGAAGAAGCTTCATATAAAGCAGCAAAAAGCTATTATGAATTGTCACCTAGGTTTAGTTTAGATCAGACCGATACAGATAAAGCGTTAGAAAAATTACAGCTCTATATTAATGAATATATCGAAAGTGAACGTCTAGACGAAGTAAATGAATTGGTAGCAGAGCTCAGAAATAAAAAAGAGAAGAAAGCTTACGAAATTGCTAAGCAATATCACCATCGTAGAAATTATAAAGTGGCAATTGCTACTTTTGATAATTACTTAGTGGATTATCCAGGATCTTCTTTTAGAGAAAAAGTATTATATTACAAATTAGAATCCCAATATTTATTAGCGATTGGTAGTTATCAAAGTTTAGTAAAGGAAAGACTAGAAACTGCTAATGGGTATTATAAAAATTATAAAAAATATTACAAAGAAGGAGAGCATCTGGCGGATGCAGAAGAAATAGCAGAAGATATTAAAGAAAGATTAGAAAGTTTTAAATAAAAAATAGGCGAAGATGGATTTGAAAAAAAGTAATGCACCAGTAAATACAACTACAATAGATAAAAATCTTGTAGATCAATCGACAGGAAATATCTACGAAGCAATATCTGTAATATCAAAGAGAGCGAATCAGATCAATGTTGATATTAAAAAAGAGCTATTAGAAAAATTGGATGAATTCGCTACATATAACGATAGTTTAGAAGAGATTTTTGAGAATAAAGAACAAATTGAAGTTTCTAAATTTTATGAAAGATTACCAAAACCACATTCATTAGCAGCGCAAGAATGGTTAGAAGGTAAAATATATCACAGAAAACCAGACTCGGAAGAATCTCTATAAGTATGTCGTCCATCTTTAGCGGTAAAAAGCTGTTGATAGGGGTTACTGCAGGTATTGCAGCCTATAAAGCAGCTTCTTTAGTGCGTTTATTTATTAAATCAGGAGCAGAGGTAAAGGTAATTATGACTCCTGCTGCAAAAGATTTTGTTACACCATTAACGCTATCTACGTTATCTAAAAATGCAGTTCACTCATCCTTTTATGATGATGAAGATGAAAATGCAATATGGAACAACCATGTTGAGTTAGGATTGTGGGCTGATGTATTGATTATAGCACCTGCTACAGCAAATACATTAGCTAAAATGTCTAATGGAACTTGTGATAATTTATTATTAGCTACTTATTTATCTGCAAAATGTCCTGTTTATTTTGCTCCGGCAATGGACCTTGATATGTATATTCACCCATCCACTACAGAGACTTTCAGAAAATTACAAAGTTTTGGGAATATTATGATACCAGCGGCATCCGGAGAATTGGCAAGTGGGCTTGTTGGTCAGGGAAGAATGGCAGAACCCGCTGATATAGTCGATTATGTTCAAAATGATATTTTAGGAAAACTCCCTTTAAAAGGTCAGAAAGTGTTAATTACGGCAGGACCCACCTATGAAGCGATTGATCCTGTTCGGTTTATTGGAAATCATTCTAGTGGAAGAATGGGAATTGAATTAGCAAAAATGGCTGCTAATCTGGGAGCTCAGGTAACTTTAGTTCTGGGGCCTTCTGCATTGACTATTACTCATAATTCTATTCATGTAATACCTGTTGTAAGTGCAAGCGATATGTATAAAGAAGTTGTGGCTTTATATGCAGATTGCGATATTGCCATTGCAGCAGCAGCAGTAGCAGATTACAGACCTGTGATAGTGTCAGATCAAAAAATTAAAAAAGCAGATAGTGGTTTTTCAATAGAGTTAGAGCGAACAACAGATATTCTTAATTGGATGGGTTCTGTGAAGAAAGACCAATTTTTAGTTGGTTTTGCATTAGAAACCGAAAATGAAGAGGAAAACGCTAAAAAGAAATTAAAAAATAAAAATTTAGATCTTATTGTTTTAAATTCCCTGAATGATAAGGGGGCAGGTTTTAAAGGACAAACTAACAAAGTAAGTCTGATTAATCATAAATTTGAAATAAAAGCGTTTCAACTTAAAGACAAGGCAGAAGTTGCTCGTGATATATTTAATGAAATTAATCAATTACGTAATGTATAGACTCTTTCTTTTTTTGATATGTATATTGAGTATGAATCTGAGTGCTCAGGAATTTAATGCGACCGTATCGGTAAATGCTGAACAAACTGGAAACCCTAACCAGCAGGTGTTTAAGACGATGGAGAGAGCAGTCACAGAATTTGTGAATAATACCAAGTGGACCAATATTGATTATCGTACAGAAGAACGTATTTCATGTGGCTTTTTTATTAATATATTAAGTTATAATAATGATAATTTTACTGCCACTTTACAGGTACAGGCATCCAGACCTGTTTATGGTTCCAGCTATAATACAACCATACTTAATTTAAATGATAAGCAATTTACATTTAATTATTTAGAGTTTCAGCCATTGAATTATGATCCTAATAATTTTGAATCAAATCTAATATCTGTACTTGCATTTTATTTGCATACAATATTAGGGATAGATGCTGATACATACGAATTAAACTCGGGAACAGATTACTTTCAGGAAGCTAAAAATATTGTCAATAATGCACAGGGTAGCGGAACCTTAGGCTGGAATGCGCAAGATGGTCCTCAGACACGTTTTAGATTAAATGACGATTTGTTATCAGGAACATACGATGGATTTAGATCTGCTATGTATACATATCATAGAGAAGGTTTAGATGTTATGAGTAGTGATCTTAAAAAAGGTAAACAAGCTATCTTATCATCTATGGATTCATTAAATGAAATGCATAGAAATAGACCTAACTCTTATATGATGAGAGTGTTTTTTGACGCTAAAGCAGATGAGATAACAAGAATTTTGTCTGGAGGTCCTGCAGTAAATGTAGCAGAAGTAATGACTACCTTAACAAAGGTAGCTCCGACTTATAATAAAAACTGGTCTGAAATAAAATTTTAACCTTTTTACGTTACTGTATGCTTTTACCTATCTTAAAGAAAAGCAACTATTTTTTATTTTATTAACGCATTTTGAGCTAAATAATAAATAGAAAACGATCTCACTTTTTTAAAACTATAGTATCTTTACTTTCTTAAATATTTAATCAAAAACATTTTATTCCTTGTTAAGAAGTCTTTCTATAAAAAACTTCGCATTAATAGAGCAACTACAGGTCTCATTTGATGCTGGTCTCATTACGATAACCGGAGAAACCGGAGCAGGTAAGTCATTACTCCTAGGAGCTCTGGGACTTTTATTAGGTAAAAGAGCGGATTTGAGTAGTATTAAAGACAGTACTGCCAAATGCGTGATAGAAGGAGGGTTTGATATCAAGCAATATGAACTTCATTCCCTTTTTGAAGAATATGAATTGGATTATGATGATCATACTATTATTAGAAGAGAGATTTTACCTTCTGGTAAATCAAGGGCTTTTATTAATGATACTCCAGTTACTCTGCAATCACTTAATGCTTTGGGTGTGCAACTCATTGATATTCATAGCCAGCATCAGACATTGCAGGTTACAACTAATGATTATCAATTTGAAGTACTGGATGCGCTTTCAGAAGTGGATAGAGAACTTACTTCATATCAGCGTGGGTTGATTCTTCTAAAACAAAAACAGAAAGAAGTAAATCTACTTATTAATAATCAAGAAGAATATACTAAAGAATTTGAGTATAATTCTTTTTTACTAAAAGAATTAGAGGAAGGAAAACTAAAAGTTGGTGAATTAAAGGAATTAGAAGAGCAATACGAAACACTGATAAACATAGAGGAAATTAGAGAGCGATTATCAGAATCTCTTAGTTTATTAAGTAAAGAAGAAGCTGGTATTTCAGATCAATTAAATATAGTGAAAACTAATATGGCTAAAATAGCGCCATACTCTGGTGTTTTAGATAATCTTTCTGAGAGGATCCAAAGTGTTTATATTGAATTGGAAGATGTTAATAATTCATTATACGATGAATTAGATGGATTAGAAGCTGATCCTGAGTTGTTAGAGCAGGTGAGTCAGCGATTACAAATGATTCATAATTTGCAATCTAAACACGGAGTAACTACCATAGATGAATTGATAGAAATCAGAGATCAGCTACAAATAAAGGTAGCCAAAACAGCATCCCTTACAGATGATATTGAAACCATCCAAAAAGAAATTTCAACAATCAAAAAGCAGCTGGATCAAGTAGCATTAAAGATTCATAACAAAAGGAGGAAAGCGTTGCCTAAATTGGTGTCAGAATTAGAAAATATTTTGAAAGCTTTGGGGATGTCTAATGCTACTTTTAAAACATCACTTGGATTACAGGATTCTTACCTATCTAATGGAAAAGAAGTTCTGGAATTTTTATTTTCTGCCAATAAAGGAGGGGCTTTTGGAGAGCTAAGAAAAGTAGCCTCTGGAGGAGAACTATCAAGAATAATGATAGGTGTTAAAGCAATTCTATCCAGGTATACTCAATTACCTACTATTATTTTTGATGAAATAGATACAGGTGTCTCAGGAGAGATCGCACATAAGATGGCTGATCTAATGAAGGTAATGAGTAAAAATTTACAAGTTTTTAGTATTACACATTTACCTCAGATAGCTGCAAATGGTCAATCTCAATATAAAGTTTTTAAAGAAGATATAGATAACGTTACAATCACTCAACTAAAATTATTAACAGAAAAAGAAAGGATACGCGAAATTGCAGAAATGATTGGAGGCAAGAATGTTTCTGATTCTGCTCTTACACACGCTAAGTCATTATTGTACCCTGGTTAAATTTTGGTTTAGTACCTTTTGTGACCTTTATTATTCATACAAATACATTATAATATATTACTACAATGGCATACAATTTATTAAAAGGAAAGAGAGGGATTATTTTTGGAGCACTTGATGAAAATTCAATTGCTTGGAAAACAGCTGAACGTGTTTTTGAAGAAGGAGGTAGTTTTGTCCTTACTAATGCTCCAGTCGCTATGCGTATGGGAACAATAAATGTGTTGGCAGAAAAAACAAATGCAAAAGTGATTCCGGCAGACGCTACATCACTAGAAGATCTTGAGAATTTGGTAGAGAAGTCTGTTGAGATATTAGGAGGTAAACTGGATTTTGTATTACACTCTATTGGGATGTCTGTAAATGTGAGAAAAGGTCGTCATTATACAGATCTTAATTATAGTTGGAGTGAAAAAGGTTGGGATGTTTCAGCACTTTCATTTCATAAAACAATGCAAACTCTTTATAAAAAAGAAGCTATGAATGAATGGGGTAGTATTGTAGCTCTGACATATATGGCAGCACAACGTGTTTTTCCTGATTATAATGATATGGCTGATAATAAAGCATATCTAGAATCAATAGCTCGTAGTTTTGGATACTTTTTTGGGAGAGATCAAAAGGTAAGAGTCAATACAATTTCGCAATCACCAACCCCAACTACTGCCGGAAAAGGAGTTAAAGGTTTTGATGGTTTTATAACTTATGCAGATGAAATGTCACCCTTAGGAAATGCTTCTGCAGCTGATTGCGCGGATTACACAATTTCATTATTTTCGGATTTGACTAAAAAAGTAACGCTTCAGAATTTGTATCACGATGGTGGTTTCTCTAATATGGGAGTTAGTCAATTAGTTATGGAAAAATTTATAGAAGAATAATAAGCTGTTTTAATTGCGGTTTATGAGTTTACTAATAAATCCTATCATCAACATATGGTAGGATTTCCTGATTACGTACCTTTATCATATGAAAATAAGTTATTCCTTTATTATCCCTGTATATAATAGGCCTGATGAAATTGATGAATTACTATATAGTATGGTGGCTATGGAGTATGATAAGGATTATGAAATTGTCATAGTAGAAGATGGTTCTTCAGAAACCTCAGAAGAGGTTGTAAAAAAGTATCAAGATCAATTAAACATCAGCTATTACCAAAAGATAAATACAGGTCCTGGAGATTCTAGAAATTATGGGATGCGCAAGGCAGTTGGAACGTATTTTTTGATTTTAGATAGTGACGTGATATTACCAGTGGATTATTTGGCAAGTGTTGATACTTTTTTATCTAAACGATTTGTGCATTGTTTTGGTGGTCCGGATGATGCTCATAAAAGTTTCACCAAATTACAGAAAGCAATAAGCTATAGCATGACTTCGTATCTGACCACGGGTGGGATAAGAGGAAAAAAGAATACAACAAACACCTTTCAGCCCCGTAGTTTTAATATGGGAATTTCTAAAGAAGCTTTTGAAGCTTCAGAAGGATTTGGAAACATACATCCGGGAGAAGATCCGGATCTTACCATCCGCCTTTGGGAGTTGGGATATCAAACAGCTCTGATTCCTGAAGCGATAGTTTTTCATAAACGTAGAATCTCCTGGAGTAAATTTTACATACAAGTACATAAGTTTGGACTCGTTAGACCTATTCTTAATCTCTGGCATCCTGCGACTGCCAAAATTACCTATTGGTTTCCAACGTTATTTCTTATATATGTTATATTTTCTATGGTTACGGCGTTTTTTGGGTATTGGTTTTTCATGGCTATTTTGATGTTATACCTTTTTATTATACTTATAGGGGCTACAATTAGTTACCAAAGTATTTCTATTGGTATATATGCTATAGTGGCTGTTCTGATTCAATTTTACGGGTATGGCAGTGGATTCCTAAAATCTTATTACTATATTCATTGGTTAAAAAAAGTGCCGGAGCAACAGTTTAAACATTTATTTTTTTCAAAATAAGTCATATGCCTAATACAAAGTTGAGTAGATTCTCTTTAAAAAGAAATAATGTCAAAGTTTTTTTATTCTTTTTGATATTTACATCGGTGCTGTGGTTGTTCAAGCAATTCTCTAAAAACTATACAGAAGAAATAGAAGTGGCTATTCAATATATCAATCTTCCGGAGGATAAAGTTTTAAACATAAATAATAGTGATCAGACTATAAAATTAATGCTTAATGGTAATGGTTTCAGATTGGTAAAATATTCCTGGAAAAAACCAATGATACAATTAGATATTGCGGATGCTACTACGTCAAAGGATAATATGTATTATTTTTCATTAGATGATAAAGCCGAGTTGCTAAAAAATAAATTGAATTTTAGAGGAAATGTACTTTCAAAGAAAAAAGATTCATTACAGGTACAGTTAGATATTAACTTACAGAAGAAAGTACCGGTAAAGATAATTAAAGATGTTAGCTATGCAGCGGGATATGGTAGTGATCTTGGTGTGCTAGCCTCACCAGACTCGGTTTATGTAATGGGGCCTAAGAGTATTATAGATACTTTGGAACAAGTTTATTCTACAAACTTATTGTTAGAAGATTTGCATGCCGATCATGTATCACAACTATTAATAGATACAGTGGGCTTACCAAAATCGATAGAAGTAAAGCCAAAAGAGATAGAAATAACAATTGATGTCAGTAAATTTACAGAAGGAAGTAAGGATATACCCATTACACTTAAGAATGTGCCAGAAGGTAAGCAAATTAAAATTTTTCCAAAGCAGGTCACGGTTGTATATAGAGTAGGGTTGGACGCATATAACAAGATTAATCAAAAGGATTTTAAGGTAATTGCGGATTATAAAAAAGTTGCAGAAAACAGTTCTTTTTTAACCTTGGAATTGGTTAATACACCAATTTCGATTCATGATGTGCGGCTGCGAAATAAGCAGGTTCAGTACGTGATTTTGGATAAATAGTGTTGTTGAAATATAAAGGTATGAAAGTAGTAGGTCTTACAGGAGGTATTGGGAGCGGTAAATCAACTATAGCTAATATGTTTTCTAAACTTGGAGTTCCTGTATATATAGCGGATGATGAGGCAAAAAAAATCATGAATGAAGATGAAACTGTTAAGAATGAAATAAGTAAATTATTAGGAGAGGAGTCTTATATTGAAGGTAAGCTTAATCGCCCTTTTGTTGCGACGGCTGTTTTTAATAAAAAATCGTTGTTAACTGCACTAAATTCAATAGTTCATCCAGCCGTTAAGTTGCATTTTGATAATTGGAAACATAAACAAAAGGCACCATATGTTATTAAAGAAGTAGCTATACTTTTTGAAAACGGAGGACACAAGCAATATGATTATACCATTCTGGTTACGGCGCCAAAAGAAATCAGAATTCAAAGAGTACTACAACGAGATCATATTACTAGAGAGCAGATTCTTGCAAGAATGAATAATCAATGGGAAGATTCTAAAAAAGTTCCTTTAGCGAATTATGTGTTAAAAAATGATAAATTGGAAGATATTTGGCTTCAAGTTAATAAAATTCATAATATTCTAATGCTTTAAAATACCAAAATTGAAAAATCCTCATTTTGTTAACAATTGGTTAAACCCTAAAGAAGCTAAATGTTAAATTCATACTTTTGACCTATGAATAAAAGGTTATTCGTATTACTAATAATCCTGATGAGTTTATCATTGATTGGGATTATTTTTGTTCAGGGGTATTGGATACAAAATACGGTAGAGAATAATAAGGAGCAATTTTCTTTTAATGCAAAGCAAATTTTGATCTCTGTATCTAATAAAATTGAATATCGAGAATTCGAAGAAATGTATTATCCATTACAAGAAATTCTGGATAGTATTAAAGAACCGGATAGTAAAACAATAAAACAACTTTTAGACATAAGTATTGATCGCGGATCTTCTGCGTTTTCTGATGGTATTTTAGAAGAGGATTATAAGTTGTTTTCTTCTTTTATAAATTTCAGTATAGATACGGTAAAATTAAAAGATATATTAAACCGTAATGTAGAGTTAGAAGAGGATAAAAAAAATGTTAGTAAGCAAAGGTTTAGAACAAAACTTGATAGGCTTAGTACGTTAACAGATTTGCAAAGAAGAGATTATGAGATTGTAATTGATGAACTTGCTAATTTTATCCCGATTCATCGTAGAGTGAAGAAGGAAGAAATAAAAAGGTTGCTAATAAAAGAACTAGAAGAGCGGGATATAAAAGTGGATTTTGAATACGCTATTTACAGTAATTCATTGGCTACTAGGGTTCGATCAGATGATTTTAGTTTAGATGCTCCGGCAGCTACTTTTGGTGTACCTCTGTTTGTAAATGAAGAAGGAATTAGCAGATATCAATTGTACGTTAATTTTACTGGTAAGAATAAGTATATCTTATCGACTATTAGAGGAATGGCTATATTATCGATAATTTTTACTTTGATTATAGTTATTGCTTATTCCAGTGCTTTATCACAGTTATTGCAACAAAGACAGATATCGCAGATAAAGACGGATTTTATCAATAATATGACGCACGAGTTAAAAACTCCAATTGCTACTATCAATTTAGCGTTAGACGCAATTAAAAATCCAAAAATATCGGGTGATAATGAGAAAGTAAAACGGTATTTGACAATGATAAGAGAAGAAAATAAGAGAATGCACGCACAGGTAGAAAATGTTTTAAGAATATCTCAATTAGAAAAGAATGAGTTAAATATTAAAAAAGAAGGACTTGAGTTGCATGATATTATAGAAGATGCTGTTATGCATGTTTCTCTTATCGTAGAAGATAGGAAAGGGTATATAAAGACACATTTGGGAGCATTAAATTCAACAGTATTAGCTAATGATAATCATATGACCAATGTGATTGTAAATGTTTTAGATAATGCAACAAAGTATTCTGAAGATGCACCAAAAATTGATGTATATACTGAGAATATCAAAAATAACATAGTTCTTAAGATACGGGATCAGGGAGTGGGTATGAGTAAAGTAGCTCAGAAGAAAATCTTTGAGAAGTTTTTTAGAGAACATACAGGAGATGTTCATAATGTAAAAGGACATGGATTAGGATTAACTTATGTAAAAAGAATCGTAGATGATCATCATGGTCAGATATGGGTGGAGAGCGAACGGGGAAAAGGCTCCACATTTATAATTAAATTACCGTTAATATCATAAAAATATGGAAACAGAGAATAAAAAGATTTTGCTTGTAGAAGATGATCCTAACTTTGGGACAGTGTTAAAGGATTATTTGATCATGAATGATTATGATGTTGTACACGCTAAGAATGGTATGGAAGGTTTCGAAAAGTTCAAGAAGGATGATTATGACATGTGTATTCTTGATGTAATGATGCCTTACAAAGACGGATTCACCTTAGCAAAAGAGATAAGGGATAAGAACGAAGACGTTCCTATCATTTTCTTAACAGCAAAAGCAATGAAAGAAGATGTATTAAAGGGATACAAAGTAGGTGCTGATGATTACCTTAATAAGCCATTTGATAGTGAGGTATTATTGATGAAAATACAGGCAATCATGCAGCGTAAAAGTACGGAGTCTGTTGCTGATAGTAAACAGTTCGAATTTACGATTGGAGGCTTTCATCTTAATTCTAAACTTAGGTTTCTAACTTACAAAGATGAAGAGGCAATTAAGCTTTCTCCAAAAGAAAATGAATTACTTCGCTTATTAGCGTTGCATCTTAATGATTTGATGCCTCGTGAATTAGCGCTCACTAAAATATGGCGAGATGATAATTATTTTACTTCCAGAAGTATGGATGTATATATCGCTAAGCTTAGAAAATATTTGAAGAAAGATATCAACGTGGAAATTCTGAATATTCACGGAGAAGGATTTAGACTTGTCGTACGAAGCGATGAATCATAAAAAGTCAAAATAATATTATGGCGGTAAATTAGCCGTATCAAAATAGGCAAGTCATTAGACACTATCCCATTAAGTGTGTAAGTTTAAAATAAAGAGGGTTTGACTTTTATTTAAAGTTGAACCCTTTCATCAAATATAGTTAAAAATTGATTTAAAATTATTCCCCAATTCCGAATAGGCATT
>NZ_BAABCW010000017.1:0-93696 GCF_039539305.1 Aquimarina addita | reverse complement strand
TAGGTGGTAAAAGACTTAACTGATCTTGATCGTAAGTCTTGAAGATTACTTTGCGACTCATAATCTAAATTTACAAATAACCGAAATTTTATACAAAAAAAAGACTGCCTTTTTAGACAGCCTCATTAACTCTATATGATGAAAGAAATGATTGGGATGAAGATGATTGGGATGAATGGAGAACTCAGGAAAATTCTGACTTAAGTAAAGTTTATGTTTATTTTGAAAAAAAATGGAAAGATGATTGGACAGACATTGCTGATTTGTATAATAAAAAAAGAACATAATACTACCACTAACAAGGGCTATAATTAATACGGGGTTTAGTGTTTAATCCAAAGTTTAGTGTATTTTTTAGAGTCCGCCAAATCTTTTGATTTAGCTTTAAAAATGAAAAAATTAAAACAAAATAAAAAGTTTTGGCTAAGTGCTTAACTCGAAATTAAGTGTATTTTAGTTCCATACTAACAATAGCCTAGCCGTTAACAACAATATTAAATTATGTAAAATGGGAAGATGGAATACTTTACACTTATTTGATGTTAAAAAATTCTACAATGATATAACTCCCACTTTACGAGGTGAAAAAGGATGCTTAGACAAGGATTATGTTGAATTTTTAAGCTCATATAGAACTGGAGGTATATCCAAACTAGAACGGTATGAATTAATAAAAATAATTGATATTTCTATATCTAAAATAATAGAAATATCAAATCAGTTTGATTTAAGTTTTACATATCATAAAATATATAATAATATAAGGTCTTGGGATGATCAAAGAAAGTATCTGAATGAGAATCAATACTATTATGAATTCAATGCATTTTTTGAGTATTACATTTTTAAATATTGCTCAGATTTTTCTCCTTATATCGCCTGTAGCAAATATGGCCTATTGAGTAATTTAGATCCAAAACGTAACTCTGTTGGTTATGAAATTTTGTGTATCCTTGAAAATTATGACAATTTCTTCTGTTCGGATGGAAATGGAATTGTTAGTTGGATTTCTATTGAAGACACTGAGATATTATCGAATTGTAAAGAAGACTTCTTCTCTAGATATTCTTACAAAGATAATGATTTCAGTTATCTCGAAGGGTTCATGAAATTTGTAGAAGTTGCAACTATCAATGAATTAGGGTTAATAAGAGGTCAAGATGTTAGAGAATGGACTTTGGAAAAGTTACCACAATTTAAGCTAGTACAAAAAGGTGATTGGAATCATTTTAAATTCAAAGAAGTACTTATATTTCGATAGGTAAAAAACTGATAATATCATATTTGAAATCAGAGCAAAATTTAGTAGTAGATCGAAAGGTCATTTCCTTTTTGCAATTGCGCTAGATTTTTATAAGTTAAACAAGAAATAAAAATGCGCAGATAGATCAATTGGTTCATGCTTGCTTGCCTTGCTCCGATTCATATATTTAGCGTTGTGTGTAAATAAAATCAATATGAATAATCAAAAAGAAATTAAATTATCATCTAATTGGACTAATGTTGGGCTATACGGAGGAAGTTTATTAGTACTTCTAATGACTCCGGTTCTAATTTTCGTTTTAAAAGAACAGAAATTTCATATTGGAATGGTAATTGGCGGAATAGTTTATATTGCTCTGGTTGGATTTTTAATCTATCAATTTCTATATGTATGTGATGCCAAAATCATAGGAGATAAAATTGTACTTAAAAAGAAATTCAAACCATCTAAATCATATTCTTTTGATAGAATTGGATATCCAGAATCTTTTCAATTGAAAAGAACGAAATATATAACTGTAGAAATGAAAAATGATGACAATACAGTTGAAAAATATTTAATTGTAAATTCAAAATCCTTGCTTTCATTTAAAAATAAGGATGCTGAACAAACATTGATTAGTTTACGAAATTTAGCAAGAAAAAAATAAAACTACACACAATACGGTGTCCTATAAAACATAGCTAATAAGTGTTTAACTGAAAGTTTATGTATATTTAGAAAGTCCTCCAAATTTTTAATTTGGCTTTTAAAAAAGAGAAAAGTTAAAAACAAAATATAAAAATTCGGCTCTGTGTTAATCCGAAAAGTTAGTGTCTTTTTACACGCTACGTTTCATGCAGAAGTCCATTGGCAAACATAAAAAATGATCGTAAAGGAAGGAGACATATTCATAACCGAACTGGAGAGAGCTTTTTTTGGAGCATTTAAAGTAATTAAAATTGGAAAGTCATTCTTCGAAGAGATAGATGGAGATTTAATAATGCTCGGTGTCCTGAATTATATGGATAAGAAAAAACCGGAATTAGATGATGAAAGACTAAATCAAGTTCTTTGTTGCGATAGATTTTTCTTCTCAAATCAATATTCAATTAATTTTTACACCAATAATCCAAAATACAATGATTTAAGCAAGTTTGAATATCTTGGTAATAAGCCAATGACAACATTCGAAAAAAGTATTAACTTCAAATTGGGAGATGGAAGAAGTGGCTTAAAAGGAGGCTTTCCTTTGGTAGGTCTAATGGAATCTGACTTTGGTAAAACAGCTTTTCTCGAATGGCGTTGGATTAATGAAAAAGAAGAGTTTAGAAAAGAAGTAGAAATAGAAAATGAAAAAGCTCGTGTAGCTAGAGAGGAGTACAGAAAGCGGTCTATGAAACCTAAAAAAATGTTAGACGACAATCTATTTTGGGAAGTAATTGAAAAAATCGACTGGACAGAAGAAGGTGACCAAGAAAGAATGAAACCCGCAATAGAATTCTTATCAAAGAAAAAAGTTAGTGAAATAAAACAGTTTAAAGAAAATCTAAGCTACAAACTTTATATATTGGACACCAAAAAAAACGCTCAAAATATTGGAGAATACTCATACAAAGAAGATGATTCTTATTTCTCCGTCGATAACTTTCTTTATGTAAGATGTTGTGTTATTGCTAATGGCAAGGAATACTTTAAAAGTGTCTTGAAAAACCCAAAAGAAATGCCAAAAGATGGAGACTTTGAACCTTTATTGTATATCGCTGAAGAAGCCTATGAAAAGCGAATGAATAGAGAGTTGGAATATGAGACAGGTTGTGATTATGAGACATTTTCAAACATCAAAGGTTGGAAATAAAAACGGTTGCCGTGTATAATTAATTGCTAGATCACTGACGACTTACGAACATTCCTGCGGAATATTCTATCTGTGATTTATTTGCTAAATTAGGTGCTTAACTACGCAACTAACCATACACAATCACGTTAGCTACAATTAGGTACGTTAAACACAAGAAAAACTAAATAAATATGGGTTGGGATATAAGCTATCATCCAATATCTGAAGAACAAATAAATGAATGGTATTTTGATGTATTAGACAATCAAGAGTTGATTGAAAAATTATCGACTGAAAACAAAATTGAAGATTTCTATAAAGAAAAATATAAGGAAACCATAAATGTTGGTTTAGAAACTAAAACAGATGATATTTTCGATAAAAGTCACGGGTATTATATTGCAGTAGTACAAGGATTTTTTCAAAAGTTTTTTTATACTAGAGGTTCTGCCCTATCGTTTTCGGAAAACCAATTATTTAAAGAATATTACAAAAAATGGGATAAAATAGTTTCAAGTGAAAAATTGACCAAAAACGTATACAATCAAATTATCGAGAATTACTGTTCAGGAGTTTATATCCCTAAAAACAAAGTAGTTGAATTACTAAACGAATATGAAAAGAATTCTGAAGTTAAAAAAGAATTAGATGAGGTATTCTCTCATAATAGAATTAAAGTATTTTTAAAAGCTCTAAACTTTGCTAAAGAAAATGAATTAGGACTTCTAGAAGCAACCGAAGTTATTGAACCAAATCCTATGGATTTGAATAATTCATCTTGTTATTCGAATTTATTTAATTGCGACCCAGAAGGAGCAATGCTTTATCAACAAACTGCAATGGAACAAATTGCAGAAATCGAAAAAAAACAAAATTTAAGACAGGTGAAATATCATCAAAAGCCGAATATAAAGTAACTAATATTGAACCAAAAAAAGAGAAAAAAGGATTCTGGAAAAAACTTTTTGGAAAATAAAAACTATTGCCAACATTGTTGTTAGATTCCATATGCCACCTTCGGCAGGCAAACGCAACTTACAAGCAACATTGTTCTTAATATCTAAAAATGAAAAAAAATATAAAATTATTTGCTGTAATATTAATGCTTGTTTTTTTCATTTCTTGTAAAGAAAAAGGCAAAATTAACCTGTCAAAAAACACTATCCTTAAGCCAGAAATCGAAGATGTAACCACTTCCACTTTGCCTAACCATATCACTCGTAATATAATACAGGATAGTAAGGGTAATATTTGGATTGCTGCATTTGACGGTGTTTTTCGATATGATGGAAAATCGTTTACCAATATTACAAGTAAAGTAAGTTCAGCTCGTTTTTTTTCTGTTTTAGAAGATAGAAAAGGAAATTTTTGGTTTAGTTCTATTGGTTCAGGGGTTTATTACTACGATGGGAAATCCTTTCAAAATTTCACAACAATGGACGGACTTGCCAATGACCGGGTTACTGATATTTATGAAGATAAAAGCGATAACATTTGGTTCGGTACTGAAGGCGGAGTAAGCAAATACAACGGGGAATCTTTTCAAAACTTTACAATCAAAGGAGCACTTCCTAATAATAACATTAATTCTATTATTGAAGACAAAACCGGAAAATTATGGTTTGGTACTAAGGGTAGTGCATTCGTTTATGATGGAAAAACATTTACCATTATTACCCATAATGACAAACCTTTCAAGAATGTTTGTAAAATAATTGAAGATAAAAAAGGAAATATTTGGCTCGGAGGAAATGACGGGCTTTGGAGTTATAACGGTCGTACATTTACAAATTTTACACAAAATTTTATTGGGTATATCTACGAAGATAAAAATGGCAACATTTGGACTAGTTCTCAAAGGTTTAAAGACCAAAGGTGGCTGCTTTCCCGTTATGATGAAGAGTCATTGTCTAATAAAAAGCCAACTGCTACTGAAATAGAATCAGAATATGAAGCCAATAAAGGAATGATTTTTGGTATTTTAGAAGCTGATAACGGAAATATTTGGTTTGGCACTTTAAAAGGGTTGAATCTTTACGATGGAGCGTATATTTATGATGGAAATGTTATTAACATCAAAAGTAAATAAGGTCAGGATGGAATTGCGTTCATAATAGATTATAAAAATATAGTATCGAGAAATAATGCCATAAGTGCTTAACAAAACGCAGAACAATGTCACAAACAGAATAAAACACTAAGTATAGCACCTTATATATCAAATAGGGCTGGTTTGTGTTAGTTCAAAAAGTCTGTGTTTATTTAATACGTTGGCAAATCTTTTGATTTGACTTTATGATAAAGAGATAAATCAAAATAAAAAAGTGTAGCTTAGTGCAAGACCAAAATTAACCGTTTGCCTTCTGCTCTAAATACCATATATTTAATGCTGTGCTTACTGCGAAAAATGGAGATAAACGAAAAATTATTAAAACAAATTATACCACCTATAATAAGACCTGATGGGAAAGACAGGGAATGGTTTAATAATGATGAAATTCTCTCTAAACTAAGCAAAGAGGAATTAAAAATTGTTGAGGAGCAATTAATAGATATGCTTAAAACAAGTAATGATACTTTAATACCTCAAACACTTATCAAATTGGAATCCTTAGATTCTATACCAGTCATGTTAGAAAAACTGGAACTAATAAAAGACCCATTTAATAAAATAACTTGGGCAAGTTTCATTAATGAGATAAAGAATGGCGATAAAGAAATGGAACAAGTTGCTTATCGCGAATTTGGAAAACTAGAATTTATATATGAAGTTCAAGGTCCAATTTTTCATGATTTGATAAAATTCAAAAGCGAAAGAATTAATAACCTTATTAACAAATTCACTGACCATAAATATTTTTTAGTAGCTCACCACGCAAAACTCGTATTGAATCATAAGGGATATGCCGAATCTTATGAAAATAAAACTCGAATTAAAAATTGGTGGAAGTTTTGGGAATAAAAACTACTGGTAACAACACCTAATGTAATAATACGGTGTTTAGGTTTAATCGAAAGGCATTTGTCTATTTGGTTTGTCGCCAAAGTATTAAATTTAGTATTTTAGAAAATATAAAAACAAAACATAAACTTTGGCTTAGTGCTGGATCGGAAACCAGTGAGTTTCTACTCCAGCACTAAGCATAGCTAAACGTTACCACACATTAGAAAAAAATAAGAATGGGAATATTTGACATCTTTAAAAAAGAGAAAAAAAACTCAAATCATGCGACTGATAATGGAGTTTTAGGACCAACTTTTCTTGAAGAAAATGTTGAACATATTTCCAATCCTAAGGAATTACATTCGCACGAATGGAGACGAAAACTTAAATCAAAAACTGGACAGACATTTTTTGAAATCAAGTATTATGGACAACTTCACTCTGACTATAAAAACTTAATAGAAGGAACCGACTTTGCTCCTGCTAAAATTATTGCAATTGATATAAATGATAAAAGCGAATATTTATTGTTTGACGGATGTAATCACGGATATAACGCTATGTTTTGTGACAAATATTCTGACGAACAAATAAATAATAGAATTGCTGACAAAACATACAAAGACGAAGAAGGAAACAGCAAATTTGAATTGATTATATCGACATATAACGGAATAGATTATAAAGATGAATTTAGAGAAGATGTTGACTCAAATGGACAAATAGAACTAATAAACGAAAAGAAGGTTGATTTCGAAAATGTAAAACGCAATGGATTTGACACATTACAAATCTGGACTATTGACAAGAATGGAAATAAAATAGAAATAGTTTCAGAGGAATTAGCTTAAAAAACGTGTGGTAACAACACCTATGCGATAATACGGGTTAAGGTTTAATCATAAGGCTATTACTTATTTGGTTTGTCGCCAAAAATTTAAATTTAGTATTTTAGAAAATATAAAAACAAAACATAAACTTTAGCTAGGTGCAAGATCGAAAATCTGTGATATTTTGCTCCCCCACTACGCATAGCTAAACATTAGCAAAAATTATGCATCTGAAAATCTTTACACTAATTATGTTATTTATTCAATAAATTACTCTCAAGTTCAAAAATTAGAAATTCAAAATCTAAGTTTTAAAGCTAAAAGTGATTTTACGGTATCTAAAAAAAATGATAGACGAATTTCTCTTATTGATACTTTGAGTATCGATGATAAAAAAATAATAAAGAAAATATCTGTTAGCCCTAACGTAATAAACCCAAAAACCAATAAAATTAACGATATCACTGATATAATGGATTTAGAGGTTATTTCTATCATCGAAGATAATTTTAATAAAGAAAAAGAAATTCAAGGAACTACTGAATTAGATGGAAAGAAAATTATTTATCGAGAAACAATTAAAGAAATATACAATGATTTTAGATACACAAATCTAATTGGATATGAATATTCGAATAAGTTCTATTTCTTTTTATCAAAGGACGAAATAGTATCGATTGACTATGTGATTCATTTGGTTAACAAAGTTGATGAAATATTTGACGTTAATAAAATATCAAGGATTATTGCTAAAAGTATAAATCTTGGAGATGTAAATGACATTATACTTAGTATGAAATAGACTTGTGCTAACAATAGCAACTTTTGCATAACTATCCTTTTCCATAATTAAATATGATTTTTAGTTATTTTAATGAAAATTGATACTGGATATCGATATCTTATAAATGATCATAACCTTAAAAATGAATGATCTATCAGAATGTTAGGTCGTGCAACAGCCACACTATATATGATGTCATAACAACTAAGGAATAAATCCAATAGTTGTTGTATTTTTGGTAAGTCGTAATGCCTGTAAAAAGTGATATTTAACAACCAATACGAAGAAAAATCGAAAAATAAATAGTTTGTTGTTTTACTACCGCATTTATATTTAACGTTAGCATTCATAACTATGTATATTAGCGAATATTAGATGAACGAAATTCTAAATCAAAGAAATCCCAATGAAATTGCTGAGTACTTTTCAAGCATTCAAATTAGGTATGGATTTAAATTTGATTTCAGTCTAGAAAGCCTGGAAAAAGAAGTCGATAGATTTCTTGAAGAGAATTCAAATCTGAGTGAATATACACAGACAATTATTGAATCACTTTTGACTGCATATGTTGGAGAAACAATTTGTCGATTATACAACGGAAAATGGTGTGGTGAATTTTGTGGACCACTTAATAAAACTGGCTCCAACTATTATTTGTGCTGGATAGAAATAGGCGATTTTAAGTATAAACCAAGTCAATTCATAGGATATTATTTAGGAAATGGTAAAAAGAGCGAAGGTTCTTTTTATGACTATCTACACAATAGAGATACAAGCAAAGGAATCTTTACTGATTTACTAGGTGGCGGATTATTGAAACGAATAGAATCTGAAAGATAATAACGTGTTACAATAATGGTAACCGTTCCACAAGCCTCTAAAAAGAATAAACCTGCTTATAAGATTGACACCCAAGCTCAGGTTTTTGAGTGGGACATTACAATATCCTAGAAATATAATTGTATTCTAAATAGCTTATTTAGGCCATTAGTAAAGTTTTTAAGGTTATCTATTTTGGTTATATATGCCTTTTTGTTGAATTACAATTACTCAAATGTAGTAATACCATTAACGAATAAATAGTTCTCATTTTTTAAAATTCAATCAATTTTCTAAAAAGTTATGTTTCCTTTCACCCTTTTTAGATCCTGCTTTTACAAGAAACTAATAGCGTTCATTAGGTAGAAAATTACACATAAAAAAGTGTAGCTGCAATTGTTATTTTATTTCACCTAGCACTTATAAATCCAGCGGATTTCTGGTAAAATTAATTAAAAACAAACAAATTATTTTTTACTTATCCCAATCACATTAGGAATCTTCCAAAATTGATCATTATCATCATATTCATTAAATCCGGTTTCATAACTCCCTATCACAGCTTTTTTGACACCTTTATAATTTAGATAAAAAGACGCTTCGGGTCCGCCTTCCAGATACATGAGGTTATATAATTTTAGCGGAGATTGCAACAAAATATCTACAAAATCATGCACGGTATATGGAGATCGGGATATTATAAACAGCGCATTACCATCTATATCTTTGCCAATGACCACCATACTCCATCTTTTATTTTGCTGACTCCATCTGTTTTTCTGATTACAATCCACCATTCTTATAGATTGGCTGAATGTATTATATTTATTCTTTAAGGTTTCCCAATCCTGACAGGTCCGATCTATAATCTGAAACTCGGGTACTGTAGTATCTTTTCTGTTACATGCCAGCACCGTATTATCCTTATTTATGTTATTATTATTTATAAAATCATAATCTTGCATATAGCCCAAATTTGTAGCATGATCCATCTGATACATTCCTGCATTAATCACTGCAATTTGTTGTTTATCTACCGCCCATTGACTAGCTATTCTGGTATGCTCTCCCGATTCTTTTGCGCTAAAAAGGTTAAAATCATATTTAGTGGGATCTATCTTTAGCACAGTAATTATATGATCCCCCATAATAGATTTTTTTGGGGATGGATAGGTTGCTAAATGCAATCCGTCGTCTATCTTGATCCAATCTAATAGTTTCGTTTTATCCTGGGCGTGCAACAGAAGTGCAGACATGGTAAACAAGAAGAAAATTATGTTTTTTAATATATTCATGTTTTTTAAAAATCGTTATTGTTTTATACTGCTACCTGCTCCTACAATCTAATTCATCAGGGCATCAATTACTTTTAAATTTTCTCCAGAATAAGACCCCCCACAGAATTTCCTCCCAGATACCAGTTACCATCATATCGGATTGCATTCACAATTTTAATTACAAACTGTTGTTCTTTACTACTAATCGTTACTTCAATAGATCGATGCAGTACCATATTAGAGACGTTAAATATAGAATCCGGCATATCTACCACCTCAATACCTTCTAATGTTATAGTACTCCATTCAATCCCCTGTTGCTCTCCTTCTGTAAGTAAATCAGAAAGATACTCTTTATTTTGTTGTATACCCTTACGATATTCAGGATACAATTTCTGTATATTTTCTGGAGTTTCCTGGGGCTCTATAATTTGAAGCAATCCCTGAAGTTTATCGATAGGAACCATACCTATAGATTGTAGATTTTTTGATTGAAATGCTTCAAAAACCGTTTGTCCATAAGAATTTGGGACTGGTTCTGTAAAGGATTGCATACAAATAAACAGTACAAAAAATAAGAGTAACTTTTTCATGGTTGAAATCTTTAATTATTGATATCATAAAGATAGCTGCTATCATGATATTTTGGATCTCAGGATACATATTTGCTTTTAGTCAATACATATTTGCCCTATACCTGCACATTCCTTCCTATCTCATTTTAATCAAGCTTTTGATTCTTTATCCTATATTACTTATGAAATGTGTATATTAACAAGAACATATTGAATGCATGACATCGCCCCAGAGGTGTCAGATATAAGAAACAAGACTTTTTTTACTGATTATTGAATCTAAATATCCTGATGCTATACACTATATGCGAGACAAAAATCTCAGGGGAATGCTATTGACTAAAACATACTCTTACTGTATTACCGATGATAAATAATACTATTAATAAGCCAAAATATCATAAAGGAGGTATGATTGCCCTAAAATATGGAGTACTCTGTTTTGTAGTTTTTATGGCCATACTACCTTTGCTGAAATCAGAATCATTGATTTACCTATTTTTTATGATATTTTTATTCTTCGCAACGTTTCCCATAAATGCTATCCTTATGACGTTAGCATTTATTGGTGGTTTATATTATTTTGGAACTATTGCAGAAAAAGATTTGAGGAAAAAAGCAAATTTATTAAATGCGTCTTCTAGTTTTTCGTTTAGTGTTGATATTTTAATTTGGTTTGTCGCGTATTTATCATTTCTACTATTTGGTCATCCGGACTTTAGTGCGGATCAACTGGAAATAAACTACGTCAGGGAGCATTATTTTATAGCTTTAATCGTAACGCTGCTGAGTATTTTAGTAACGGGTGTGCTCACAACTTTTACCTTTGGGTTATTGATTGTATATAGAATTAAAGCAAACTTAAAAGAATAGTATGTTTGAAAATATATTGATTTTTATGATTGCCGCTATTGTCATTATCATTTTTATAGCTTCTCTCATTGTGGGTTTTGTATTATTGATAACAGGCATTTCTACTAAATCTTCCAGTACAAAAAACATTGCCTTTCTGATTTTAGCATTTCCAATTGCTATTTCTCTTTGTACCATAGCCATAATGTTCTTTGGTGAATAGTAGTACTATTTAATCCGTTAATTCCATAAGTAATTACAACCGTGTATATTTTATCCGGATATCATGAATACAATGCTCTGCATCTCTACTAATCTCTAATTCATTTATTTGGATAGCTTTCCCTTGTATGTTAGCACAAAAATCTATAAACGTTATTACTTTTTCATTTACTGACACTGGTAAATCCAACTCATCGCAGAGATAAGACTTAAAACTCTGAACATCTGCCTTTCCCTCTCCTACTAAATGAAGCATTGCCATGAATCGGGATTCTGAAATATGGGGAACATTATGTGCTGATGATCCATTAGTTGCTACATCAGGTTGGATCGCAGGAATCCCCGTAGTAATTCTTAATGCAGGTTCTCCTATTAAACGCACCCGCTCTGGCTGGGATATTGTGGCTAGATGAGGTGGTGGAGGTTCTTCAATGTGCGTAGCAGTCGTATCTTTGCACGCTTTTTTATCTTTTATTTTATTGAAGTCAACCTGACTTCTTTTATTTGTATCAATTTCTATCGTTTCCTTTTCTTGTAAATCCGCATTCACAATTTCCACGCTTTCAATTTTCTGTTGTTGTCCCTTTGTATTGGTACAATTGACTAAAGTAGTACCCATAGTAATCAACAAAGCCAGTAAAAAAGATCGTCTGAATGAATATTTTTTTTGGACTACCTCCATAGATATCGATAGGTTTATGGAATCCAAAGTTTGCGGATCAAATCGGCCACAAATTTTCTCTTCCTTATGCTGTATCAAATAGTCTTTAACCGCTGCAGCCGGCATCCCTGTAAAATCCACAACTGTAGTTGCGCAAGCATTACAGAATCGCCCTTTTTCATTAGCTGTCATCGATTGCCAGTTTTCATGACATGGATTTGGAATAGATAATTGATATAATTTTTTCATAAGTATGTTCTATTTATTCCTTTTTTGTAATATATACTAAACTCTATTTCTCCTTTTCAATAAAAATTGAACATGATTTTTTACTCATCTCATCCTATCCAGCTAAAGGAAAACTAAACTCCTATCCAGAGATATTACAAACTCTTTCCTTACTATGTACTTCATACTTTTTATATAAAACTTTGTATTAAAATATAATATCCTCCACTCTATTTCCTAATATACACCTGTAAGTCTTCACTTTTCTGAAAAGCATACGCCATGGATTTATTATAGAATGATTTAGAAGGTTTATGATTAGCCAGGGATACTACCAGAGGTAAGTGTAATCCCCATGATCTGGATTTTTTAGTTGTTCCAGACTGTACCACAACTACATGCCCATAGGATTGCGAGGTATCAATAATAATGGCAAGTCCCCCATTATTAGCATGCTCCTGCGCAGTATCAATAGCATTTTGGTCTGTTGCTGATCCTATATTACTCCATGATCGTGATCTGGTTACAATTGGTTGTATACTATCATATATCATATAATTCTGATCACGATCTTTAAATTCATTTGCTTTATAAACCTTACCCATAAACGAGGTAATCTTATTTCTACAATCAGAACGTTTTTCACTCACTGATTTACAATTTTGAAAATCCAGTACCGTACTTTCTAATTGTTTCTCTGTAACAGTTGCCCTTACTCCTGTAGCATCTGTTACTGCTTTTTCTGGAATATCTTCTTCTGCTTTTTGTGGTATCGATTCTTCTGTATCATCATTTGATGATTCTATAGTAGTTTTTTGATCCTCTATGGTCTCCCGATCTGAACCTTTACTATCATTATTCTCCTTACACGAAAGCAATAAACTAAAGACTGCTATACATACTATTACTCTTCTCATTTAATTGTGTTTTGATTATACTATTCATTTTTTGATATATAAAGATACCTCATATTATATTTCTATTACACTAGAAAACAAATTTGAGTTTACTGATTACATATTATATATGTCTAAATATATACAATTGTTTAGTTATTTCTTCTTTATGACACAGCCTCTTCCTCCATATAGATGAATAGCTAATGCATTAAATTCTTCCTGTACTTTTATAATATCAATATGGTATTGATGACTTATTTCAATCAACTTTTTCTTTAACTTGTGATTTTTGCTCATAGCAATTCCCGCCATGATAAAAACAGTCAGGACAATAATACCTACAATAGAAAGCTCTACTGTCTTTATCATTTCATAAGTATCATAAGCATAACTTCTTCCTGCCAGAAAAACGTTGTGAATTAAAAAAAATACACCAATAAGAATAAAAGGAATTTTTACATAACTTTCCATTGCTGTAGACTGACTATATAAAAGAAGTGGTTCTTCTAGTGTGTTAGAAGGAGTTTTTTCTATAATTTCTAATTGTATTTCTTCTGCGTCATTACTATGTTCCATCCTATTATTTTTTTTAAGTATTAATTCAATGAAATTCTTGATTGATCTACTACAAAAATATGGTGGTTATAGTCACCTTAGAGATAAGAATATAGATTTGTAGCTAATGAACACATATTCGAAAATGACCAAATAATACAAAAACTAAAAAGTATAGTATCTTAGAACATAGCTGTTAATCTTAAAAAAACAGGAGTTGTCATATATGCATCCATCATAGTAATGTAGTATCCATTATGTGTAGACTTTGGTTTTAATAAAATACAATATCAATACAACAAACACCAGTAAGGTCTGTATAGGTAGTATTACAAAATAAAAGTTAGCAAGCTGATGATTTTGTCTTTGACTCTGCTGAAACATCTCAAAAGCCTCGATTCCCTTTTCTTTTACAAAGTTGATATCATCGGATGCATGGATACTATTTTTTTCCATATTCAAGAACGTGATATGCTTATTATTTGCAATAGGAATATGATTTAATGTTTTCACCCAACTGTATATTTGTAATCCCATAACCCCTGCGATAAGTAATGGTATTATTATTTTTATAAATGTTCTCATATATACTTATAGTATGTAAATTATAACCTAAATCTTTTGAAATTTTTATTCTTAGATGATGTTCTAATATGATTAATAATTCTTACTGCCAATACGTAACCGCTTAAGGTTTCTCCTCCTAATCCTTCTTCTCCTTCTGGAGGTATGCTATTCTTTTTTAATAATTCGTATGCTTTTTCATCTCCATATATAGATAAAACCTCTAGTTTCTTCATATTTGTATGTAGTATACTCATCATCTCACTAATTTCTATTCTTTGATTATCCAATGGATGCTCTATACTACAATAGAATTCATCAATTTTTTCTTGCGGTATATTAAATTTTGGGATCGTAATTTCTGTTCGTTTATGAAGCGAATCCTTTATATAAAAAAAGTATGTCGTTTGATAATCAACGGTTTCCAGCTTCCAGTTTTCACCTATAGCAAATCTTTTTAATTCTGCTATTCTCAATGTGTCATTTCTAAAATTAACTCTACAATTGTCCGAAGCTGTATAAGAACTTAGAAAGAGTTGATCATCTGCGCATTCATACAGAGAAAATTCTGACTCATAGAAGGTCTCTTTTCCCTGATAATTTGTCCTATAGGTGTATAGTCCTATTTTTTTTCCATTGCTAAACTCAGCAACATACCCAAGAGTATCACTTGAATAATAATTCAATTCACTACCACAAGAAAATTCCTGAGCAGATACACAAAAAATAGTAGTATTGAATAGTAATAAAAATGAAAACCATTTTTTTACTATTCTTTTTCTTTTAAATGATCGCTTATTCACTGTCATATTAAATTTTAAAAACAAATAGTACACGATTAAAAACTAAGTACTATTTCATACGCCTGTGGATTCAAGGTTTGTATAAAAGGATGAGATGAATTGATCTCTGTATCTCCTATAAATAATGTTGGAATATCCATCATATTAGTATCTGGTGACAACCTAATTGTAACACTATCATATGTAGAAAACACTTTCTCTAATACACCCCCATTCCAATCAATGACAGTCCCAGAAAATCCCCACCCGAATCCTACTATGCAAAAAGGCGATTGATTTAATTTTTCTAAAGTTTTTAAATCTACTCCTGTAGTAATGTTATTATTTAATCTCCAATTAGTCTGTTGCTTACGAATAAAAATATGCTTAGGTTTTGAAAAAGATACAGTGTCTTTCCAGATAATTAAAAGTTCATCTGTGCTATCACAAAACAACTTGGTCCCTATCTCATACATATCTTCTTCTATACAGATTTTGTCATTTTTTATGTTGTTGATTCCATATCGCTTAATCAACTCTTCTTTAGTAGTATTTTTAGTGATATCTTCTATGTTTAGAATAGCAGCTGTATTGTAATTCTCTTGTGCATAACTACCAATCGCTATTAAAAATAAAATAAAAGTATATCTCAAAAAAGCAGTATCTGTAGGATTCATAAACAATTTTATATTACTCACTAGATGCTAATGGTGGAAAAACAACAATATGGGAATTATAATCATAGAACTCTAAAAATTTAGTTTTCAGAAATAGTGGTTTATCCCAGGATTCCTGATATTCTCTGGAAGGAGCTCCTGACCAATTACATTCTTTTAGCATATCAAAACGAGTAATCCAAGTATGCCACCCCTGATCACTAAAACCCCATCCAAATTCATGTTTAGCCAGTAAACTATTAATTCTTACCTGATCATTCTCCAGAATGAACATAGCTTCTAATGCAATATCAGGTTGTTTCCATACATCATATTTTTTGCTTTTTTTAAAATTTTTACTTGCAACAGTATATTCTTTTGACTCTTTAGAAATAATCAAATATGCACTCCAATTGTAATAAGTTGTAAGAATATGAGCAATACTCCAACCCGCATGTTCTCGATCTCTCCAGATTCTTTTATGATGATTTTCTACTTCGGCAAATGTATTTCCTAATCCGGCTTTAAGAGCCTCTATTGCGTAAATAGTGCAGTGCATACTATCAACCTTATATCCCTTTTTTGAGACTAGTTCCCGATACTTTTCAAACGTACTAGTCGCATGACCATCTATATAAGTTACTTCTGCTTGTTGTCTCCAGACGGTTCCATAATATCTACTATAAGAATCTTGTATGTCATTAAAATATTCATTTTCTATAGCCGCAATAGCGTTGATTGCCTTAGGAGCATCAAATCCAATATAATTGTTTTTTAAGACACTTGGTTTTGAGAAAATTATAGAATCCTTATGTTGAGGGTCAATCGATTGATCAGCTTTCTTAGTGTTTGATTCTTCTTTGGTATGTGTTTGACAAGCTGATAATGTTGCAGAACCTACAACAGCAACTAATGTCAACATTATTCTGAATTTTATTGTTCTTATCATTCTCTTTTATTATTTACGTATACCCATGCTGTCTATTAGACAAGAAATGAAGAGTTTATATGATATTTTGCTGATTCATATTTTAAAACTAGCGTACAATCAGTGTTACAATTACATGATCTAACAGATCAATTGTAGAAAAAAATACATCAACAAATCTAAGATAATAGAATGGTTGATAACATCTCAGGTAACGCTCTAATTTGTTATATCTCTATAAAAGTACATTTTTATCTGTTTACGTATTTTACTAATATATATTTGCCTTGGTTTACTATTTTTTTGAAGAACTCAGATTGAAGTAATATCCTTATTTTTGAACATCATATCAAAAGCAATCATTTTGAAAAACCAATACCATCTTATTTCCTCAATTTTACCAAAGTCGATTTTTTTATTTCTCTTATTGTATGCTGTAAGCATTTTTGCTCAAAAGAAAGAAATCACCATCCCTTTTAATCCAGATACGAGTACCCCTTATAAATATGACCTGCAATCCTTTACCAAAATTGATGAATATAACTCACAACAAATAACTGTTGAAGGGTCTTATGAAATGGCTTTTAAAAAATCTACGACCAATTTTATTGCTACAGATACATTTTCTAAGCTAGAAATAATCAGTGGTAATAAATTAATATTCTCACTTAATCTTATGCAGGAATACTATTCCAGGAAACGAGTACTCAAGGATTATTTTAATACTATTCCCCTAACCAGAAAATTTGATTTTAAAGGCACACAAACTGAAGGTTGGGATACCTCATTTATCTTATATTATCCAGAAATGGGAAAAAGTGATAAACAAAAAATTTTAAAAGTAGTAGAACAACTAGACGCTCCTTTACGCACTTTTTATATTGATAGACCTATGACGGTTGGAGATACCTTTACTAACAATGATATGATGAATGCGGCACAGCTTAATCTGGCTTCCAAATCTATAAATATAGAAGCTAAACTAATAGAAGTCAAAGATGATGAAGCTTTATTTATATTCAAAAGTACTTTTTTTATTCCCCAAAGAAGTAGAGATAAAGAAATCATAGACCGTAAGGAAGCCAAAGCAGCTGGTATGCTGGTAGTGGATATTAATTCTGGCATGCCGATAAAAGCAAGAATGATTCTCGAGATGGGAGATGAATATGCCATCACTACCATGAATAAAAAAGGAATGCAAAAATCAAACTATAAATATTGGGAATTTATCCGTGGACAATATGGTGAAATACATAGTGTGTCTCAGCCAAAAAAGGATCAAGAACAAAAAAGCTATGAAGAACTTACCGTTGCTACAAAAGAAAAAGCATTAGAAAGACTTGATAGTATTACCCCTTTCTTAACAATTAAAAGTCATACTCGAGGTTGCGGATATATATCAGCTACAACCAAACAGTTTACCAAAGGGGTTCGCCTGTATCCCAGGCATATTAAAGGAATTATACGGGACTCTACATTTTTTGATCAAAAAATCGATGTTGACAAGGAACCTATATACCTCTACGCTAACGATTGGAGCGATCATACTGAAGCATCAATCATATATTGCGACCTTCCCAGAGATATAAAAATCAAGTATGACTGTGAGTTATCAATGCCTTATGGGATTGAACAAAACAAATACCTCATTGATGAGTATGCTGGTAATACAGATGAAAAGTTAACCACTAAAATATTTGACTGGAAAGATAACAGCATCAGCGTCAAGGATCAAACTTATGTAGAATATTACAATGATCAAAAGGAACGGATTTTTCCAAGAAGTGTTCAATATGATTTTCTTCCTACTAAAAGTGATACGATTTATGGAATCCCCAAAAAGGATATCACTCCTAATCAATGCTTTTTATTAATGAATGCATTTTCTTCTGAAAAGTTTAATTTATCATACATCTATAACTTTAAAGAAAAAATAGCAGCTATCACTATATATCAACCTATCGGTTATGCCACCGTAGCACGCAACTATGAGTTATCCGTCAAAACTAATGATTAAGAATCAGTAATGGCAATGATACTATTGTAACGTTTCTAAGTACGCCACCAACTTATCAGTTGTATACCCATAATTACTATACATTTCTTTATTGGAAATTTCAAGAGTTTTCGCATATGTCAAAGCGGTGAATCCTTCATTATTTTTTTCATTTGGATGTACTCCTTCGGCAATGATTTTTTTTGCTACAGAAACAATAGAATTTTGTATTCTGTCTCTATCAAAAAATGAATAATTATGATCGTTCCTCATGTACCTACCTATATTTTTTGCTAACATATGGAGTACTGTATTACCATCCTCATCCTTGCGCATTACATCTGCACCACGATCGATTAGCAAAGGTATTCTCTGAACGGAATTTTGATGTGGATTTATATACTCTTGATGCATATCATAATACAACACCAAGTGTAATACAGAAGCATTATTATGAACTACTCCATTGATATCAAACCCTTCTTTTTCTAAAAGACAATCCAGTATAGAAATATCATTATCATAAGCAGCATAGCCCATGATTTCATTTTTGTTTTTCTTTTTAATATCCAGAGTCATCAAATATTCAATAATATCACAATCGTTCATAGAAGCTGCATAATAAATCAACTCATCCTCTTTATAGTGTGGATCTGCTCCTAAGTCAATTAAAAGCTTCACTACAGGCAATCTATTCTCCTTAACTGCAGAAAATAATTTGTAATTGAGTTGTTTTTGAAAATCCGCAGTACCTTTTAATTTCTTAAAATGCGTAGTCATATATTCCAGATCTCCATAGTCCATCGCCTGATAAATACTTTTTGACTTTGGTTTAAAATCATGCTTTTTAAGAAAATCAATAATCAATGTATCTTTCTTTCTATAGCTATCTATAAGTAACCCTTGATCTCTTCCTCCAACAACTAATGCTCCAGATTTGACTAATGAGTCAGCTTTATTCATATCTTTTTCTTTTAGCGCTTTATAAAAAGACTGCTGTAACGCTGTGCCAGGAAGACTTTTATAATATGCTACTATATGATCCTTTTGAAAAGCTGTTAGCCCTGATATTTTATAGTTTCCATCTAGCATGGGTGTCGTGATCTTATGCACATGATAAATGGTATCATTAAAAACATAAGCAATAGATCGATCTGTAACATCGGTAGTATACAAATCCAGCAAAGCTTTACCCTTAGCATCCATTTTTATCTTGATATCATAGGTTTTTTTATTTTTAAATACTTCTAATGATTTAAAATTTTTAACTGTTAGAAAAGGTTTTGCATATACCGCTATTTGGGCTTCTGAACCGTAAATAGATGGTAGATGAATATCTTCTTTATAGCTATCATCAAATCGATAGACCAAAACATGATTCTCGTCAGAAAAAGGATTCTTACTTAACTTAATGTTTTCTCCTTTCTGTGAAAACCCACAAAGAGATATTACCAGAACTAACCAGTGCATATAATTTTTAAATAACATAGTTATCAATTTTCGCATTCTAATCTATAGGAATATTCTAACACTACTCCATTCTTCTGAAATTCGCACAAAACCGGATCATAGGTACCATCAAAAAAAAGCGTTAGTGCTTTTAGTTTTTTGAGTTTAGCCAGTTCATTTGGGACTTTCTTCACAGTCAAAGTATCCATTACCAAGATCTCTAAATCCGATAATGCATATAGTGCCTCAGGAATTTTAGTAAATTTGTTTCGATAAAAATTCAGATGCTTCAACGATTTTAATTGATCCATCTGTGCCGGAAATTGAGCTATTTTATTATCATTACACAATAATTCTTTTAAGTTCTCTAATTTCGAAATGGCCTCAGGTAGTGCGTTTAATTCATTTTTTGACACATCAAGTGTACTTATAGTATTCCCCAAATCTGCTTTTTCCGGGAAGGATGTGATCCCAATATTACCAATGTCTAAAAATTCTACGATTCTTATGTTCTCCATATCCCTCTGATTCAATTCGAATATTGGATTAGAAGATATATCCAGCTTTTTTAGTGATTTTACTGCAAGTTGTACATTTGGAATACTTCCCAGAAGATTCTTTTCAACTTTTAGAGAATCTAAGTTTTCAAAATTTTTGATCACATCATCAGGAAATAAAGAAATATCATTGTATCCTAAGTTTAATGATTTTAGTTGTTTTAAATTACCAAAACCTGTAGGCAGTTTTTCTAGTTCACAATCATACAGGTTCAACACTTCTAACTCCGTCAAAGTACTAAAATCAATAGGGTACAAACCCAAATCATTTTTTGTAAGATTGAGGTATTTTAAATTCACTAATACACTCGGATCAAACCAAAGACCATCAAAACTAATCCCTGAAAGATTTAGCTTTTCTAATTGTACCAAAGAGTTTAATAATGCTGGTGAAAAGTCTATACTAGTATTTTCTGCTAAAGAAAGTTCTTTTAAATTCTTTAATTGATTTAATGTCTCTGGTAATGTTTCCAGCCTATTATGATCCAGGTCTAACGACTCTAAATTTGTAAGCTTATGAATTACAACAGGAAATTCATAAAAGCTATTATGGCTAAGGTTTAAACTTTTGAGTTTTGACAAGCGTTCGATCAAAGGATCTAATTCATCTAAGGAACAATGAGTCATTCCCAGACTGATCAACGAGGGTAATGTATAAAGGTTTCTACTAATTGTAAGAGCGTATGAGTCCTTAATATGTAAATATTCTAATTGTTCTAAATAGGCAATAGTATCCGGAATAGTACTAATTGATGTTTTTCTAAAATCCAAACCAATGACCTCACAATCTCTTAGCGTAATACCTTCCCATTGATCCATCGGTTTATCAGAAGACCACCCCAAATCTGCTAAATTTCTATTTTCTCTAAGTAAATCAAATAATGCTTCTTTGGTATCTTCATCAATACATAATTCCTTTGCTGATAGTACCGAGAAGGAACTTAACAAAACAATGATAAGGCATAGAGTTACTTCTCTAACAGTATGGTGTATGCTCATAAATAGGGTATCTCAATTATGTGTTTAATCCAGCAAATAACTTAGAATTTTATTTATTTTCCTAATTGCTTACGTATCTAGTCTATCCTCTTATATGATCTTTCTTATTTACATAAGACAGAGCCAATGTATCTATTTGGTTACTATTCTTTACCTCAATCATCATTTATAACACTTCCTAAACCATAGGTATCAATTAAATTAGAGAACTTATAGGAAGAAAGTAATTCAATCAAGAAATCACCTAATTCATCAGAACAGCCATTACGAAATTTTACCTCGGCTTCTTCATTATCGATAGTAATATTTCCATTGATGCCAGATATTTTTATAGTATTCTTAATGGATGCATTACTAAAGAATTCAAATATAATATTACTATGATGAATCAGTGCTCTTCTATTGCTGTATGATTTGTTATTCAGGATTTTTGCTAATAGTAATTCAGTATCTTTTTTAGTCAGAACTATTCTTTTTAATTCGGTCTCAGACTCCTCTTCCATAACTCCTGTGGTACTCATTTCTTTAGTTTTCATTTTCCAGATAGAAAACTGAATACTATCTACAGGCTTAGTTATTATTCTAACGGGTAAAGAATCTATCTGAGAATATCCCAGAGAAGATACTAAAACGATAAGTACATATATTGTTTTTTTCATTTGATTAAAGTTACTTATACATATAGCAATGTAATAAAAATCTATTTTTGTTTGTGCCATACCTTATTTATACGAAAACAATTGTAACAACTAATTCTACATAACACTGTTAACCACTCACTTTCTAAAGCTGACAAAAGTCATCTTTTGCCGGATTTCTTTCCTATAATTTTGACATATAAACAAAAAACACTTTAGATTATGAATACTTTATATACTAGAATTAACAATGATTGGAATGATCATTTTATTGGCTATTCTGCACTTGCCATTATAGCATCTACCTGTATAGGTTCTATAGCAGTAATGACAACTATGATGCAAGGTAATGGTATTACTCAGATGATACAGCTTTTCTTTGTAGTAGTTGCTTGTAGTGCTCATAATGCATCTATTTTGACAGTACAAAAACCAACATTAGTATTACAGTTACTTATGGTTAGCCTATTTGTTAGCATAACCGTGATACTTACTGGTTTATTATTATTCTAATTTCTTACTGTTATCATATGTGTACGCTTATATCAAAATATAATGTAGCTGGACCCAGATATACCAGTTACCCTACAGTCCCTTATTGGGATCAAGATAATTTTTCATTAAAGCTCTGGAAAGAAAGATTACAAAAAAGTTTTCAGGAAACCAATATTAGATCTGGTCAAAATAATGATACCAATGAAGGTATTAGTGTATATATCCATTTACCGTATTGTGAAAATATGTGCACTTTTTGTGGCTGTAATAAGCGTATTACAAAGAATCATGAGGTAGAGGTTCCATATATCAAATCAGTTATCAAAGAGTTTGTTTTATATTACAAATTGTTTGATACAAAGCCAAAAATCAAACAACTTCATGTAGGTGGAGGTACTCCAACTTTTTTTTCGCCTGAACATCTTGATAGATTATTAACCGGTATTTTTACTATTGCTAAAAAAACAAAAGACTGCGAGTTAAGTTTTGAAGGACATCCTAACAATACCACAAAAGAACATCTGGCTGCACTGTCAGCTCATGGATTCAGAAGTGTTTGCTATGGGGTACAGGATTATAATGCTACGGTACAAAAAGCAATTAATCGCATTCAGCCATATCATAATGTAATGCGAGCAACGATAGAAGCCAGAGCAGAAGGATATGATTCTGTGGGTCACGACGTCATTTATGGGTTACCTTTTCAGACACAGGATGATGTCATCGAGACCATACGCAAAACGATCACTCTACAACCCGATCGAATTGCATTTTATAGTTATGCACACGTACCCTGGATTAAAGGAAATGGTCAGCGTGGTTTTAAAGAAGAAAATCTACCTGCAGCGCATCAAAAACAAAAACAATATCAAATTGGAAAAAAAATGTTGATCCATGCGGGATATGCAGAAATAGGCATGGATCATTTTGCATTAAAAACAGACGCCTTATATATTGCCCAACAAAAAGGTACTATCCATCGTAATTTTATGGGGTATAGTCCTAATAAAACAGAAATAATGATTGGGCTGGGCGTTTCTGCTATTGGTGATAGTTGGGACGGTTTTGCACAAAATGTCAAAAACATCGAAGAATACCAACATCTGGTGAATAATGATATATTACCTATTTTCAGAGGTCATCTATTGACACGAGAAGATCTAATTATCAGAAAGCATATTCTTAACCTCATGTGTAGATTCGAAACTTCATGGATAGATGAATCCTTACTATTTTCAGAACTACCTGATGTTCTGAAGAAATTAAAAGAACTGGAGAATGACAAACTCATTAAAATAAACACTAATAAGATAACAGTAACAAAAAAAGGACGTCCGTTTGTAAGAAATATATGTCTCCCTTTTGATCTGCGTTTACAACGAAAAAAGCCTGAAACACAGCTGTTTTCAATGACCGTTTAGGTCCTGTGCTACTTTTTATCAGAAGTATCATCGTTAACATTCTTATCGCCTTTGATCATATTAGAAACAATAAGAATCATAATTACACTGACAACGGCAAACACTCCAATAATAGCGGCGCCCATTCCCCAATTCACTAAAGGTAGTATCAAATTTTTCATGTGTATCTATTTTTATAATTAATGTACGTATGTTTAATGACAACTATATTGTGATGATACTTCTTCTACTGCAACCATTTCTGAAGGTGAGAGATAAGGAATCTCCAGTCCTAATCCTCTTAGAATAAAAAGGAAACCAATAATCACTACCAACCCAGGAATTACTTTTAGTATATGTTGCCTACTTTTGGTTGTTAAGAAATTACCAATATAAATAGCGGTGGTCATCAATGGTACTGTACCCATCCCAAAAATGATCATATACAGACCTCCTTCCCAGATATCACCAGATGCCAATGCTCCAAAAACAGCCATATAGACGAGTCCGCAAGGCAACAATCCATTAAGATAGCCCATAGTAAAAAAAGTACCGGGATTCTTCTTTTTCAATTCAGTACCCATAGCATTCTTTATACTGGCAACAAACTTATAGATAGGTTTAGAAAAGTGATATCTATTAAACAATTTAGTTGGAATCAAAATCATCAGAATCATAAAAACACCTATTACAATCGACAATTGTTGTTGAAATCCGAAAAGATTTAAACTTTTACCAACACTCCCAACTAGTAACCCTAAGACTGCATATGTTAATATACGGCCTACATGATAGCTTATTAATTGCAAAACACGTTTGGTTGGTTTTTTGCGATCTACAGGTAATAGAAAAGCAATAGGTCCACACATACCAATACAGTGAAAACTACCTAACAGTCCCAATAAGAGTGCAGAATATAACATTAATACATAATTGATTTTTTATACAAATAATCTTCGCCATTATACGTCCACTCTACGGTAATATTCCATCGACCGTCTACCAGCTTTTTGTCAGGTATGAGCAAATTAGATCCGGAAAAGACTATAGGTAAGTCAAAATCCAGTCGCTGATCAGACGGTCTGTATAGGAATACTGTTCCTTTAATTCGTGATGCTTCCAGCTCTTTTGGAAAGTTTAATAACCATCCATTCTCTATCCTTTTTCCAATGATTTTTTCTGTAAGATCATGTGTTTTTGTTTCTGCATCAATCTCAGTTTGATATGCTATTTCTTTAGCATAGTACTGTTCTGTAACTAAATCATGGTGGTACTTTTTATTGGTACTCATAGTAATAACAAAATATAGGATAAAGCTCATAAAAGCTACCATTCCAATAACGATTCCTGTTCCCCAATTCCATTTCATACTGATATATGCCTGCCTACACAGGTGTCTTATTAATTAAAATTTTATTTGTTTTTTATGTATTTCTTTCAGCTACAAAAACAAGCGTATGCCTAATTAGTATGTGCTCTATTCTCTAATTTTTCTTTTTCTACTGGCATACAACACACCAATTACTTTATAATTAACACTTCACATTACCTTTATCATAGCCCTACTTATAGCTCCTGGGACCTAAAAAGGCTGTAGTAGTGGTCTCTATCAATTCATCTTCACTATACACGCCAATTTTTAATCGATCCTTATCTCCTTTAAGCGCACTCAGATGTATTTCAATAAATAGTGTGCCTTCTGCCAACCCTTGACCTGCTACTTTAAAATCATCGTGAGAAACCACTTTAATCACTCCCGTGTGAGATAATAATTCAAAATGTACATGCTCAATATCTTCTACCGTTTTATTAATCAATTTAAAAGTGTATACATTACTAATGATAGTATCAGATTTTCGTTCGTACAATTGCCCTGGTAACCTAAGAATTCTGGCTTCGATATCATTGCGTAAAAAAAGCATTCCTATCAATATTGCAGTAAGAATTCCTAGTACCACTGTGTACCCTTTTAAACGAGGAGTAAACTTAAATTTCTCTTTCTTCTCTATATTATCTTCGCTAGCGTAGCGGATCAATCCTTTGGGCAAATTGACACTTTCCATCATATGATCGCATGCATCAATACAAGCAGTGCAGTTGACACATTCTAATTGTGTTCCATTACGAATATCAATTCCAGTGGGACACACATGTACACATTGAAAACAGTCTATACAATCACCTTTACCTGTAATCTCTCTGTCCTCATTCTTTTTAAACCTTGCGCGTCCCTCCTCTTTTTCACCTCTTTTATAGTCATAAGCTACAACTATTGATTTATTATCTAACAAAACACCTTGTAACCGGCCATAAGGACATGCTATGATACAGACTTGCTCTCTAAACCATGCAAATACAAAATAAAATACACCTGTAAAAATTAATAAAGAGACCAAAGTACTTGTATGCGAAAATGGACCATCAGTAATATATCGTATCAAGCGATCACTACTAATAAAATATGCCAGAAACACGTTAGCAATGAGAAATGAGATCACAAAAAAGACACTCCATTTTAGCACTCTTTTTTTTATTTTTTCACGATTCCATGGCATCTTATTCAAACGTATCTGCTTACCACGATCCCCATCTATCCAATATTCAATTCTTCTGAAAACCATTTCCATAAAAATGGTTTGGGGACATACCCACCCACAAAACAACCGACCAAAAGCTACCGTAAAAAAGATGACAAAGACTACTCCTATAATCATCATAATGACAAATAAGTGAAAATCCTGTGGCCAGAATGGAAATCCGAAAATATTAAAACGACGCTCTAAAACATTAAATAATAAGAACTGATTCCCATTAATTTTAATAAATGGTGCTGAAAATAAGAAAGCTAACAACACATAACTTACAAATTTGCGATATTCATACCAGATACCTTCAGGTCTTTTGGGAAATACCCAGGCACGCTTCCCTTCTTCATTGAGTGTTCCAATGGTATCTCTAAAATTATCTTGTCCCTGTTCTGCCATATTCTCTTATCACGATTTATGTACCTTCCCATACCAAAAGAAATAATGCATCTTCATTAGTCCTTACAGAATGTAATACATCCATAAGTATATTATTAATGATCAGGTACAGCCAATCGATGACTTTCTGTTTTAGTATTAAAATCTATCTCCTATTTAAGAATAATCAATTTAGTTGTTGTAAAAGCTTTATGCTCTGGTAATATATCGCCACACCTCATCCCTATTACAATGCGTTGAGACCCATCAACATTATTTTTTTTTAACTACAGGACGATTAGATATTTCTACTGCTTTTTCTATTTCGCTTACTATCATAAATTCTAATTTTTAGAGACTAAAGAAATATCAGGATTCATTTCCTCTGTAATCGATAGGTTTGTAATAGAATCCTTCTTAGGCTCAGTATTTATTTCTTTTATTTTAGGAGCATCAGGATCTATCCAAATTTCTCCTTCTGCTGCTTTAGGTTCAGCTGGAGTTGACCCCTGCAGGCTTAGTACATAGCTAGCAACCTGAGCTATTTCTGCAGGCTTTAATTCAGTTTTCCAGGAAACCATTCCTTTACCATCTCGACCCCCTTCAGAAATGGTGTTAAAAACATTTTTAATTCCACCTCCCAGAATCCAATGTTGATCTGTCAGGTTAGGACCTATTCCACCTCCTCCATCTGCTTTGTGACAAGCAACACAATTTGTAGTAAATATATTTTCTCCGGTTTTTAAATCCGAAGCATCTGTTAGCAGTACTACAGTATTCACATCAACTAAATCTTTAGCTGTCTTTTTCCAAGCTTCTATCTCAATAGTCGCCTCTGCTACTTCAATCTCATATTCTTCTGCTTGACTATAATCATCAAACACCTCAAAACGAATTATATAAACCACTGCAAATACAATAGTTGCATAAAAACCATACACCCACCATGGCGGTAGATTATTATCTAATTCTCTAATACCATCATAATTATGATCCAATATAATTTCATGTTCTTGCTCAATTGGTTTGGTACCTAAAGACTCCTTATACTTTTCTTTAATCCATTTAAATTGATTTGCTTTTGCCAGTGCTGCTTTTTCATCATATCTTTCTTTTGCTTCAGGACTTAATGTTTTATATAACACACTTCTTAATGCTTCTACACAGATTTCTCCGGCCACAAAAAACAGAATTACTGCTCCAAAAACAGCCCAAATCCACGGTTGCTCTAAAAATATAGAGGTTTCACCTTTTGTACCTATGTAATCAAGCAGAAAATATCCAAAAACAGAAAACCCTAGTATTCTTAAAAATGACGCTGTTGTTCTCATAGTTCTATATTATTTGGAGTTAATGTTACGTCTTCCAGAGGAATATTACTTACCTTCTTAATATGCTCCTTTTTTGCTGTAAATACCCACCAAAAAAGAGCTGCAAAAAAGACAAAGAATATCAATAATGAGATCATTGGATATATAGCTACTCCATCTATATTTTCTAAGTTTCCTTTTATAAATTTTAACATCTGCTTATTTGTTTAGGTGTATCGCAGTATCCTCTGCATTTTTTATTTTAATATCTGTTCCTAATCGTTGTATATAGGCAATTAAGGCAATCACCTCGCGATTTCGCATTTCTATAAAATCCTCTCCATTATCATGTGCATATTCTTTATCTGCTTCATAGGTTTTAGCAAAATCCGGATCGCTATACAAGTTTTTCTCGATTTGAGTTCCTTGCTCATCCATCCATTCTTGAGCACGGGCGATATCCTCCGCAGTATAAGGGACACCTAATGTAACCATTGCTCTCATTTTATCTTTGGTAGTATTCTTATTCAACTCATTTTTTATCAACCATTTATAAGAAGGCATGATAGAGCCAGATGAAGTACTTTGCGGATCATAAAAATGATTGAGATGCCAATTGTCACTGTATTTACCTCCTATGCGCATCAAATCCGGCCCCGTTCGTTTACTTCCCCAGAGGAATGGATGATCGTACACATATTCTCCTGCTTTTGAATATTCTCCATAGCGCTCTACTTCACTTCTAAAAGGTCGTATCATTTGCGAATGACATGACACACAGCTTTCTCTTATATAAATATCACGCCCCTCTAATTCTAAAGGTGTATATGGTTTTACACTAGAAATGACAGGTATATAATCGTCTACGATGAGGGATGGAATAATCTGAACCATACCCCCTATTAAAATAGCAATCGTAGCAAAAATAGTTAGCTTTACGGGACGTCTTTCTAACCACGTATGGTATCCTTCTTTTACTGTTCGTTGTTTCGTTACTCTCTGTAGTGGTGCTGCTTCAGTAAGTTCATCTGTTACCTTCTGCCCTGCACGAGCCGTCATAATGATATTATACACACCTATCAAAGCTCCGATAATAAACATACTACCACCTATCGCACGCATCCAGTACATAGGTATGATTTCACTGATCGTTTCTAAGAAATTACCGTAAGTCAATGTTCCATCTGGGTTAAATTGTTTCCACATAGATGCCTGTACGAATCCTGCTACATACATAGGAAGTGCGTATAGAATAATACCTAGAGTACCAATCCAGAAATGCACATTAGCTAGTGCCGTAGACCAAAGCTTTGTCTTAAATAACTTAGGCACCATCCAATACACCATACCAAAAGTTAAGAAACCATTCCACGCTAGAGCTCCTACATGAACATGGGCAATTACCCAATCGCTAAAATGAGCTATGGCATTTACATTTTTAAGAGAGAGCATTGGCCCTTCAAAAGTTGCCATGCCATAGCCTGTTATTGCAACTACCATAAATTTTAGTACAGGATCTGTTCGTACTTTATCCCAGGCACCACGTAAGGTTAACAGTCCATTAATCATACCTCCCCAAGACGGTGCAATCAACATAATAGAGAAAGCAACTCCCAGATTCTGAGCCCAATCAGGCAATGCAGAATATAATAAATGATGTGGTCCTGCCCAGATGTATATAAAAATCAACGACCAAAAATGTACAATAGAAAGCCTGTATGAATACACTGGTCTGTTTGCGGCTTTAGGCACAAAGTAATACATCAGTCCCAGAAATGGAGTTGTTAAGAAAAATGCTACCGCATTGTGACCATACCACCATTGCACAAGAGCATCTTGTACTCCCGCATACATCGAATAACTTTTTAGTGCACTAACAGGAAGCTCCATACTATTTACAATATGTAATACTGCTACGGTTACAAATGTTCCTAAATAGAACCATATTGCAACATATAGATGACGTTGTCTCCTTTTTAATATCGTGCCTATAAGATTTGCTCCAAAAGCAACCCATATAATTGCAATCGCAATATCAAACGGCCACTCAAGCTCTGCATATTCTTTGGAGGTAGTATATCCTAATGGTAATGTAATAGCCGCTCCAACAATAATAGCCTGCCAACCCCAGAAATTAAGGTTACTTAACCAATCTTTCCACATACGTGCTTTTAACAATCGCTGAGAAGAATAATAAACCCCGGCAAAAATAGCATTACCTACAAATGCAAAGATGACTGCATTGGTATGTAGCGGTCTTAATCGACCAAAACTTAACCAGGATATACCGTCTGTTAGGTTAGGAAATAAAAACATAAAGGCTAATAGCAAGCCTATACTCATGCCTATAATACCCCAAAACATAGTAGCAACGATGAACTTGCGCACGATCTTATTATCGTAATAAAACTGTTGTACTTCCATAAGTTATTTTAGTTGATCATTTAATATAATTGGCTCTTCTTTTGTATTATAATCAGATGTAGTATGGGTTTCTTTAATAATTTCATCTTCAAAAAGCATACGCACAGATGGTGTGTATATATCATCATACTGTCCTTTTTTTACAGACCAAATAAAAGCTGCAAAAAATATAAGTGCCACCACGACACTAATTGCCAAAAGCATATAAATAATACTCATACCTATCTGAATTATGGCGTAAAACTACTACTGATGTTTTTTAAAAAAGATGACTTTTGTCAGCTTTATAATATTTGTTTCTTATTCAGTTTTTTACCTATAAAATAAGTGCTGATTGTTGTAAAAACTACAATACTAATAGAACTTAATGGCATCAAAATTGCTGCTATTACTGGTGCCAGATTACCTGTAATAGCATATCCCAAGCCAATACCATTATAAAAAACAGAAAAGATAAATGCATATTTAATAATACATATCCCCTTGCGGGAAATGGACAAAAAAACAGGAATATCCTGAAATCGGGCGGCGTCTAAAATCCCATCACAAGCAGGAGAAAAAATGTTTACATTTTCAGAAACAGAGATTCCTACATTGCTTTGCGCTAATGCACCTGCATCATTCAATCCATCACCTATCATCAACACCTTTCTACCTTGTTCTTGTTGTTTTTTTATATAAGTAAGTTTATCCTTTGGTTTTTGATTAAAAAGTATCGTAGTATCTTCTGGCAGGATATGTGTCAGGTGCTTTTTTTCTCCATTATGATCACCTGATAATATCACAATTTTTGCCGTAACCTTTAACTTATCAAAAACTTCCTGTACACTATTGCGATATTCATTGTAGAAAATATAACAGCCTTTATACTCGTCATTAGTGCTTATGTGTACTGTGGTGCGCGACTGTGCTTTAAGATTTCCTCTTTCTTTTTGGGAAGTGACAAATCCATAGGATCCAACTTTAATTTGATGATTGTTACAAACACCTGTTATCCCATCACCTACCTTTTCTGTAAAATCATCCAGTGTACTAATGTTACTTTTGTCCAATATCGCATACAGTGAACGACTCAACGGATGGTTAGAAGCTCTTAATGTACTCGTCAATAAGGATTGTTCTTTTTCTGTAAGAACGATTCCTTCATAAGTAATCACATTTTTAGCACTTGTAGTTAGTGTACCTGTTTTATCAAAAACAATGGTGTCTATATGAGCCATTTGCTCGATTACCATACTATCCTTACTATATAATTGATTACGTCCAAAAATGCGGAGCAAGTTTCCTAAAGTAAAGGGCGCCGCTAATGCAATAGCGCAAGGGCAAGCAACAATAAGCACTGCTGTAAACACTTGTAAAGCTAAAGTGAAGTCAATAAATAACCAGTATAGAGTTGCAATTAATGCAATAACTAACACCGTAATGGTAAAACGTTTGCTAATATTGTTAGTCAGAGATTCATAAGTACTTTCCTTATTTTTATTAAAAACTTCATTAGACCAAAGCTGTGTGAGGTAACTTTGCTCTACAGGTTTTAATACCTCTATTTCAATTGCCCCTGCTTGTTGACGACCTCCCGCAAAGAGTTGATCTCCTGATTTTTTTGCAATAGGCTCAGCCTCTCCTGTGACAAAACTATAATCTATAAGTGCATTTCCTTTAATAAGTATCGAGTCTACAGGTATTAATTCTGAGTTTCGAATAAGTAACCTATTTCCTTTTTTTAGTTCATAAACTTGTGCTTGCTCTTCTATGATTTTAGCTTCTTTAACCCTATTTAATCGAGTAACAGCAATCGGAAAATATGATTTATAATCTCGTTCAAACGAAAGAAAAGCGTACGTTTTTTGTTGAAAAAACTTTCCCAATAATAAAAAGAATACAAGCCCGGCCATACTATCAAAAAATCCAGTACCCCAATCCATCAAAATTTCCACAGTAGAACGAATGAATAATACAGAAATACCCAAGGCAATTGGTACATCTATGTTCAAAATACGAGATCGTAATCCTTTATATGCAGAAATAAAATAATCCTGAGCAGCATATGTTACAACAGGAATAGCAAAAATAAGCATCAACCATCGAAATATATGTCTGAATCTTACTAGCCAAAATTCATTAACCTCAAAATATTCAGGAAAAGAAAGAAACATAATATTGCCAAAGGCAAAACCTGCAACTCCCAGTTTATAAATAAGACTTCGATCGGTATTCGTTTCTTCTTTATTTGCATCATCGAGAGAGATATAAGGTTTGTAACCAATTCTGGCTAAAAGCATGACGAGCTCTTGTAAGGTCATATCTTCTGAAGAAAACGTGATTCGCACCTTTTTTTGAGGAAAATTGACTTGTGATGTTTTTACCGCAGAATTGAGTTTGTTTAAATTTTCAAGTATCCAGATACACGAGCTACAATGAATGGCAGGAATCAATAAAGATATCACTTGAGTTCCGTTTTCATTAAACTCCAGAAGCTTTGTAACAATTTCTTCATTTTTCAGAAAATCAAACTTTTCTTTATGCTGCTGGGGCGTTGTTCCGGGTGTTTTCTCCAGATCATAATAGTAAGACAGTTCATGATCGTTTAGAATATCAAAAACTGTTTTACAGCCAAAACAACAAAAGTTTTTATCGTGATGAACCAGCATTGTTTTATCACATTCTTCACCACAATGATAACATGTTACCATACTTATTTAATTTGCTCGTTATACCTACTACAAAAGTGTCTATACTTTTTTTCTTAAAAGATGACTTTTATCAGCTTTCTCTTCCATTTTTAACAACTTGGTATCGTTTTTAGTCATTGATTTTTATTACATTATAACTAAAAACCCATCCGATGAAAATTTCTGCTATACACTGGGTAATTCTTACCACATTTATTTTAATTACAGTCACTATGTTTGGAGCTATGAACATAGCTTTTAGTTGGGTTTTCTATCTAACTATTTTTGGTCAATCTTTATTCATATATACAGTATATAAAGTATTAACTGATGATTATAAAACAAATAAGAAGTTTGATAATTTTTATGAAGACAAACCTGTTTACAGATCATAAAATCGTATCCATCAAATGGTTTAATATCATATAATCTCTTCAACTGATTTTCCATAAGTTTTGCCGTTGATAGTAACTTCAACTATATTTACTAAATAATTAAAAAAAATGGAAGAGTTTCATTCTGGTAGGTGTGAGAATTGTATTGTAAGACAGTTAAATGCTCTTAAAACCTTAAGTAAAGAGGAACTTGTACGTATTTCTGATAGTAAAGTAACCAAATCTATAAAAAAAGGAGATGCAATTTTTGAGGAAGGTGAAAAATTAAATGGAGTATTTTGTGTACGCAATGGTGTATCTAAGTTATCAAAAATGAGTGATAATGGTAAAGATCAAATTGTAAAAATTGCTACAAAAGGTGAAGTTCTTGGGCAACGCTCTGTAATTACAGAAGACAAAACTAACCTAAGTGCTGTAGCCCTGAATGATATGGAAGTATGTTACATTCCTAAAACCCATCTTACTGATTCCATCAACAATAACGTTCAATTTACCAAAGCTATGTTACTGCAAATGGCAAATGATCTTAAATTTGCTGATGATTTGATTGTCAATATGGCACAAAAAAGTGTAAAGCAGCGTATTGCTGAAACCATTAGATACCTAGAAAAGAATTTTGGTGTGGATCAGGAAGGTTATATCGCAATGACCTTAACACGAGAAGACATCGCTAATATTGTAGGAACTGCAAAAGAAGCTTGTATAAGAACGATCACGAATTTCAAAAAAGAAAAGTGGATTTCTACCCATGGTAAACGTATCAAAATTGAAGATGATAAAGCGCTCTATAGACTTGTCGAAGGTTTTTAAATTTCATGAGGGAAAGTGACAATAATAAATCGATAATACTTGAAAACAATTTTAATAACAGGCTGCAGAGCTCCCATTGCTTTGGATTTTTCCCGCTCTTTTTTTACTGAGGGATATCGTGTTATTTTGGTTGATTCACTTCATTTTCCGATTGGAAGATGGACCTGTAAAAAAAGTAGTTTTTATCGATTACCTTCTCCAAGGTTTGCTACTTCTGCTTTTATAAAAGACTTAAAAGAACTGATTCGTAAAGAAGAAGTAACTGATGTTATTCCTCTTTGTGAAGAAGCTTTTTATATTGCTATGCATAAACACACCTTGAAGTGTAATGTTTGGTCCTGTGATAGTACATTAATGAATACTCTGCATAATAAACAGTTGTTTTATGAGATGGCTCACACAGATCTGCATATACCTGAAACAAAAATAATAGCAGAATTTACAGATTGGGAACAAAGCAATGCCTATGTTTTTAAACCTATATATTCACGTTTTGCAGTTGCAACAATTATTGGGAAAAGCATTGAATCTGATTTTATTAGCGAACAGGAAAAAACAAATTGGATCGCACAAAAATTAGTACAAGGAAAAGAAATATGTGTGTATTCTATTTGGGATCAAGGAGTACTGAGCGCATATTCCAGTTACTATCCCCGATACCGAGCAGGACAGGGAGCTGGAATTTACTTTGAGCCAGTTACTCACAAAAAAACATTTGATATGGTAAAGCAATTTGGTCATAAAATAAAAGCTCACGGACAATTAAGCTTTGACGTTATCATTGATATATCTGGCAATCCACATGTTATAGAATGTAATCCAAGAGGCACTAGTGGAGCGCATTGTCTACAGGATCAACTAGCATCATCATTTTTTGGTAAAGAAAAGATGTATATTCCCACTAAAAAATCAAGTGCAATCAAATATGGAATCGCGGTATATAAACCATTCATTTTTTTTAGAAAAGAAATCCGAAACTCCAGAGATGTTATTTATAGCGCATCAGATATAAAACCCTTTATGCTACAATTAATATCAATACTAGAATTGTTTTATGTAATGGTTACAAAAAGAGTTTCTTTCTTAAAAGCGACTACGTATGATATAGAATGGAATAATGATGGATATTAAATGGGTTCATAGCGATGATATTCCTGAAGGATTAGTAAAATCTTTTTGTCATTTGTTTGAAGCAACTCATAAAGAAGCACCTATAAAAAATGTAACTACTAAATTAAAAATAATACAGGTCTCACCTACTATCTATTTTCCTGTGACTATTAATGATACCGAATGGAATACTTCATTTGTTTGTTCGCCTTACACAGCATATATCCACTATGCAAAGGATGAAATCAAACGGAAGATAAAAAATCCACTGGTTCGGTCTCCCTTGTTATTTATTATTTTTCTAATATCAAAATGGTTCAAAAAAGGCCTTTTAAACAAAAATGTTCACGTTAACAATTTTCTCTTATCTACCAATCCATATCCAGTATGGGATGGAGCAACCATTAAACAAATCACTACTTTTATAAAAAAGGAATTCCCAGAACATGCCATTATTTTTAGATCACTTAATCAATATCAACATACACATTTATTAGGTGTTTTTAAACAAGAGAACTATACCTTGATTGGCAGTAGACAAGTATATATTTTTGATTTACCTTATACAGATTGGTTACAACGTAAGAATAATAAATTAGACAACAAACTCATAAAAAAGAAAGAGCTTACCTTTATTGATCATACAGGTATGGCTGTCTATTTGGATCAGGCTCTATCATTATATAATGATTTATACTTAAAAAAGTACTCGACGTATAATCCTCAATTCACCTTACGATATTTTGAACATTGTTATAAAGAAAATATGATTCTTTTTCAAGGTTATAAAGATGAAAACAATCAATTGAAAGCATTCTCAGGGCTTTTTATTTTGGACCAAACAATCACCTCTCCATTAGTGGGTTATGACACTAAAGCACCACAAAAAGAAGGGCTGTATATCCATGCTGCTCAATTGGCAATTCTGCATAAATTCAAAAGTGGATTATTAGCAAACCTGAGCTCTGGAGCATCAGGTTTTAAAAGGTTTCGCGGAGGAGTTGCCTCTATTGAATATTCTGCTATCTATATCAAGCATTTACCAAGAAAAAGACGTGTAATATGGAAACTTCTGGCAATAATTTCTAACAAAATAGGAGTTCCAATTATTCGAAAATATAAATTGTAAATTACCCTATTGCTGGATGTAAATTAAAAGAAACTTAATCCCTTCAATAATTGATGAAAAAATACTGGTATCCAATTGCTTTACAAAAAGAGATCAAAAAAGATCCTAAATCATTCTTTTTATTGGGAGAAAAAATTGTTGTCTATAGAGGATCGCATGGATTGGTTGCTCAAAAAGATAGTTGTCCTCATAGAAAATATCCATTATCAGAAGGTAAAGTTGTAGATGGTGAGATACAATGCGGGTATCACGGATGGAAGTTTGATAATAAAGGATTTCAATCCGATTTACCAGGGTCGGGAAAACAGTTAAATAGCAAGTGTAGTATTTTACAAACCTATAGCATCCATGAGCATGAGCATTTAATATGGATATGTCTACAAGAAAATGTGCCGTTTACCCCTTTTCATAAAGATTTGCTTCCCAGAAAAATATTTTCTCACAAAACTACTATTCCTGGTGATCCTAAAGATATATTAGAGAATTTTCTTGATCCACTACACACCTCGTTTTTGCACAATGGTATCATTCGCAGTCAAAAGAAAAGAAATAAGACTATTGCTGAGATTAGATCGATTAAAAATGGGGTTGAAGTAAAATATACAGAGGTTTCTCCACAAACAGGTATCATAGGATCTATTATGGGACGTTTTATCACCCATAGCTATGGCAGGTTAACAAAACCTAATGTGATTGATCTAGAATTTCATTCTAAGAAAGGAATAGTGATGACAAATAGATTTATTATAGTTCCTACTCACAAAAATGAAAATTTCTTTTTCTCTCAGCTTACTTTTAGAAAAACCTGGATTCCCAGCCAGTTAAAAATGGGAATTCTTGCGCCATTATTTTATCTTGCTTTACAGCAAGATAAGAAAGCCTTAAAAATACAGCTTATGAATATGGTTCCAGAAGAACACAAAGAGTATAACTCTACCTATCTAGATATTATGAGGCCTTATATTGATCAAATGCAGATGGATAAAGAATTAAAAGTAGTAGAAAAAGATATCAACTTATTTTTATGAAACATATAAAAGTATTAGTGACCGGAGCAACTGGTTTTTTAGGATTTAGAACCCTTGAAAAACTGATCGATCTGCCGTATATTTCAGAGATTATCGCTACTGGTAGAACATTAAAAGAAACGCATACCGTTCATCACCCAAAAGTGACCTATATGCTGGGAGATTTATCCCAGTATTCTTTTGTAGAAAAAATTGTTACTAATGTAGATTATATAGTTCATACGGCTGCCTTGTCGTCTCCCTGGGGAGCTTATAAAGAATTTGAATCTGCTAATGTAACCGTTCAGCAAAACATTATTAAAGCATCAGAACAAAACGATATTAAAAAAATCATTTACATCTCTACTCCCAGTATATATTTTACGGCGTCTGATCGTTTTGATATTAAAGAATCAGATCCATTACCTTCTAGATTTATTAATGCATATGCGACAACAAAAAGATTAGCAGAAATAAGCTTAGAAAATTCAAATATCCCATATATTATTCTACGCCCCCGAGCACTTGTAGGCAGAGGAGATACGGTAATTATGCCTAGATTAATTAGAGCTTCTGATGAAAATAAATTAAAAATTATTGGTAACGGAAAAAACGTAGTAGACTTTACCTCTGTAGCCAATGTAGTTGATGCTATCATTCTTGGGTTTAATGCATCGCCTGCAGCAATGAATCAAGCGTATAATATTACTAATGGTGATCCAGTCTGCATTTGGGATAAAATTAGTTTAATTCTAACTCTGTTGAATAAAAAAGCTCCCAATAAAAAGGTATCATATACCTTAGCACATTTTGTAGCGTATCTATTAGAACTTAGATCAAAATTAACAACAATGAAAGAACCTACGCTAACCGTATACTCGGTTGGAATTTTAGCAAAATCATTTACGATGGATATTTCTAAAGCTAAAAAATTATTGGGGTATACACCAAAAGTAACGACCGATGAAGCTATACATGAATTTTGTGAATGGTATACCAGCATATGAAAAAGACCAATTTATACTTAAACTATGCTGGATATTGTATTGCTAAAAAAAATCACGCGATACGAGGTGGCAATAAGCAAAAAATTAAATTCCATGCATTGTGGGGAATTATACAGCATCCTGAAAAAGGATATATTTTGTATGACACCGGATATACACAAAAGTTTTATAAAGCAACCCGTCATTTTCCTAATAAAATATATGCAGTAGCCACTAAAGTATCCATTACACCAGAAAAAGAAGTAAAACATCAACTGATGAATTACGGAATCTCACCAGATGAAATCAAACATATTATTATTACCCATTTTCACGCAGATCATGTCGGTGGACTAACTGATTTTCCTAATGCACAGATATATACGTCCAAAAAAGCATTAGAACACACCTTACAATTATCAAAACACATCTCCTTTGCTAAAGGTGTATTAAAGGATTTATTACCTTCTGATCTACAAAAAAGAGCCTTTATTATAGAAGATCACTGTGACAAAATATCTACATCTCATTTTGATTATAAATACGATTTATTTCATGATCAATCCGTCTATATTTATAATATGCCGGGACATGCAGCCGGTCAAATCGCTGTAATGGTTGAGACAACAAAAAATAAATACTTTCTAATAGCAGATGCTTGCTGGTTAAAAGAATCCTATGAGGAAAATAGGCTACCTCATCCTATCGTAAAGTTATTCTTTCATTCATGGAAATCATTTAAAAAAACAGTTAGTGCGCTGAATAGTTTTCATAAAGCACATCCAGAAATACTCATTGTACCCACGCATTGCTCAGAAACCACTCATAAACTTGTTGACAATGAATTAAATTTTAGTAAGCTTTAAAACAACTGATTTCTTGTGAATTCATAGTACCACGTTCTCAAAAGTATATTTATCGTAATCAAAAGTCTATATCACACTGACGGTTCATTATAAGTATACAATGACTCGATTTATTCCTTTATCCCTTCTAGATCTAACATAAAAGCATATTCCAATGCTACTCGCTTATAACGTTCAAAACGACCAGAAGCACCACCATGACCCGTCTCCATATCGGTATCCAGAATAAGCAAATTATCATCAGTTTTTAGCTCCCGAAGCTTTGCAGTCCATTTAGCAGGTTCCCAGTATTGCACCTGACTATCCCAATAGCCTGTGGTAATAAGCATGTTAGGGTATTCTTTAGCTTCTACATTATCATAAGGAGAATATGATAACATATATTCGTAATATTCTTTATTTTTAGGATTTCCCCATTCATCAAATTCAAAAGTTGTGAGTGGTATAGTCTCATCCATCATAGTAGATACTACATCCACAAAAGGCACTGCTGCAATCACTCCATTCCATAATTTTGGCTTCATGTTTGCAACTGCTCCCATCAACAAACCACCAGCACTTACACCCCTAGCATACATATGTTCCGGACTGCTATATCCTTCTTTATTCAAAAATTGGCCGACATCTATAAAATCAGTAAATGTATTCTTCTTTTTCAATAATTTCCCATCTTCATACCAATACCTACCCATTTCTTGTCCACCTCTGATGTGTGCGATGGCGTATACAAATCCACGATCCAGCAAACTAAGTCTGGTAGTGCTAAAATAGGGTTCTGTACTGCTTCCATAAGAACCGTATGAATATAACAACAGGGGTGTCTTACTACTTATTTGCGTATCTTTTTTATACACTAATGATATGGGGATCTTAACTCCATCTCTCGCAGTCGCGTATGTACGTTCTGATATATAATTATCTTTAGAGAAGTTAGGATCCACTACTTCTTGTTCTTTTAATATGGTTTGCTCTTTTGTATCCATTCTATAATCTATTGTACTGAATGGAGTTGTCAAAGAAGTATAGGTGTAACGCAAAATATTGGTATCAAAATCCAAATTGGTAGTTGCATAAGCTAAATAGGCAGGGTCATTAAATTCAATATAATGATCATCTTCTCCATTCCATTTCATTACTCTAATGGTACGTAAGCCATTATTTCTTTCACCTAATGCTAAATAATTTTTAAAAACAGTAAAGCTCTGCAATAGCACATCTTTTCTATGTGGTATTACATCTACCCAATTTTCTTTTGTTGTTGTAGTAACAGGAGTTTTTACAAGCTTAAAATTAGTAGCATCTTTATTAGTTCGTATATAAAAATATTCTCCTAAGTGCGCTACACTATATTTCAGATCACGTTCTCTGGGTTGAATAACTTTCCATGCTCCGTTTGGTGTATCCGCATTAAGATACCGAGACTCTGAAGACAACGTTTGACTGCTCACTATAAATATAAATTTATCTGATCGAGATTTGTAAACATAGGTGCTAAAGGTTTCATCTTTTTCGTCAAAAACTAATTCATCTTTTGATTGATCAGTTCCCAAAACATGTTTATATACTTTATCTTCTCTCAAGGTAACTGAATCCTTTGATGTATAAAAAACAGTTTTATTGTCATTTGCCCAAGCGATACGCCCACTGGTATTATCCAGTTTATCGGGCAATAGTTCCCCCGTTTTCAAATTCTTAAAAAAGATAGTGTATCGACGTCTGGAAACAGTATCAATCGCATATCCTAACAATTCATTATTCATACTAATGGACCTCCCTCCAATACTAAAAAACGCTTTTTCTTCAGCCATCTCAGGTCCATTAAGAATAATCTCTTCTTCTGCAGCATCTTTGATTTGTTTGCGACAATACAATGCATAGTCCAACCCTTCTTCAAAGCGTGTATAATAGGAGTATCCGTTATCATTATAGGGTACTGAGGAGTCATCCTTTCTAATCCGGCTAACGATTTCTGTATACAATTTCTTTTGTAAACTTTCTGTATGTTTCATCGCAGCATCCTTATATGCATTTTCCGCATTTAGATAATCTAATACATCTTGTGTTTGACGATCAGGAATTTCATTATTTTTTTGCTCATCACTAAGACGCATCCAGAAATAATTATCTACTCTGGTATCTCCATGAGTTTTTAATTCTTCTGCTATTTTCTTTGCTGTTGGCGTCTCGATAGAAAGATGTGCTTTTGCCAGTTCAGGTTCCTGCTTTTCTTTTTTACAAGAAAGAAAAATTATTGAGAAAATAATAAGCGAATAAAAAAAGTTAGATTTCATATGGTTGGAAGTATTGAATTCTAAAAATAGTTGTATTGCCAAAATAACAAATCATCATTAACTAAATTTTAGTAATAGCTACTTGTATCGTAAGGCTTATGGTACGAATCTATAATGAGTCAATATCATCAGTGAGACTAGTAGGATTAATGATATAATAACTAGTCTCTAAAAAAATAATTATCGGCATTATTAACAAAGAGGCACACAAAAACAGATACCGTCTGATCATAGGTGTTTTGTAAAAGAATTATATCATATAAACTAAACATTGCATTCTATTGTGAAATTATTCTTACACTTATGGAAATCATTAAAAAAAATAGTAAGTTCACTAAATGGTTTTCACAAAGTGCCTCCAGAAATATTCCGTATGCCGATTCATTGCTCAGAAACCACTAAAGAAATGGTTAATAACGAACTAAATTTTAATGTACTTTAAATTCTTGATTTTCTGGAAATTCGCGGCACTGCGTTTACAAAAACGCATTTATTACAATAGGTTACCATTATTACAGGAAAAAAGGTGGAAACGGTTTCAAACTACCTTACTAAATTCTTCTTTTTATAAAGAAAATGCAATAAATAAAGCTTCATTAGAAGAATATCCAATCCAGAATAAAGCTTTATTTATGGAAAACTTTAATACCATTAACACACACAAAATAAAACTAAAAACAGCACTTGCCATCGCTATAAAAGCAGAACAATCCCGTGACTTTTCTCCTATGATTGGTCATTTAACCGTAGGGCTATCTTCTGGAACCAGCGGAAATAAAGGAGTGTTTATCGCTTCAGAAAGTGAACGTGCACACTGGGTAGCTGCAATTCTGGATCGAGTTATCGGTTTTTCTCTAAAAAAACGAACAGTTGCTTTTTTTCTAAGGGCTAATAGTAATCTATATGACTCTGTAAAATCAAAATTATTGAGATTTGAGTTTTTCGATTTATATGAGCCAATAAATAATCATATGAATAGGTTAAATCAATTACAACCTACTATACTGGTTGCACAACCCAGTATGTTGTTAGAATTAGCCGTTGCTTATTCCACAGGAAAACTGAAGATACACCCTCAGAAAATAATTTCAGTTGCTGAAGTATTATATCCCGAAGACAAAAAAATATTAGAAACTACATTTAATCAAATAATTCATCAAGTATATCAATGTACTGAAGGGTTTTTAGCAACCACCTGTAACCAAGGAACTCTTCATTTTAATGAAGATTTTTTAATTATAGAAAAAGAGTATATAGATGATTCTAACACAAGATTTTATCCTGTAATAACAGATCTACTACGTTCTTCTCAACCCATTGTCAGATACCACCTTAATGATATTATTACTGAAAAAACAAACTGCACTTGCGGGCAAAAGACCTTGGCTATTGACCAGATAGAAGGTAGATCAGATGATATCTTAATTTTTAAAAATAATTATGGAATCGAAATACCGATATATCCTGATTTTTGTAGACGTGCGATTATCATCTCAGATGATTCCATTACCGACTATGAATTAATCCAACGATCTGCCAATCAAATTGCTTTATTCATCAATGGAACTGAACGTATGTATCAACATGCCAAACAAGCCATTCATAGATTACTATCTAATCATGACATAGCCCATATTGATATTATAAGAAGTACCGTAAAAAAACATAGCACAGGAGATAAATTAAGAAGAATTAGAAATGATTACAAGTAAACCTATCAAAATAGTAAGCACAGGAAAATATCTTCCTGCTATTGTATCTTCTATAGAGCTTGAAAAAAAGCACGGTATCCCTTTGGGTTGGTCTTCAGAACATTCTGGAGTAACCACCAGACATATTGCTACAACAGAATCTAATGGATATATGGGAGCCAGAGCCGCAGAGCAAAGCCTAGATCACGCTAAGATGATCTTAGCAGATATTGATATGATTATTTCTGCAAGTGGCACGTTTGATTATCCGATTCCTAATCAAGCAAGTATTATCAAATCAGAAATGAAAGATGGATATACATGCCATATACCAGCGATTGATATTAATAGTACGTGTTTAAGTTTTATAACAGCATTTGAGTATGCTGCCAACATATTGAATGGGAAACAGTATAAAAACGTTTTGATTATCAGTTCAGAAATTGCTTCAAAAGGGCTGAATCCTGATAATTGGGAAACATTAACCCTTTTTGGGGATGGTGCTGCCGCTGTTATTGTAAGCTATGATGAAACTTCAGAATCTACATATTTTAAAGGTGGACAACAAACATACAGTGAAGGCGTTTATCACACTATTATCGAAGGTGGAGGAAATCAAAATCCCATAAAAGAGCATGCTTATCATCAGGAATTACATTCTTTCAAAATGAATGGAAAACATTTACTAAAGATGGCTATCCAGAAAATACCTGTATTTATAGATTGGTTTTTTAAGGATCTTGATATCAACATCTATTCTGTTGATGTGATTGTACCACATCAGGCCTCAAAACTAGGACTCAGTATTTTTAATAAATTATACGATATAGAAGACAAAAAAGTCAAAAAAACATTAGCATCCTATGGTAATTGTATCGCAGCTTCTATTCCATTAACGCTTATAAACGCAATAGAGTCCGGAGAAATAAGTAGAGGAGATCAATGTCTATTAGTAGGAACTTCTGCTGGATTTTCTATAGGAGGCGTACTTTTAAAATATTAAGAACATGTTTGTATTCTCCATAGTATTAACACTTAATTTTCGAAAACAATGATAGCATATTGATGTTCCTCAACTTCAGATAACTCGATTTTACTATCATTATGACTTTATTGATTCAATAATCCATTAATATTATTTAATACTATCGATATTTTATATATAATAAGACGCAGATTAAGGGTTAACTAGCTCATTAACATCCTGTTCACTAATTTGTGGATTAGCACCTTCACGACTTGCCACTAAAGCACCAACTGCGCATGCAAAATCGATAGCTTCTTGAGGCGATACTCCCTTTAACAATTTATTAATTAAGGAAGCCAAAAAAGAATCTCCTGCTCCTACAGTATCGACCACAATGATCTGATAACCGCTATTGTAATAAAATGTTTTATTGTAATACAATATGGCTCCGTGACGACCTTTTGTAACACAAATTGATTGAGTATCTGTCTGTTTAGCAATGAATAAAATATTTTGCTCTAAAGATTGTGTCTTAGAATCCAACATTTTTGCTATTTCAAAAATCTCTTCATCATTAAATTTAATAAAATTAGCTTTAATCATTAAGTAATGTAATATTTCCGGAGTATAGTAGGGTTCCCTAAGATTGACATCAAAAATCTTAAACCTGGCTAATTCTAGTAACGCATACAGTGTATCTCGTGAACTATCGTTTCTGGTAATTAAACTTCCAAAGATAAAAGCATCTGAATCCTTTACTACTTTAATAGCATTTTTTGTTAATTGTACATAATCCCATGCTCTTGGGAATTTTATATCATAAGATGCAGAACCCTTTTGGTTCAATAGTACATGCACCGTTCCTGTTTTTAATGTTTGATTAATCTGGATACATTCTGCATTGATCCCTTGTTCCTTTATAAATTCTATTATTTCTCTACCTTCAGTATCATTTCCTATACTACTAATTAATGAAATGTTATTCTTTAAAGATTGTAATCGTATCGCAACATTTAAAGGTGCTCCTCCGATTTTTTTGTGATTTGGAAAAATATCCCATAAAACCTCACCAAAACAAGTGATTTTTGTCATTCTAAATTTTATTTAACATCTTATTATTCATTGTTAAAATACTTTTTTCTACACCATATTTTACTATGTTCTGATATGATTTTGTGTATACCTGCACAAATGTTTCCGATTCTTTAAGTTTCCCAAATACAGATGCTATTTCTAAAAATACTTTTGGGTCTTTTTTTGACAAGAGCGCTTTTTCGTATAGAAGCCCCTTCATGCCATCTTTTATCAATAAGTTATCACCTGCTTCATTTTCTCCTAAACTATATATTGCCCAAGCTGCTATCAGAAAAGCTGCATGTGCGATACTACTTCGTCGTTTTAATTGTGCATATACTGTAGGTAAAATAAATATGGGAATTTTGGCAGAACTTTCAGAACAAATTCTATCTATCTGATCTTTTATGTATTCGTTTCCAAACCTTTGAAGTAACGATTTCTTATAACCTTCTAAGTTAACACCCTTTAGGTCAGACAATAATGGACTAACCTCAGTATCCATATATATTCTTAAAAATGAACTGATCGCATTATTATTAGCTGCCTCATCAATCGTAGAATACCCCATTAGCGCTCCCAAAATGCCTAATACAGAGTGCCCTGCGTTTAAGAGTCTTAACTTCATTCTTTCGTAGGGAGCTACATCTTCAACAAACTGTGCTCCTACCGTTTCCCAAGCAGGTCTTCCTGTAATGAAATTATCTTCGATTACCCATTGCTCAAAAGATTCACAAACTACCGGCCACCCATCTTCGATACCTGATACCTCTTTTAGATTAGCAATGTCTAATGATGATGTAGCTGGCGTAATTCTATCTACCATACTATTGGGAAAAGAAACATTTGACTCAATCCACTCTGTTAATTCAGGTTCTGCTAACTGAACATAACTTAAAAGCATTTTTTTAGTAACATCCCCATTCCCCTGAATATTATCACAAGATTGTATAGTGCATCCTAATAAACCTCTTTTCTTTCGTAATTTTAGTGCTTGAGTTAGATATCCAAATATTGTTTTTGGTGCCTGTGGATGCTCTACATCATATTTAATTAATGGGTTATTGACATCAAAATCACTTGTTGCCTCATTATAATTATAACCTCCTTCTGTAATCGTTAATGTAATAATTCTAACTTCTGGACTTGCCATTTTTTCTATAACTACTAAAGGATTATTAGGTGCAAATAAATACTCAACAATAGCACCAATTACTCTTTTGGTTAAAGAACCATCTAATTCTTTTATTATTAAAGTATATAAACCATCCTGCTCTTTTAATGTATTATATATTTTAATATCAAAATCTAATAACGCAACTCCACAAATACCCCAATCTGTTATAGATTCTTGATGCAATAAACGATCTATATAAGAGGCTTGATGTGCTCTATGAAAACCACCAATACCCACATGTACAATACTTGCTTTTATGGAACTCCTGTTATATTGAGGAACAGCAACCTGCTTTGAAATCTGATATAGATTCTGTGTATTTAATTTACAACTAGTCATTTTTAACTCTTTTTTATTTTTCGAAACGCTGTAGTAGTACAGCAAAAATGATAATTCCGCCTTTTACAACTTGTTGTGGATAAGAGGGTACATTTAAAAGATTTAAAATATTACCTATTAAACCTAAAATAAGCACGCCCATTAATGTATTAATTGCCGACCCCTTTCCTCCATTTAAACTTGCGCCACCGATTACTACTGCAGCAATAGCATCAAGCTCCCATGCCATGCCCATATTAGGAGATCCCAAATTTGTTCTTGATGCAACCACAATTGCAGCAATAGCAGCTAATGACCCAGAAATAGCATAAACTAAAAATTTATATTTGTTTACTTTAATACCTGACAATCTTGAAGCTTCTTCATTACTGCCTATCGCAATAATTAATCTTCCGAAAACATTATAACGTAACATAACGGCTGCAAGAATAACAATGATAAAAAATATAATAGCAATATTAGGAATTGCCAATGTTGAATTATTAGCAAAATCAGACATGAATTCTCCTCCCGGAGTTTTAAAGGTAATAGGTGAACCTTTTGAATAAATAAAACCTAACCCTCTTGCTACTGTCATTAATGCAAGGGTAGCTATAAAAGGTGCCATTTTTTGAAAAGCTACAAGGTATCCCGCTACACTACCTAATGCAAATCCAATACCGATTGTGAGTATAATAGCAACTGGCAAGACTACAATATTGACTAACATAGCAAAAGTTACAGCTAATAAAGCAACCATAGATCCTACGGATAGATCTATACCACCGGTCAAAATTACAATGAGCATCCCAATACTAATAATACCAATACCAGAAACTTGTTTTAATAAATTAGAGAGATTAACTGATGTAAAAAAAACATCAGAGATCGTTGCTGAAAAAATTAACAATACAATAAAAATGAATATTGTATTATACTTTATTAAAAACTTAAGCAATCCGCCGGGGCTACTTAGCTGTTCTTTTAGTGTTAAAGCCATTATGTTTTGTTTTTGAACTATTATTCTATTCTTTTAGTGCCTCTCCGATAGCATATCGTAGAATATTTTCTTCGGAGAATTTTTCTTTTGGTAGCTCACCGTAAATACTTCCTTTATGCATAACAACAATTCTATCCGAAATACCAATAATTTCTGGCATATCTGAAGAAATAACGACAACGGCAACTCCTTTTTTTGCCGCTTCGTTGATAAGATTATATATTTCAACTTTAGCGCCGACATCAACACCTCGTGTCGGTTCATCAATAATGATAACTTTACTATCAATACTCAACCATTTCGCCAAAGCTACTTTTTGTTGATTACCGCCACTTAGATTTTTAACAATAACCTCAGAACTTGGTGTTTTTATATTAAGTTTACCTATTAAGCCTGAAACATTCGTATGTTCTTTATCTAAACTGATAAAACCTAATTTACCAGCGATGGCTCCAAAATTGGTAACACTTATATTTTTTCTTATTGAAAGTGGCAAAAACACTCCTTCTTCTTTTCTATCTTCAGAAACTAATCCAACTCCATAAGCGACAGCATCTACAGGGGATTTTGTTTTAATTTCTATATTATCTAGTAATAAGGTTCCGGATTTCTTTCTATCAGCACCAAAAATAAGCTTAGCAGTTTCTGTTCTCCCACTTCCTCCTAAACCTGCAATGCCAAGAACTTCACCTTGCCTTACATTGAATGATACATCATTCACTAAAGTATCTCTTGCCGTTAAGTTTTTAACTTCAAAAATTGGCACTTCTCCTATGATAGCATCACGATAAGGATACAAATCTTTTAATTCTCTTCCAATCATTAAATGAATAACACCATCTTTATCTATTCCTGAAACTGGCATACTACCTGTATCAGTCCCATCTTTAAGGACTGTAATAGAATCAGCTATCTCAAAAATTTCATCCAGATGATGTGAAATATAAATAACAGCTATTCCTTTCTCTTTTAATCTAAAAAGATTATCAAATAATTTTTTAGTATCAGTAGGGTCAAAAACAGTTGTTGGCTCATCTAACACCAATACTTTAGTATCTTCTGATAAAGCCTTAGCTATTTCTACTACCTGCTTTTGAACAATGCTTAAATCCCTTACAATTGCTGATGCATCAATTTCAAAACCTAAAGAATTAATTAATTCCTGAGCATCTTTTATTAGTTCTTTCCAGTTCATCCAAAATTTACTGGCACCTAGTTTGTGTAAATAAATATTTTCTGCGACAGATAAATCGTTTACCAATGATAATTCTTGATATACAACACTAATGCCCAATACTTGCCCGTCATGTGTGTTTTTAGGATTAATTTCTGTTCCATTTAGAAAAACTTTTCCACTATCTTTTTGATGAACACCACTAAGAATTTTAATCAATGTAGATTTTCCGGCACCATTTTCACCTAGTAATGCATGAATTTCTCCTTGCTTTACCTTAAAATCAACATCCTGAAGGACGGAAACAACACCAAAACTTTTTGATATCCCGTTCATTTCAACACGATATTCACTTTTTGAATTTTGCATATCTTAAAGATGTTTATCTAACTAATGATTTTAAACTTTTATTAGAAAATCGCATTAGGGTTGTAGTATTTTGAAGCGTTTTCTTTGGTGATCAATAATGGCGCTGTAAAAGAAGTTTTAGAAAAATCTCTCTTACCATTCATATATTGAATAGCATATTCTACAGCATTCTTACCAATCTGCACAGGACTATTCATAGCTGTACACCCATAGAAATCTGTTTCCATAATATACTTAATAGCTTCTTTTTGTCCGTCTGCTCCGGCAACTATCAAAATGTCATCCGTTTTTCCTGCCTGTGCAATTGCTTTAATAGCGCCCAATACGCAAACGTCAGACTCAGTAATCACCACATTAATATCCGGATGAGCTACTAAAATATCTTCCATAGCTTTTTGCCCCCCTGCGTACGACCAATTTGTATACATTTGAGTCTTGATATCCAGATCAATATATCCTAAGGTTCTTAGTTGCTCTTCAGTAATACCTTGCAATAGACCTTGTTTACGTGTTCTCCCAACAGGATTACCTGCATTACCACTTAATAAAGCAATGTTCATCTTTTTCTTTCCAAATTTTTTAGCTAGCCATTCTCCTGCTAATGCTCCATTTGCCAAGTTATTTGACTGGATGGTAGTAATATAATCTGCTGAAGGATCTATAGAACTATCTATAATAAAAACAGGAATACCAGCCGCTTTTGCAGCCTTAGTCACCCCAACTAAAGCATCAGGATCTTTAGGATTAAGTAGTAAAGCGTCAACACCTTTAGTTATTAAATCTTCTACTGCCGCTACTTGTTTATTGATATCATCCTGTCCGTCTGCAGATAAGAAAACCATTCCGTTCTTTTCAGTATTTGTCTGAATACTCTGTAATAATGCTTGATAATAAGGAGCATTTAATGAGGGTGTACAATATCCTATCTTTTTTCCTGTAAGATCTATTTCACTTACAATAGCTTTTCCAGACTCTTCTGTATCCTTAACAGTAGAATCAGATGTTTGTGACTGTTCTACGCAACTTACTATATTAAAAAAAATTGCGAGTACTACTAAGAGTTTTAAAACGATTTTTGAGTGTATTGTTTTCATATGTAAAAATATTAATTAGCTTGTTTTAAAGGATTAAAATAATGTCAGGTCTAATGACAACACTGTAATCTCTTTCTCTGGATTCCACATTGCAGTAACCTCAACGGGCATTTTATACTGTCCGATATTGATATCCCTATTTAAAGCCATACCTACATTAATTAGATTACCCTGCCCCTCGGTATAAAATGTTTTATTAGTTATAAATGACCAGGCGCCTCCTGCAAAAAGAGATAATTTATATCCCTTATGTTCCCAGACGCTACTTTTGACTTCAAAATAATGTGTGTATGAGTCTTGTAAGGATCCATCCTCCTGTACTTCAAAATCTCCAGAACCACCACCTATAATGGTAGCAAAATACAACAATGTACTAGGATGAATTTTATATCCAAAATTAATATCTACAAAATTATATCCTTGTCTTTTGTCATAGCTCCAATAGGCTAAAGTATCCCCTCGCTCTTCTACACCTGTATAATTATTATGTGTGACAGCCTCTATAAAGAATGTATCCGAAAATCTGTATACAGTGTAAATTGAAAATTCCTTATAAGCAGCACTAATATAAGCATCAGCTTCTGGATTATAGACATCATTACTGGTAAAACTACCACCACCCCAGACTCCAAAAGTAAATTTTTTATTCCTGGTATTAAATTCAAGGTTTGTTGCAAACATAGCGCCTTGATGCACTACGAATCCATGCCATATATGCATGTTTTTAAGGTGACCACCAGCATTAAACATTTTGTAGTCATCTTTTATAGCTCTATCCACTTCAGAGCGTTCTGTTTTCTCATCTTGAGCATAAAGTATCGGCATCCCTGTAAGGATCGATATAAAAAAGCCCATGAAACATTTTTTAACAAAAAAACTTTGAGCATTCCAGGCTATAATGGAATTTCTATTTAGTATAGATTTTTTTTGACTCAACCAGTGTGATAGTGGTTTCATATTTTTGAGTATTTAATTATAAATATTAAACGTATTTATGACGTTTGTTAATCAAATATATAATAAAATTTAATTAATCGTCATTTTTTAAACATAAAATATAAATATATGTCTCAATTTTTAATAAATAATTACTTAATTATCATTATTTAAACGACTATTATCAACACATATATAATGTATTAATGACGTTTATTAATTAATTATAATAAAATGTAATTAATTAACTTTGCAGACTAAACTGGTTTATGAAACTCAAAAAAATCTCTAACATATCGGTAGACTGTGTTGTTTTTGGATACGACACCCTTACTAAATCACTTAATGTTTTACTAATAAAGCGTTACTTAGAATCAAAAACAGAAGCTGATATTCTCGTAGATGATTATGTATTGACAGGATATCACGTATGTGAAAATGAAACTCTGGACGACGCTGCCACTCGGGTTTTAAAAGAGCTAACAGGCTTAACTAATTTATACAAAAAACAGTTCAAAGCTTTTGGCGATCCTGATCGATTAATGAATGAAAAAGACCTTATTTGGATTAAGCACGAACAATTTAATTTAAGAACTATCACCATTGCTTACTACTTTTTATTAAAAACAGAAGAGGTAGCTCTAGAAGAAAACAAGTATCAAGCAAAATGGTTTCCTATAAGAAATTTACCCGATTTAGGATTTGATCATGAAAAAATCATCTTAGAAGCACACGAAGATTTAAAAACAAAATGCTTACACGAACCTATAATTTTTGAGCTGTTACCTGATAAATTCACTATTAATGAGGTGCAAGATTTATACCAGTCCATTCTAGGCATAGAAATCGACAATCGCAACTTTAGAAGAAAATTAATTAAGAAAAAATATATCATCGCACTAGACGAAAAACAAATTGGCATCTCTAAAAAACCTGCTCAATTATATATGTTTAGCAAAGATGTCTATGAAAAAATATTCGAAAAGAATTATTTAATTCATATTTGATTTGCTATTAAAAAATTTTGTCTTTTACTTAATACTATACTCTTTAAATTGATCTTATGAAAATAATTACGCCTTTACTATGTATTATATGCTTAGTGTCGGGTACAGCTTTATTATATACTTATCTATATGCTAATGGTGGTGCTGATGGCTTAGGTTCATTTTTTATTGGAGTTATTCTGGCTATACTATTTATTTGTTCCCTTATCGGATGTATTGCAAGTTTGATAAGCACTATATTTTCTAAAAAAGTAAAGAAAATTATACTACTATGTGCCGCATGTACTCCAGTATTGGCAATAATAATCATTGGCAGTATTTTTTTTGTTTTTAATACAGAATACCAAAATGATTATCAAAAATCCATTGACATAGAAAAGTCTATAAACCATACAGAAATTTTTAAGTCTGATGTGCTACAACTTCAATTCACTCATGTTTCTGGAGAGGTCAACGGCTCCGTTAATGGCATACCTACTGTAGTATCTATTACCCCTAAAATAATTGACAGTATTCTGTACGTCACAAAGAGTGAAGATAAATATTACTTTCCTGACCGATTATTTTTCATACAAAAGAAAGCACCCATCAAAGAGCATTTAGAAAATTTGATCAAATCGATGAGTCCAAATCCAAACTGCTCTCTATTAAAAATAAATATTGCTGAAGAATTCCCTTTGCTTGACACCAAAACAAAAGGTTATGTCTTAAAGCATCCTACTTGCACGTACGATAATACTTCAGCTTTAATCACTAGTCTATTCGGTAGTGAAAATGATATTTTTTTACAAGCTTATTTTCTTAGCATACCTCATCGTGATGATTTACTCATGGTGATCGCTATACCTAACCCTAGCAGCAGTATTAATGCTTCTGTAGAAAAACTGACAATGGATAATATAGCAAATCAAAATAAATGGTATCATACTTTAGAATTCTTTTGATAGTGATAATGTTTTAAAATAAATTAATTGTAGTAGAGATTTTACTCCTTTTCCTTCATAAAGTCTTTGGCTCCATATCCATAGTTTTTTATTTCCTATAAGCCCTGAAATATAATTCAATATTTCATCTATCACATCCTCGATATTAGTAATATTCAGCATCTGGTATATCACCTTCAGCGTATGAATCATCCTATAAGCTTGCTTCTGATATAATCCTTTTTATTTATACCCGATAACACATATTCTTAGGCTATCTGATAGTTCTTCAAAACTATAGCGTTGTATTTCTTTACTAATATTATTTTGAATATCTTTTATAAAATTCCACTCTAGACGAGTTGGAGCATATTGCGCTTCTATTAATTTAATATAATCTTGTGAAACTTTTAAATGCCCCTTAATAACAGGAAACAAAACAGTAGTAAATAAATTAAAAATACCTTTTTTAGAACATAGAAAAGTAATTAGATCCATAGTACTATTTACTTTACGTATACAAAAAGAGGGTTCATGAGCAATAAAATCAAATAGTAAAAAATCCCCTTCAATGACAAGGTTTACATCTATTTCAGTACATCTTCCTTCAGTAGGCACTCCAGGTGTAGCATGCATATGCTACGTTTTATTTAAGAAACTATTTTCTTTATCAAAAAGTGTCCATTGCCATAATTGAGTTTTAGTAAAACAATAACGATCCTTATTAAATTTTAGCTTTGAAATATCCTCAAAAATTGTATTTAATTCGTATTTCATCATTGGCTCTTTGTATAATAAATAACCTCTTAGAAGCACTCATCACGTAGTGTTATGTATTATAATTTACAGAAATAATTATAGTATCACTTTAGTCAGATGCATACACTGACAAATAACATCTATACTTAATCTTATCATTGCTTCACTAGTTGTTTAGCAATAGTTTCAGTGCCTTTTGAAATTTTTACTATATAGATTCCTGGTCTAAGCTGAAGATGGACAGCTTGTACATCAGTAAAACTGTTCATAAGAACCCCTTGAACTGTGAAAATTTCAACAGATGACACTTGAGTATCAAAGCTTATAAAATCTTTTTTCAGAGGATTTGGAAACATCTTAAAATCTTTTTTACCAAAAGTTTCTGAGGATAAACTATGCTCTTGGAAATCTGGCGCCAATGGCTGCAAAGGAGCTCCTCCTCCCCCAATCTGGTCAATCGAATTATTACTAATAACAGCTAAGGCTTTCATGAGCTTATTCAATTCATCTTTCCATATTATACTACTCATCGAAAATCCGTACGCTTCTTCAAATTCGAGTTCAGAGTCTCTTTCTACAATAATATCCCAGGTATCCCATGCAGCATCTTCGGTAAAATAAACACCATAATTTTGCATAGCAAAAAAGAGTTTTTCTCCAGCTACAGTCATTAATCCAACAGACTCCGGTGTTACCTGAGGGGGTATTGCAAATAATGACCCCATAACCACCTCCTGATTAGTACCCTTGTATTCTGTAGAGGCGTAATTATCTGCATCGTTTGCTGGCCACTTATATCCTTTAATTTCTTCGCTATAAAAACAATACTTAGCTGCCCAAGGGTTAATTTTAATAGCATGTCGAATTGGAATTTCGCTAATTAATTCTCCTTTTCTGATCGTTCCTCCCAGAGCAGACATTCCAGAAGCACCCTGACCGCCGCCAGCTAATCCATCACCTTTAATAGACTGGTAGTTTCTATTATCAGGATATTGCATCCATGATGGTAGATGTACAGGACCTGCTTCCATACATCGTGATATTTGACTTCCTTCAAAAACAATATCAGAATTAGAGAGTCTAAATGCAAAATTATCGTTAGGAGTTAAACCATACGGGCTATCCCCTGCATCAGGAACGACCCATGTATCGGGCACTTTAATTGTAAAACCAAGATTATCTGTTCCCCCACATCGATCTTCTTCAAATGAAATTGCATTTACTACCGCTCTTTCCGGATCTTCAAAATTTAAAGCCAGGATATGCTGAATATCAACACCAACATTACTTGCATTTTCAAAATTTACTTCGGTATAAACTGCATCGCTACCAATGGGTTGATTCCAAATTGAATTTTTAGAAAATGGCCAAAGCCATGCATCCCTTTCATTTGATACCTGTTCTTGACTATCAGCATTACTACAACCCAGCAATAGAAGTACTAAACAGTTTAAGGTTTTCATATTCATTTTTTTTTACAAAACTACACAAAATCACATAAACAATTCAATTATAACCACTTAAACCCAATAATCGTTGATGTTTCTCAAATTTGAACTTTAGTTTTAATAGAAAATAAAGTTCAAATTTTACTCACAACAGAGACACTTCTATCGATATCATATTCTCATATAATCAAATATCCCAACCTAGACTTCTGGTAAAATAGAAAAACCGGCAGCCGTTTCAAGCGATTTTAAACTTGTCAAAACAGTTTAGAGAATTAGTTAACAAAAGATAAATGAAAATATCAACATCCAAAACATACTAATTAGTATGTTTTGATTATATTTGCCTAAACTTTTAATATGAAAGCAAGAAATCTTGTGTTAATTGCTATAATTGTTCTAAGTGTTAGCTATATGTCATACAGGCTCATCAGAAACTTAAATATAGATAGTAAAGTAAACCAAGAACTAGTAGAGAACTCAATAATATTAGATGTTCGCACTAATTGGGAATACAAAAGAGGTGCATTACCAAACTCTGTTAATATAAAAATGAGTGACCTCAAAACTATTGATATTCCCATTGAAAAAGATAAAAATATTATTACCTATTGTTCACATGGATTACGAAGCATCAAAGCAAAATACATTCTTAAAAAACGAGGTTATTACCACGTTTATAATGGAGGCTCAATACATGACCTTGAGAAATACTTTAACAACTACTAAGCATATCATATTTTTAATTAAAATGATCAAAGAAAATTAACCATCATCATAATAGTAGAAATCATACGCTATGGTTTAGCATAAAACAATTGTATTTATTCATTCTAAACCATCCAAAACTGTTATTATTAGAATCTATATAAAAAATGTCAAAGGCAGATACTACACGAAAGAATATATTAACCAAGGCATTTGCTTTGATCTATAAAAATGGATATCAAGCTACCAGTATAGACGAAATCATTGCAACCACACAAGTAACGAAGGGTGCACTTTATTATCATTTTAAAAATAAAGATGAAATGGGATTGGCAATGATAAAGGAAATTTTATACCACTCAACGGATGCAACAATACTAAAACCACTAACTAACACGAAAGATCCGCAATCTCAAATCTATGGAATGATCAAAGATTTACTAGACAACACTTCCTTCTTTAAAATTGAATATGGATGCCCTATAGTCAATCTGATAGAAGAAATGGCTCCATTAGACACAAAATTTGCAAGAGAGCTACGTAAGCTTTTCATAGAATGGAGAAAAATGATTGTTACTTATTTAGAAGAAGCAAAAGAAAAGAAAACTATAAACAGTACAATAGATAGTGAACAAGTTGCAACCTTTATCTTAATTAGCTATAGTGGCGTACGAAATCTAGGTAAAATATTAGGTGAATCCTGTTATAAATCTTACCTAAAAGAATTAAAAAACTATCTGACTGTATTACACTAATTTTTTTTAACCTAAAACATACTAATTGGTATGTTTTATATATCATTTTATCTTCTATTATGAATATACTTTTTAACATAGCTATTACCATTACAATCTTATTTAGCCCCGTTGCTATTTGCCGTATCTTTTTAACCTTTCGCATTTTTTTTACAAGACATAAAGTTCGACTTAGTGAAAGCTCCTTAGATTTTGCGTATAGCTCCTCAAATAATTCCTATTTAAAAAACAAAAAACTTAAAATCACCCTATAATGAATACTATTTTATTACCCCTGCATTCTATTTTTCGATGGCTCGTTTTAGTGAGTTTATTATATGCAATCTATGTGTCATTCAAAGGAAAAGCAATGCATTTACCTTTTACTAAAAATATAAATCATATCAGACATTGGACAGCCACCATTTCTCACATACAGTTAATGATAGGCATAATATTATATACTCAAAGCCCTACAGTTAGCCATTTTCTCAATAATGGAATCACAGGATGGAATGAGTTTACATTCTTTGGTATGGCACATATTTTATTGATGCTTACTGCCATCATAATAATAACAATTGGCTCCGCTAAAACAAAGAGGAAAAAAACTGATTTAGAAAAATTCAGAACAATGTTTAAATTTTTTACGATAGGATTGTTAATCATATTCATTGCAATACCTTGGCCATTCTCACCTCTTGCAGACAGACCATATATAAGACCATTTTAATTGATACACTATGAAAGACTTTTTTAGCACTGCCATAGGTAGATTAAGAATTGCAGGAATTCTAGAAGGCATTTCCCTTATCATCTTATTATGTATAGGAGTACCCTTAAAATACCTGATGGAAATACCTGGGATTGTAAAATTTATGGGACCTGTCCACGGTGCATTATTCTTACTTTTTATTTTTCTGTTTATTGGAGTCGCTACCGAACACAATTGGAAAGGAAAGACCCTATTAAAAATTATCCTGGCATGCTTTATTCCCTTTGGCACATTTTATATCGACAGAACTATTTTATCAAAAGCACATCGACATACTAAAGCTATATCCAGAACTGAAAACAATTAATTAGACATTATATGAATGAATTAATAAACGCTAAAACCACTTGTTTCATAAATCTCTATGATTTAGATTATTTAAAAATGGAAGTTCTAAATTCTGAATATATAGTAACTCTTACTGATCTCCAAGGGGCAGAGATTCTGAAAGGTTATGGAAATTCAATGGAAGAAGCCATCAATGATTTACATCATAATTTAATTTGACAAAACAAATTATACGAAAACACTGTATGTATCTAAAAAAATCACATTGGGTTTTACTTATCATCATCTTAGTCTTATTATGTACAATGTTATTCCGTAATAAAAGCAAATACACTTCTATTGAAGAAACTATTGTATTCAATGAAAAGCTTAGTGATTATAATTTCTTTAAAGGTACGCCATCAGATTTAAAACCTACATCAGCATTAGACATTTATGAACTATCATCAGAACTTTTTACAGATTACGCGGATAAGCAACGAATGATTCTATTACCAAAAGGAAAAAAAATCATTGCTACAAACAGTGAGCTTCCCGATTTTCCTAATGGCACTATAATTGTTAAAACGTTTTTCTACAAAAATCACATGAATCATCAGGATGTGAAACAAAAAATAATAGAAACCAGATTACTTATAAAAAACAATTCGGTATGGAACGCTGCAACATATCGGTGGAATATGCAACAAGATGAAGCATTTCTTAGTAAAAATAGAGAAAGTGTTCCAATTACTTTTATCGACAATTTCGGAAATAAGAGAAGTACTTCTTACCAAATTCCGTCAAGTACTGATTGTGCTACTTGTCATAAACAAAATGGAAGTTTGTCACCATTAGGTCCTAAAATCAGAAACCTTAATATTGATATATTAAGAAATAAACACTTTATCAATCAACTTGAATATTTCAAAAATCAAAACAAGCTAGAAATATCTGAGAAGAACATATTAACTACTCCAGACTATTCGGATGTAAACTTAGATTATAACAAAAGAGCTCGGGCATATTTTGATATAAACTGTGCTCATTGCCATAATAGCGAAGGAAATGCCTACCATGTTCAGATGGATTTGCGTTTGAACATTCCATTTGATAACAGCGGCATAGCTAAAAAGTCAGCACAAATCCTTAGCAGGATAAATATTTCTGGTGAACTGCACATGCCTAAAATAGGAACAACACTTAATCACGATGATGGCATACAATTAATTACAAAATATATCAATTCACTCAACAAATAATAAGATCCCGCATTATACAATATTTGGGACTTACAGTTCACTATACCAGAGTAATTACTAAATCATAAAAGAAATAAACTTAATTAAAGTAAGGAGGTTATCGTGAATATCACATCTAATAATACTACCATGATTAGATATATTCAAAACAATTTACAATTAACAAACCATATTAAGCATTCAATTATTTTAATTTATGAATATTTATTCATATTTTTGAATATGTCTGACTCCAAAACAAAACGTTTACATCAAATTTTTGACGCAACACTTCAACTTACCGGAAAAGTTGGAATTGCCGGTTTAAAAATGTCTAGTATTGCAAAAGAAGCATCCATAGCAACAGGTACTCTTTATATTTATTTTAAAAATAAAGAAGAGTTATTAAATGCATTATATTTCAAATTACAGAATGAGAGTGCTCCTGCCATTATACAAGATATACATCATTTAGCGATTAATATTCAACTATACAAAATGTGGAAAATTGCTTTAGAACGTCTTGTTGACAACAATTTAAGAATAGTGTTTCTAGAACAATTTGTAATTTCCCCATACATTTCGGAGTCTAATAAAAAAATAGATATTGGATTTAAAAATTATTTAAAACAAATACTCGAACAAGGAAAATCAGAAAATTTAATTAAGAATTTAGATAATGATATGCTTATTTCCTTAATCATTGGTTTTGTGAGAAGCTTTTCAACACATATTGTGAACGATCGCAATGGATGTTTAAGCGAGAAATCTATTGATGAATCGTTCTCTTTATGTTGGAATGCCATTAAAATGTAAAAAAATTTGATTCTTTAATGAATAAATATTCATATAAATACAAACTTATGAAATGTGCCATAACAAATCTTGATTCCCTCCAAGATGGTTATTGGCTAATTCAATCTAATTATTAAAAAAACAAAGATTAACAGATGAAACTAGAACGAATCCTACTGAACCTAATCGTACCTATAATTTTTATGCAATCTTATGCACAAACTTCAAAATCCAAAACTTACGAACATCAAAAAAATAATTTCACTATGGACAAAACAAAAAGAATTGATATTAATGGTGAAAGCTTAGCATACTTTGACAATGAAAAAGGAAACACAACACTGTTATTTCTTCACGGTGCTTTCATCAATAAGGAATATTGGAATGAGCAATTATCTTATTTCTCAAAAAACTATCGTGTTATAGCGGTCGATTTGCCAGGTCACGGAAAATCTACTCATAATAAAGAGGATTGGACAGGTCCGAGATTTGGTAAGGATATCAACCAATTTATTCAAGAATTAGCATTACAAAATGTCATCATCATAGGACACTCTTTCGGATCAGACGTTATGCTTGAGACTGTTGCTGTAAATGATGCTAATATTATTGGTCTAATTGAAATCGACCATATGAAGAACGTAGGGATAGAATTGCCCCAACAGGTCATTGACCAATTGGTACAAGGCTTAAATGCCAACTTTGAGAATACTTGTCAGCAATTCGCCAAGCAAGCATTATTGACTGAAGCTACAGATCCTAAAATTGTTTCAAGATTATTGACAGATTATAAAGAAATGAATCCCGAAATCGGCATTCCCTTACTTGAGTATGGTTTTAGTTATCCACAGCGTGAAACAGAACTTTTAAAAAGCCTGAAATTAAAGCTGTATTCCATTCACGTGAACTATGCACCTACTAATGAAGAAAGTCTTAAAAAACATCTTGGTGATAATTATGAATTGCATACTATGGAAGGGACTTGCCATTATCCAATGATTGAGAATCCAGATAAACTAAATACCATTATAGAAACAACAGTATTAAAAATTAAAAAATAACGCCTCAAAGGTTAAAAAAATATATTTTAATTGGAATTCAGTAAAAGACGCTTCGTTGGGACTCTACTATTTAATAGCAAATTAAGAGTACGATGTTATTAGTTGACTGATCATAGTTAATTCTATGCATGACCGAGTGGTGATGCACGGATTGAGGATATATCCAGTATCTTTCCTTGAAATTTTATGCGTTATTTACTTAGGTTATGCTTATTCAACCAATTTTGCTAATGTATACGTATCCAAAAAGGCATCAACCTGAACTATTTTACCGGCATCATCTAATTTTAATTTCCAGGCATATTCATTGATATAATCTTGTCCATCAATAGTCTTTGCTGTACCTTTCCATTGAAACCAAACAATATCTTCTGATGCATTGATATCAATAAATTCTGGTTGTAGACTTGTAGAAAGGAAATCATTTATAGGTATAACCGCTTTCTCTATAAATTCCTTCTTACCTTTATATACGCCTGAATAAGGCGCATTGCCTATAACTCGCCAAACCATATCTTCATCCAATAAGTCAAAGAAACTACCTTTGCCAGAAATCCAACCCTGGGCCGCTTTTTGAACTATCTTGTAATTTCTTGAAACTTTATTTTCTACCAAGTTATTTTCATTCGTTTTTTCAATAATGTTTGCATTTTTTTCCTTGCAAGAGAAGAGAGCCAACGCTAGTATTACCATAATTGCCTTTGTATTCATACTTCCCAATTTTAATCTTCTTTTTTATACAATATCATTCCACCGTGATAGAGTATACCATCTTTAAAATCCCCATCTGCAGTAAAGCCTGTATCATCCTTATAATCAATATGGTTTCTCTTTACCCAATATTTACCTTGGTAGGCACTTTCTGTATTGCCACGAGCTTCATCATAACGTCCATTGGGCAATAAGTTGTGGCGTACGTGATTATCTTCCGTTACCCACATTCCGATATATTCTTTTGTTTCTTCAATTGTTTCCATTTTTTCGCTATTTATTTCTTTTTCAACTTGGCTTTTACACCCTGTATACGAAGCCATTATTATCAAAAGACCTATAATCATTCTATTATTAAAATCCATTTTGATTCATTTAGATTTTTTTAAATGAGAAAAGAGCTATTCCACTTGGTATACAATCTCTTATAAAATAGCTCTTCTCAAAATGATAGGATTAAGAAGCATTTACATTTTCAAAATCTGTGGAAACACCGAGTGATTTATGGGCTTCCATCATTTCCTGAAGATTAGCTATTTTTTGATTTACAAATTCGTAAGCGTCACTGCCTAAATAGAGATGCGTAGGTGGATTATCCATCTTTGAAAGTTTTATAAATACATCAGCTGCCTTTGCTGGATCGCCAGCTTGATTGCCATGAATGTCCTGAGCGTGAACCCTGACCGTTTCTCTTGCAAATTCATAAACATCGATGGTACGCTCACCTGTTTGCATTGAATCACTACTGAGGAATTCTGTTCTAAAATATCCTGGGGAAACACAAGTCACGTGAATACCCAGGGGCTTTACTTCAGCTTCTAAAGCTTCGCTGAAGCCCTGTACAGCAAATTTTGTTGCGCAATAAATACCATATCCAGGGAACGTTGCTACAAACCCACCTATGGATGCGATGTTCATTATATGCCCAGAACCTCTTTCTCGCATACCAGGAAGTATATTCCTGATTACGTGCAGAGAACCGTAAACATTTACATCAAAATTTTGATGCACTTCATCGTGCTGTAATTCTTCAATCGCACCGCCTAATCCATAGCCTGCATTGTTGACTACAACGTCTATACCACCGAAATAGCTTAACACTTTGCCAATGGTGCTTTTTACATCGTTTTCATCGGTTAAATCCATTGCTAAGGGCAAAAAATTATCACTATTTTCAGAAACTTTTTCGGTTAGCTGCTTTTTATTTCTTGAAGTTGCCGCAACTTTATGTCCGGATTTCAGTAATTTCTCAACCAGGTTTAAGCCCAATCCTTTTGATGCACCTGTAACGAACCATACTTTACTCATACCAATTTTATTTAAGATTACTACTTTTTGTCTCAAACAAAATTACGGTTGTCAAGCGCCTATTCTCGTATGTCAATCAAACCGACACTTATATAATTCAAACAATGGTGAAGGTTTTACGCTTTTGCGAAAGAGTACTTTTTGACTTATACTTCCTGACGAATGGACGTAGGCGTTGTGGCTGTCTGCTTCTTAAAAAATGTGGTGAAATGGGCAGGTTCATCAAAGCCCAATGAATAAGCTATTTCAGAAATTGACCAATCGGTAAGTCGAAGTAAAATATGAGCTTCAGAAACAATACGCTCTGCGATAAGTTGTGTCGTAGTTTTACCTGTTGTTTTTTTAACCGCCCGATTTAACGAATTCACATGAATCGAAAGCTTGTCTGCGAAGTCTCTTGGAGTTTTTTCGGTGATGCAATAATTCGTTGATTCTATTGGAAACTGACGTTCTAATGCTTCTTTAAAGATGATTGTTATTCGTGTGCTCGCATCTAATTTGGTGGCTCTTATTCTGGTAGGTTGTAATTTTAGGGCGTAATGGATGATATCTGAAACTTTACTTTTTATTACTTCATACTTATAGTGGTATGTAGAGTCTATTTCTGTTGTGATTTGCTCAAAAACCTGACTTATGTAGTTGTCTTGTTCTCGTGTCAATTCAAAATTGGGATGCCCGTCAATACTGAAAACTGGCAGATTAGAAGGGCTTTTATGTATAGAATTCAAAAGAAATTCCTCTTTAAAAATCAAAAATTTTCCTGAACATTCCCCACTACCTTGTACAAAGGAATAAGGAACTTGTGGATTAAAGAACATCAACGTACTTCTATGAGTCTCAATACTTCTATCGGCATAATGAAAGGTATGTTTGCCACGTATCAATGTAATTTTATAGAAGTCCCTTCTTGTGTAACTAACGGGTTTGGCATCAGGGCTCAAACTTTTTTCAAGGTCAAATACATTAAAATGCCCAATTTCTGAAGGCTGAAACCTATCTGTTGCCAATCCTTTGTTCTTATAAAATTCGGTCAAATTTTCCATATCCCTTTTTTTACAAAATTAGAGATTGTTACTTATATATTTCAAACCGATTTGAAAAAGCATTGATAAAACAGATCTAAAATCGGTTAATAATACTTAAAACTATCAATTCTAATATTAATTACCTATCCAATCTTCCTGTATCATTTCCATATTAGAAGCACCACCCGATAGATTTCCAGCATATACCGCTTGAGCAACCGAACGTATAAATGTGGTGTTATCCCCACAGGCGAACACACCGGGAATTGATGTTTTTTGAAACATATCGACTTCAATAAATCCTTGCTCGTTGAGTTGACATCCCAGTGCCGAAGGTATAGCCGAATGCTGCTCAAAGGAGACACGTGCATAAAGTGCCTTTAGAGGTTCCTTAGTACCATCTCTGAATTTTAGTTTTTCAATATAACCTTTTGTATGCTCAATAGAAGCAATAGGCTTTTCAATTACGACGATATTGTTTTGGTTGAGTTCATTAACTTGGTCCTCACTCAGTTCAGATTTTCCATTGGTATAAATGGATAACTCGTCCGTCCAATTTGAAATCAACTTTGCAGTTTCAAAAGCACTATCCCCATTGGCCAGAATACCCGTTTTCACTTTCCGTACTTCATAGCCGTGGCAATAGGGACAATGTACTACGGTGATTCCCCAGCATTTTGCAAAGCCATCTATTTGCGGTAGAACATCCTTTATACCAGTAGCGAAGACAAGTTTTCTACTCTGAAAAGATTGACCGGATTGCGTTGTAATTTCAAAACCATCTTTCGTTTTTTGTCCTTGTACTGCAAAATCCTTTAAAAACTGTACCGTTGGATACTCCAGGACCTGTTCTTTTGCTTTAGCTGAAATAGATGCGGGGGTAGCACCATCTTGCGTGATAAAATTATGAGAATGTGGAGTTTGCTCATTGCAAGGGTTTCCTGCGTCAATAATTAATACGCTTCTTAATGATCTTCCCAGTGCCATTGCTGTCGAAAGTCCAGCATAACTTCCACCTATAATTAATACATCAAATTTAGTTTCTTTTGTCATTTTATCTATTTTTTGAAAAGCTGATAACGACAAGGGCATTATAACTACTCCTGACGCACATAAACTTTGTTTTATAAACTTTCTTCGGTCTGCCATTTTGATTTTTTATCTAGAGCAGGTTATGGTGTAAATCATTCATAGCGTCTTCAATGGATTCACCATAACCTTTTACTATCTCATAACCTGTTGAATCTATTAATGCCGCAGAGTATTCTAAATTCACAAGTTCAAATTTTAAATTTTTAAGTTCTGCTGTATTAAGCAGATGAACGTTTAAAGTGTTCCGTGTTTCGTTCATTGTTTTTATGGTATTTATGTATCAAAGTTCTGATATATCATCCGGTCTTTACATCTGACAAAAATTTATTTCTAAATTGTTTGTAAATGATTTGTTTCACGATAAATTTGTGGGCTAACCCCAGTATTTTTCTTGAAAAATCGACAAAAATAGGAGGTGTCCTGATATTCCATTTTTAAGGCTATTTGACTCACTGTATCCTCTGTCTGAATTAATTTAGCCTTTATTTCCAATATGATTCTATCTTGTATTATTTCGCTTGCAGACTGCCCTGTAACTCCCTTCACTGTATCATTAAGATAAGTCGGAGATATAAAAAGTTTATCAGCATAATCAGCAACTTTTCTCACTTGCATAAAATTCTTCTCGACCAATTTCTTAAATCGCGATGTTATTAAACGCTTTCGCGATAGAGAACTATGTTGTTCGTCTTTCCTTAGCTTTGTAAGACGTTCTATTTCAATTAAGAGAACATTGAGATATAATCTGCACAATAAATCATCGTTCCAAGATTCTCGATTATTTACTTCAAAGGATATTTTTTCTACGATTCCTAAAAGCTTCATCCATTGTGAACTGGATAACTTGAGAAGTGGTAAACTATTGAGTTGAAAAAAAGGATAGAAACACAATTTCACTTGGTTTTTTAAACACAATAGAAAGTAATCTGTGTCAAAGACCAAACTAAGACCTTCAAAATACTTACTTATATACTCGATTTTTGAAGTTTGTCCTGGTGGAAAAAAAAGTATCGTTTTATTTGATGCTTCATATAATTTTTCACCTATTCTTATAGATAATATTCCTGATTTGATAAATAAAATTTGATATTCATCACTTACATGGATAAAAGTCTTCCCGATGATGTCTTTCGCTTTCTCTGAGAACTTCTTTACCTCAATATAGTTCGTTGTTTTTTCCATTTTTAAATTGTTATCTACTTTTGGCTTTGGCACTATTCACATTAATATAACTTTAAGGGTTATTTTTACATTGTTCCCCCAGATCATACGTGTCTAACAATTTGACATATACAAAGATATAAGAATATGTCGCCAGAATCGTGTTACAGATTACATTTACTATGGTACAAATCACGTTTAATAAATAATTAGGAAAAACTGCTTATCAAAAGGTCTGCAAGAAAAGAGAACAAACACGTTTAGACTGTTTGTAGCATCGTTATACTACAGAATGTTTTATAGTTCACTGTAAGAAGTGACATTATAGTTTGTTTCGAAAAGGTAGAAAAAAGATAATTTATTAAAAAGCGTAGTTAGTTATATTGATACGACTGGAGAATGAAATAGTGACTAATATGTCTATGCATCACAATATAACTGAATCAGTAATCGACCTTGCTATCACGTTTTACAAAAATGATTTTTTAAACTTACTCGCATAGCCTACCTATTTTAGATACGGAAATCAAAACATATGCTGCTCTTGTTAAAATTCATTTTAAAGATAGAGTAGTAAAAGGGTCTTTGGATAAAATACAGGTGTAATAAATATTGATATTATGAATTTTAAATACAATGAAGGAATTTATCTCCTCTAAGCACCGTAAATTCAAAAACCGGAATCTAACTTGGTTAACAAATTTGGAGAAATATATAGAATTAAGAAATCATTAAAGCAAATACAATAAAAAAGGATATGGAGACTCATAACCTCCATATCCTTTTTTTTATTTATTTTCAACCCACAAATTATAGCAATTATTTTACGAATTGCATATTTTGCTGGTTACCATCAGCTTTAAATGCTTTTAATATATAGAGCCCACTAGATAATGTACTAGTATCTAAAGTGATTTTGTTGCTCGTAATTGAAGCTTCTTCCATTATGGTTTTTCCTGTTACGTCAATAATTTTTAATTGAAGAAAGTCTTCATAAACGTCTAAGTTAATATTCAACTCATTAGTAACAGGCACTGGATAAACCGATATATCAGCATTCTTAGAACTATTTAACTCTCCTGCAGTTTTTGCCTCAGTTATTGGTGTGATTATCCAATTCAAGTTTTGATGTGTAACTGAAGAATTCCATAACTGCACAGTTTGTCCATCTTTACCTCCAGAACCTCCATCAAGAGTAAAACCAGAAGCATTACGCTTTATTAACTTATATGAACCTCCACCAGCACTAACCTTTTCCCAGTGTTGATTGTAATTATTTTCACCACAAGTCCATAAATATACATTTTGTTTATTAGCCCCTCCTCTATTACCATCTATACAATAATTAGTACCTTGTTTTTGATAGGAATAATATCCATTGCCTCGATCTATTTCTACCCATTGTTGATTTGGATTAGTAGGGTCATAACTCCACAGATAAACATCTTGTCTATTTGCTCCTCCATTACCACCATCAATCGCATACCCGGTAGCATTGCGCTTCTGGATAGTAACAATCGGATCCCCACCTCCTACTACTGTTCCACCATCTAAATCTGCATCATATTGTATCTCCTGACCAGATACGAGACGATCTGATTCTATAGAAAGTCCGGCTCCATCTGGAAGGTCATTAATTGTAAAATTTCTACTCTGACCAGAAATCAAACCTTTTAAGCTAGTCCCAGAACGTGTTCCTCCTACAGTAGGATAAGCATCATAATAAATAGGAGCAAGTCCATTATTTTTGATCGTTACACTAGTGCTATTGCCGTTTGAAGTATATGAAGTTACTTCAAAATGATATCCAATGTTCATTCCCGCATCTTCTATTCTAGAAGCACTTTGTCCCACACTTAGCTGATCATTTCCAATCATATAAGTTATATCATATAATGCTGCCATTTCCTCAAAACTGGTACCATGGGGTCCATTAGGTAAATCCAATACATGCTCCTGATCATAATCGCTATAATAACTAAACTCACCGCCCGCCACTTTTGTGTTTGCACGTGTCGCTCCAAATGTTAACCAGGATGCTCTGTTATATTCATTATTATTCTGAGAATGCTGACTATGTAAAAAGGAATCATCAAACAATCCAAAATTTAAATTTCTCAATGAAGCGCTCGCAGCAAGTGGAGACGTACTACTATCAGCTGCGTCTATAGAGATAGTCCATTGTGTATTATTAAATACACTATTTATATGATTTAAAAAAGTAGTTTGGTATGCTTTTGTTGGAAATGTATCTCCAAATGCAAAAGGTCCATCATATAAGTGATATTCTGAATATGATCCAAATCCTACTTGTACAAATGCTAAACGAGGATCATTATCATAACGTGCTGCAAAATTGGTGAAAAATTCTAAGGTAAAATCCTGTAATTCCTGGCTAGACCAATCCGGGATAAAGGTATTAGAACCTTCAACACTTGCTGTACGGTTATTATACCCACTACTATTAAGAATATATTGTGGCACTGATCGAGAAGTGACTCCAGGATAAGTATATCTAAATCTTAAAATGACTTGTCTGCCTCTACTCGCTGCGGTACTTAATAAATCATCAACTACTCCCCAATTATATTGACCTCTGTTTTGTACTACATCTGAATATACTAAATAAGAATACTCCAGCTGTACTTTATTACCTAATGTACTTAAATCTCCAGAATTTTCTGCCCAAAAAACAATACCAGTCATCGGTTGTACCCTATCGATACTGGATTTTAATTCCAGACTGGTTTGTGCCGAGACAATGGTCATAAAAAATAGTGCAAATGCACTTAATTTTGTCCTCCAAAATGAGAACTGTAACTTTAATGAGTTGGCTAATAACATGTTTTCTAATTTAAAATTATAATAAAATGATTTTTAATCGGTTTATATATAAAAGTTAGGTTTTAAATATTTGTTAAAAATAATAAAAATAATATGAAACTTTTAATATAAACTTTAACTTTCTTTAAGTTGAGAAAATAAATCGTTTAAAGGGATATAAAACTTTTTATCCTACTTATTTATAATCAAATTCGTACAAAATTTAAATAATTTTCATTTCATTATATTTATTAAATGGTATAATATATCCTGTTATTTTTTACATATTCGCATCTGTACAAGAACCAATTAGCCTTGGTTATCAAAGTTTGTCTACAATAAAATCAGATAAAAAAGTGCGTAAATACCTCTACATATAGTTTAATTAATACAACTAAAATCAAGTTAGCTCAAAGATATCAATGGGTTCTATGATAAAAAGGGTATTATTCATTTAAGAAAATCAATGAAAATAGTCTATTACTTAGAAATCTTTGGTCATTGAACTAAATCCTGCTATGCCAAAATTACCAAGTGCTTGTTCATTGATTGTAGTATTAGTTATATTACCAACGATGTTTGTTGGTGTAAACAAAGATGATAAGACAAGATCATCATCAAGATTATTTAATAAGTTAGCATAAAACTGAAACGTGTTAAAATTTATATTATAAATACTTGCTCTTACCGTATCACCCTCTCTTATTCCATCGATCTCAATAAATTCTTCTAAATTGTCAGTTACAAAGCTATCATTAAATACACCTAAAAATTCATCAATTAATATTCCATCTTTGAGCACCTCGAATTGGACTAAATAGAAATTTTCATCTTCGATTTGATCTGTAACTGTAACCCTCACAATATCTCCGGTTTTCACCATACTTATAATAGGTATAGAAGGTTTTAGAATTTCCTCCTCTGAGGTAAGTACTGTTTGATCTTGTAAAACAGCCTCTATCCAATAAGTATTGCCAGTTATAGGAGTAATCATCTCAGAGCTCATATAATCTCCATTATCTGTAGTAAAAGAATCTGTAACTAATAAAACAGTATTGGAAGCATCTCTGCTATATAAGAAAATTTGTACATCGTTTACAGTACTAAAAGTTGTATCGGTTACTGGTACTGTTTTTTGAATCTGAACAGATACAAAATCGGTTTCATTAGTAAGTAATCCAGAGATAAATACTTGTTCTTCAAACTCAAAATCAAAATCCTGAGTAAGATCATCAAGACAACTTGTCAATATGCTTAAAGAAACCAGTATTGTTATGTATATATATAGTCTTTTCATTGTGCTAAAATTTAAAATTATAAGATATAAATGGAATCGGAGCTCCAATCAAAGAAATCTGTCCTGTTTCTAGTTCGTTATCTTCTAAAACGGAATTAATAGAAAATGCATTTTTATGTCCATACACATTATATAAACCAAAGCTCCAGCTGCTTTTCCAATTTGTTTTTGGATTACCTGTTGGTGTATAGGTAAAAGAAATGTCAGCTCTGTGCGTATCCGGAATTCTAAATGAATTTCGATCAGCATAGGTCAGATAGGATTCTCCATTAAAAGTAAACCTACCATTGGGCTGGGTTGTAGGTCTTCCTGTCTGATAGGTAAAAAAAGCTCCTACCTCCCATTTCTTAGATAATTTGTAATTAGCGGTCAAATTAAATAAGTGTGGTCTATCGTAATCTGAGGAAAAATAAGCACCATTATTAATCTGTTCTGAAGAAAAAGCACTTTTTGTTTTTCGTTTTGTTACCGAATAGGTATAATTCGCATTTCCAGTTACTCTACCTTTATTTTTATAAGCTGCTAATTCTAATCCATAAGAAAAACCTTTTGCAGGAACTAATTCAGTTTCTAAATTATTGTTTATTCCTAACCGAGCTCCATTTTTATACTCTACTATATTATCAAATGTTTTATAATATCCTTCTAAGGAAAAATTATAGCCCTTATCTTTGGTATCGTATGCATATCCCGCAGAAAATTGATTGACTTCTAGGGGTTCTATATACTGACCTGAAGGTTTCCATACATCATTAGGCAAGGCTATAGTCTGGCTGGTTATTAAATGGATATATTGAAACATTCTATTGTATCCTATTTTAAAGGCTTTTCGATCATTAAAATCATATTTTAATGACATCCGTGGCTCTACACCAAAATAACTCTTAGAGATTTCATTATTCTTTACATTTCTAAACCCTGTAATTGTGCTTGGTGTTTGTGGAAAATCAGGATTATAGATAGCAATAGTATCCTCTCCATAATTCGCAAACCAGGAAAATCGTAAACCTGCATCTAATGATAATCTATCCCATTGCTTTTCCACACTATAATAGGCTCCTAGTTCCAGAGCTTTTTCTTTGTCATAAACTTCGTTAATTTCAGTACCTCTTAGTTTAGGAATAAATTGATATAAATTACCAGAAAGACCAAATCTCATCTGCATATCAGGGCTTGAAAAATAAGTAAAATCGGGTTTAAAAATCCAATTTTCGATAGATCTTTCCAGCGTAGTTACAAAATCTTCTTCTTCATTAAAATCCTCTCTTATTCCTATATTAAACTTATACTTACTATAAATACCTGTAATATTAGCAAACAATTTACTAGAAAAGATATGATTCCATCGTACTGTGGCAGTAGCATTAGTCCACCCCAGATCTATCCCAACATCAGATCCACCCTCACCACCTTCTTCCTCTTGATCAATTTTTATGACATCAGCAGCAAAAAAACCTGAAGCATATAGCGTATTATTCTTATTGATGTTCCAGGTCAATTTCGTATTTAGGTCATAAAAATGGAATTTATCAGCAGGAATATCATTTATCAAAGGAAAAAACAAATCAAAATAGGATCTTCTCCCAGAAGCTAAAAAACTTACTTTATCTTTTTTTATAGGACCTTCTATTGTAAATCTTGAAAACAATAATCCCAGACCTCCTTCTCCCTTGAATCTTTTTGAATTTCCATTTATTTGTTGAATTTCCAGTACTGATGATGCTCTGCCTCCAAAACGTGCAGGAATACCTCCTTTATATAATTTCACAACCTTTACTGCATCTGCATTAAAAATAGAAAATAGTCCAAATAAATGAGAGGTATTATATAGGGGAGCTTCATCGAGTAGAATTAGATTTTGATCTATATTTCCTCCTCGAGCATTAAACCCACTGGTTCCTTCGCCTACGCTACTAATTCCTGGCTGTGTTAAAACAGCTCTTGCAATATCCGGTTCACCAAAAAACGCTGGTAATTTTTTAATTTCTGAAGCAGTTAGACGAATCGTTCCTCCCAGAATGGACTGCACCTGACTTTTAGCATGCTGATTAGAAGTTATTACAATTTCTGATAATTCGCTTAATGATGGTTGAAGCTCAATTTTCAGTTTGATATTGTTTTTTAATTCAATGCTAACTTCTTTTGTTGTATATCCCAAATATGAAATTTCAAAAAGATAAGTTCCTTTTGGTAATGTGATAGCATAAAAACCATATTCATTGGTAAACACACCTTGTTTACTATCTTTTATACTAATACTGGCACCTAAAAGCGTCTCTCCCGTATTTGCATCAGTAACAGTTCCATTTATAGTATAGTTATCAGCTTGAATGTTGGATTTAGAAAGAATAATATGGTTCTTTTTTATGTTATAAGAAATTGAAGAATTCTCAAAAAGCAATGCCATAGTTTCTGTTACATCCTTTTCAATAACCTTGATACTATAGATTTGATCAACATCGATCACATCGTTATTTAAAATAAAATTATAAGATGTCTGCTCTTCAATCTTGTGTATAATTGATTTTAAGGAGCTGTTCTCTTCAGATAGTGTAATATTGTCTTGAGAAAAACTATGAAATGCCAGCAGTTGAAAACAAAAAGTAATATAAAAAAAGAAGGATAATTTCATCAAAAAAATGGTTTTCCTATGACTATTTTTTGGCCATAATATGACCCTGAAAAAGTTTATTTTCATAAATTTGGATATTGTTAAGTTATACTGATTTTGCGATTAGAATTTTTTAACATGTATAGTGGGAAAATGCCAGTTTTCCCACTTTTATTATTGGATTATCCACTCATTAGTTTCTTGGTTTAGTTCATATGTAAAGTCTTTTGATATTGTGAGTATTTCAAAAATTTCGTCTATTGGCGTGGTTGTTTTAAAAGACCCTGTAAATTTAGTAGCGGCAATGTCCTTATTTTCAAATCGGATTTGCCTGCCAAATTGAGCTTTTAAGTCAACCGCTATATCGCTAAAGGTCTTATTTTCGAATTGTATTTTTCCTTCTTTCCAGGCAATCCTGGACGTATTAAGATTCATTTTTGATGTCACCACTTCTTTAGTGCTCTTATAAAAAATAACCTCATCATCCGGAATCATGACAAATGTTTCTTTAAACTGTGTCTCAGAGGTTACTTCAACTTTACCCGTGAGTAATTTTGTCTCTGTAGTAGGACTATCTATATATGCTCTTACATTAAAACTAGTTCCCAGAGCTGTGACCTTAATATGATCTGGTGTAGTTACTGTAAAAGGATGTACAGTATCTTTTGCTACTTCAAAAAATGCTTCTCCTTCTAGAAATAAAGTTCTTGGGGTATCTACATCATAAGATAATCTGGTGAGGGCATTCAACCTAATTTTGGAGCCATCTGGCAATTTAATACTTCGTTGCTCGCCATAAGTTGTCTGAACCACTATTTGATTATTTGAAAACACCGTATTATAGAAGTAAGTTCCAGCGATAATAGCAACCAATACAGCAGCATATTTGAGCATACTTTTCCATATTGCTCTTTTTGGTTTGACACTATCAAAAAAACGTTGTTTAGCATTTTCTACAGAAGGATTCTGTTCTGATGTATGGTTATGAATCGTTGATATTTCAATAAATAAGGTTTCGTCAAAATCAGAAGAATCCATCCATTTCTCTACTTTCTGAATAGTGGAGGCATCAGCACTTTTTGAGATGTATTCCCAAAGCTCAACTTCTGTGATTTTAAAATGCTCCATACCAAAAGGTGTTTATTACTTATAAGACGTATCTCAAGCAGGGTTACCCTATCAAAAAATTAATTTCTTTCTTAAAAATAATCTTTTAATCCTTTCTTGAATACTACTAAAGCCTTTGAAATATGGAGTTCTACAGTTTTTATGGAAATATTTTTTTGTCTAGAAATTTCTTTATAAGTCAATCCTTTATCTCTGGACAGCTTAAAAATATCAACCGTTTTTTGTTCAAGAGTGGCATAAATGTCTTCAATGCGTTGTATTAATTCCCATTGCCTATCTATCTGGGCCTCAACACTGGTATTTGAAGCGTATAAGTTAGTATGTTTTTCTCTGGTTTGCTTTTTTCTATAGGCATCAATCATCTTATTTTTGAGGGTGACGATTAAAAAGGATTCTATGGATCGCTCAGAATCATTTATCGTATCAAAGTTTTCCCAAAGCTTTATAAATGTTTCCTGAACCAGTTCTTCAGAAAGATCAGGTTCTTTTAAAACTTTAAAAACATATGCATATAATCTACGGTAATGCCTGTCGAACAAATTAGAAAATCTGACCTCTTTAGCGGAATTCGATGTAATTTTTTTATTCAAATAATCTCAGTGCCTGTTGGATTGCTAAATTATATAAAATAAATTTCACAATTCTTTTCTATTCTCATTTTACTCATCCTTTCAATTTTTTTATAAGTAATATGGCACTAACAAAAGCTCAATATCGCAACCGATAGTTTTCTAAACATACCTTGTGACAGGCTTTATAAATCAAATTATATGTTTTCTATCAAATACGACGAAGCATAAAATATTTTTATACAAAACATTATAAATATAAATAAAAATATATGATTATTTTTATGGAAATTTGTAGTAGACAATAACTTACTAAACATTCTTAAAGATGAAAAACCTACTGTATATTTCCTTAGCTATTACCTTGATATCTTGTAATATGAGTACTACTAAATCCAGTTCTGTAGTTTCTAATCAACATTTTGAAACAAAACAAATTTTACATAATTCTTCTCATCCTATGCCAGATTATTGGCTAGAAAAAAAAGGAAAAAATTTACCTGATAGTTTTATCAGCACTAAAAGATTTTATAAAGCTGAAAACTCTTTAATTCTTGATTACAAATATCCTCATTTAGATGAACAATACAACCCGGCTTACAGTAAGTTCAATTCTTTTATAGAAAGCAACTATTTAAGCACAGAAAAGACTGTTGAACAAGTATTGCACAATGATGATTTGTCTTGCGATCCTTTGTTTGAAGATGCTAAAAGAAAGAGAAGGAATATAGATTATAAAGTGTACACTAAAAATGATCAATTGCTAAGTGTCCTCTTATATAAAACTAATTACTATGACGAAGAAAATCATAACTCTTTTATGTTCAAGGGATTAAATTATGATTTGAAAACAGGCACTTTCATCAATTATGATGATTTATTTGAAGAGACTAGTGATCAATTTTTATTGTTCAAGCTCAATCAAGAGTTACAAGCACGTATAGGAGGGCAAGATTCTTTTAATGATTGCTGGGAGTTCACTAAAGACAAATTTGAAGCCTTCAAAAATAATTTTGTTGTGGATGCAGGTTCCATAAAATTTTATTTTGATGATTGCACGGTATGCCCAACATATTCTGGTAATTATTTTCTGGAGATACCTATAGAGGAGCTTTCTCCCATATTAAAGAAAGGAAAAATTTAAGAAACTTATTATATATCAAACAAAAAACAATCTCAAAGATCTACATCATCACATCTGATCATGTAGATCTTAAAAAATAAAAATATCATGAAAAAGTCTTATATCTTATTATATATTATGATGACTTGCTTATATACAAATATATACGCGAGTAAAACGGATAACGTAGATCCCATTATTGAAGTCGTAGAGTCTTATATAAACCTTATGAATTCTCTAGAAAAAGATGATGCCGTTACAAAAGTGTTAAATCTATATAGCGAACAGTATACAGGGAATACTACCTATGTAAATCTATCAGGTGCCATAATTAAAAAAAACTATACAAAAGAGCACATTAAAAGTCAATTGAATGATATTGTTCAGGACGGTAATTATAACCTTAAGATAAAAATGAATTCAATTTTATATACTATTCAAAAGGAAAGTGCAGGAACAGTTTCTGTATTATTAGATTTTGAATCCTTTATTGACACTAAAATTGCAGAAAAAGGTACGATACTTATGAACGTTGTTGTTGCCAAACAAAAGGAACAATGGAAAATTATGCAAAATAATATGGTTCGTGTTTCTGAGGTTAAAGATATCGGAGATTGTGTTTGCCATATCTTCGAAAAAGGAAGCACCCAGTTTGTAACTGAATTATACTACCCTGCAGGAGTGAAGTACGATCATAAATTTGAGGCTTTTCGTATTACATCTAACGAAAAAAACAAGGTTGTTAATTCTGGTGGAAAAACCTTTATTTGGGAAAACAACAGCAATAAGTTAAGCCTGAATCAAGAAGAATTAGGGGTCGCAAAAACTCCTAAACAAGTAGTCGAATTACTGATCAAAAAAATGAACACTGAGACATGTGCTACCATCATTTTTAGATAGTATCCCAAGAGGTTTTCATGTTGTTATCTTATTTTAGTTATAAAAACACTGATGTGAATTAAATACAAAACAACATTAAATATAGCACCAGTAATAGGTATTATCTCGCCAGTAGAGATCAACAAAACCAGAGTTATAACAGATTCTATGTTTATTCTATTAGCTAATTTAGTACGATACGACCCTCAGAGAATGACTTAATTTTATAAACTAAAATTCGGCAAGTCGGTTTTATACTTCCGGAAGTATTAACCGTGCCTTTGAGGGAATATAAAAAGGTTGCAAAATTTGCAACCTTTTTATATTCATTTTTTACATTTAAATGTTGTTTTAGATTCGATAATTTATAAGTTTTTAAGCATTTCAATATGTATTACTCCATCAATTTTCATCGAAAGTCCTTGATCGCGTGCTTGCAGGATTAATTTAGTTACCAAATCACGAGATGCCTTCAGCTCAGAAATTCTCATTTTAGCACGTAGAACCTGAGGGTCATTATTATCTCTTCTACATATGATCTGTAGATTATGAAACTTGATTTTATCAGCGATTAAAGACAGTAGTACATCTGCCGAATTTACGGGAGAATAAATTCCTTCTACTAACTTTATTTTATTATAAATCGGATTCATTTCAATAAGTGTTTTATGTACTAGGTTGTTTTGGTTATTTATCTGATCCATAAGTTTTATCTACATTAAATTAGTTATCTGGATCATTTAACTGGACAACTAATTTTGCTATTCATTTTGAATCAAATCCATTTTCTAATGGCGATGTCTATTACTTATACTACAATGACCATATTTTTTTACTTAGGTTATTATAAAATATAAGAATAGAGGGAATAAAAAAGTTGACGCATTTAATTCATTAAGGATGTATAAAAATTGCTTTTGCCTACATTATACTTTGTGAAATTTTTAATATTAATATCTAAAAAAGAATTAAAAAAGGCACTAAATTATTCTGTTTGTAAACATTGATAATGTTTCGAAGAATAATGAAGTGCCGTATACACTAAACTTATTTGGTTTTTATAAAAAAGTTATTCTCCTTGTCCTAGCGAAAACCCTCTTTTCCCATCAAATTCGTATAGATTTTCAGTTTTGATCGTATCAAATCCTTTCGTGTTTAATTTTGATAAAAGTGCCACTATTTGTTCGTGATTAATAGCTTTATAACTAGGGATTGCCTGTTGTATTTCTGCATCCAAGGCTACAAATCTACAACGCCAATGATCCGTACAATATGTTTCTTCTAATCCATTAGGGAATACCTTTACTCCCCGATTTGTGATCATTTTTAATTGTAAGTTATACGCATTGATCTGAGATAAAGCATTTCCTATTTCGTTAGGATCAGAACCCTCCCAATCCACAAATACATCAACACCGACTAGTACTTTGTTAGATTTTTTTCTTTTGTACTCAAAAGTTTTCATAACTCCCGAGCCTTCAGTCAATTTACTTATTGATAATTTTTTAGGATTATTTCCTAATCTGGATATTACCTTATTTGCAAACTCCTGGGTAGATACCTTTTTCTTACTAGTATTCTTTTGGTATATATCTGCAGTATGATACCCATCTTCTATCGTTGCTAATAAAGCATTTTTGATAGTATCTGCAATTTCTAATTGACCTACATGGGCTAGCATCAGGATGGCAGCATTTATAAGCCCTGAAGGATTTGCGATATGTTGTCCTGCGATATCTGGTGCAGAACCGTGAATAGCTTCAAACATAGCTACATTTGCTCCAATATTTGCTGAGCCCGCTAATCCCACAGAGCCAGCTATTTCAGCAGCAATATCAGATATAATATCACCATATAAATTAGATGTTACGATAACATCATAATTTTCTGGATGCGCTGCAAGTTTTGCCGATCCTATGTCAATAATCTGAGATTCACTTTCAATAGTTGGATATTCTACTGAAATTTTTTTGAATACTTGATGAAATAATCCATCTGTTAACTTCATTATATTATCCTTCACCATACAGGTTACTTTTTTTCTACCATATGCTTTGGCATACTCAAAAGCATAGCGAACTATTCTTTCACAACCAGGTCTTGTAATAAGTTTAAGACACTGTACCACATCTCGCGTTTGTTGATGCTCAATTCCTGCATATAGATCCTCCTCATTCTCCCGTATAATGACTACATCCATTTTTGGAAAATTTGTAGTGACAAATGGGTATAGAGAACTAACAGGTCTGACATTTGCATATAATCCTAGTGATTTTCTAAGCGTCACATTAAGACTCTTATATCCTTTGCCCTGTGGTGTGGTTACAGGTGCTTTTAGAATTAATTTATTACGTCTTATAATATCCCAAGATTCTTTGTTGATACCAGCCGTATTTCCTGATAAATATACTTGCTCTCCAAGATCAATAAATTCGGGTTCAATATTGGCACCTGCTGCTTTTAGAATATGTAAGGTCGCAGTCATAATTTCGGGACCAATACCGTCGCCTTTTGCAACGGCTATTTTTATTGCCTTCCCCATCTTCTTTTGATTCGAATCTTGAACTAAAATATCATTTTTCATATCTATCTTGTTTTATGATTGAAACAAAGATCTATATAATTTATCATAAGTTTTTATTTATATAATTTATGAAAAACATTAAATTATATTATACTTTATTTTATTTTCATCCACGAAACACAATATTTTATGAATTTTTGACTATTAAAAACCGTCTGAAATATCATCTTGTTTTATCGAATCAATTAGATTATGTGAGCATTCTCCTAGCTGATGTTTCAATTCAATAATAATTCTACTCAATTCTTCATCTAAAGCTCTATTAAAAAAAGTTATTTCTTCCTCATTAATAAGAGCTAATGTTTGCTGTATCAAATTTGTTACTACTGTCCTTTTTGCATCAAGGTTTTCTAGCTTTAATTGTTTGTTCTTGTAATTCGATTCATTTTTAAAGGTATTTTCAATATTTCGTCTCAAATCGACCACACTTCTAAGTGTGACAAGTCCCATATTTCGAAACGTCTTTTTTATAAATCGTAAATAAGTGTATCTTCTACTTTCGTTGGGTTCATTTAAGAAATAGATAATCCTTTCTTTAATACTTTTGATATTTTCATTAATATAAGATACATTGATTTCTTCACTTACATAAAGTACTTGCTCAAAGAAGTCCAAAAATTGACCATCAAGTTCTAAAAAACCTCCATTTTGCCTTATTACTGATTTTTCTATTAATAAATCAATACGATTTTCATGAAAATCAACCAATTCTAGTGCATCACTCAATCTGTATTCTATGGACTTTCTTTTACTAAACATTTCAGATATTAGTTTTTCCTCTCTTTTCAAAGCGGTAACCAATTCTTTTATGTCATTGAAAGTATTCATCGTTTTATTATGTGGGTTGGCTTCCGATTTGTGGCGTAGAGTGGAGCTTGATAGCTCTATCTATCTCTGTTAAAGATATAAATATTTTAGAATTACAGGTGCCTTCTTCATAAAATTGTACTTAAAGTTTTCCCTCATTTTACTTACTAATATCAAATAAATAAAAAGTATTGTCTGCTATACTAATACACAAAGGAGAATTGTTTAAAGCATGTTTTGAACCTATTTTATTTACAAATTGCTGGAAAAATACTAAAGGGTAAAAAAAATGTAACAAGACAATTCCGTGTAATAACTTTGTAACAGTCGATGGTTTATTCGTACCCCTAGATATATGCTTCCTTTTGATATACGACAAGTCGTGCACCAAGCCGGAGATGAAGGAAAAGATATTACTTTAGCTACAAAATATTAGGGTCAATAACTAGATGTAGTTACTCTGATGCTTACATTTTTTTATAGAAGAAATTTATTTACCTACACCCTTTACTTTACCCGCTAACTCGATAAAAAGCATTTATTCTGTTTACATTAGGTTTAATTCAAATACCTTAATACGTTTTCACTGTAACATTTCCATTTTTAGGATATCTCTAAATTCGACAAAGAATTGTTATTATAGTTCAATATTTGCACATTAACACTCAACGACTTAGTTAATCTTTTGAAGTAAGTTTAATGCTTTCAACAGTTTTCTTATATTTTTCCAATAACTCATTATTATTTGTAAAAGAATTTCCTATAAAAGCAACACTTGAACTTTCTCCAATTAAAACTACGGCATAAATAATTCCATTTTTATTATTAAGTTGTTGTTCAGATTCTAAAATAATTGCCGAATATTTTCCTATTTTAAATTCTGCAAGTTCTGGTGAATTTAATTTATATCCGGTATTTTCCGCGTTTGCTAATAAATTCTTTAAAAAAGAGAATCCTTCATCGACTTTCATTTTCGGTAATGTTAGAAACATTATTGAGTTAGCAAATGGATCATCTATATCTGCTTTACCTTCCTCATTAAAGACAAACATATTTGAAGTAGTAAATGCATACTTAAAGTTGGTTATTGATTGATCAAATTCAAAGTTAGAAAGTTCGAATTGTTTTAGATCAGATTCTTTTTCATAAAATAATGTTTTAAAGATTTTTAATACCTCATTCCTATTAGTTCTACTTTTTTCGGGATATACTCCAATAGCAGCCACCGCAAAATCGTCATCACCAAATAAAAATAAAATTTTCCGTTCTTTCTTTTTAGGTGTATAACCTTCACCAAAAATACCTTCGAAATTATTAAATTTAACATTTTCAAGTATCTCCAATTCTGTTCCATTAGATTTTAATACTTGATGTGTAATTTTTAATTTCGCTTTATTAAAATCAAAAGCGTTTGATTCAATAAATTGTATCTGAATACCATTATCACTTTGATACTTGGATAGATTTTTAATATAATAAAAATTTGGTGGGATTTCAGCAAAGATTTTAGTGCCTTTTATTCCAATATGATTAGCAGTTTTTGTAGTTATTATTTTTTCAGGAAATTTATCTCTAGTTTTATTACTACAACTAAAGAAAATAAATTCTATCAAAATAATTATTAATACCTTTCTACTCCAAAAAAAACTCATGTTACTTATTTTATTATCGTTTTACCTCCGCCAATTACGGTATATTTCAATTAATTTAAAAAAAATATAGAATTCAATATTGGTGATTTTTCAGCTTTTCAATTTAGTATAGTACTTAATATCTTAAAACAAAACTCAATGTGAATTTTTCTTGTTTATTTTCAACAAACTTCTACTGAAACACAAAATTTAAGAATATTCCTCGAGTTGATAATTTATCGATTTGGGAAGTATATGGGCTATCTAAATCATTATCTCTAATCAATTCATCCGACATTGCGAATATACCACGTATTGAAGGAGTAAATTTAAAATATGGTAAATAAAAATCAATACCAAATCCTAGCTCATAATAATTAGTTGTATTAGTTGTTCTAAACTGACCAGCGCTATTATCATCAGGATTATTTTCATTGCTTGACAAATTTAAAGAAGTTGACACCCCACCTATTATAAAAGGCTTGAAATTATTAAGCCTTTTAGTCGAAACCTTCAATAATAAAGGAATATGAACATAAGTTGACTTAATCTCTCTAAACCCTTCTCTAGAATTATTGAAATCCGGATTTGTATATGTTAGGTTTCTCTGCGAAAAAGTAACCATAGGTTCTAGTCTTAAGTCCAAATAATCGTTAATTCTCAAATTACTCAAAAGACCAACATTAAACCCTGCCGATTTATCAACGATTATATCAGTATTAGATGCATTAGCTTTATAATCAAAATCAAAATCATAACTATTAAAACCTAAAATAAACCCAAAGCTTATCCAGTCTTTATCAACGTTCTGATTATTCAAGACTCTTTCTTTACTAAAAAGCTGCGCACTTGCAATATAAGAGTTTAAAAACAATAAGGTTATAATTACTATTCTATTCATTTTAATAATATATTTAATTATATTATAAATATTAAGGTTTTAATATTACTAAACAATTTCTTTGATTAAATATTGCTTTAGTATTAATTCATTTTCTAAATTATGATTTTCTGTTAGGTATAATTGTAGTCTAAGATAAAACTTAGAATACTCAAAAATAAAATTTACATTATTTAAAAGTTTTCCACAGAAATTTATAAAGAACAAATATAGTAGCCTCACTTCAATATTTTATTCTAATTAGTCATTTTTATTAATCTTTGATAATTTGACAATATTTAAAAATAAATTTCTGACTTACTCACAATTAAATGAACACTTTATTAGGAGTAGACTACGGTTTTAACATTTCCATTATTGAGTTAGGATTTCGGGAAAGACTAAGGAATACAAATTTCATTGATAATTCTTTTCAAATTGATGAACTATTTAAAAACAAAAAAGAATAACTTGAGTTATGCATATGAAGTAAATATTCGTTTAGTTTAATGGAGTAAAAAACATTACTAAATAAGTCTGAAATCATAAAAAAGAATCAATTTTTTTAACAAAATTATAGTTCAATGCTAAAAATTAACATAGTCTGAATTAATTTTAACAAATACAAAGGTAATAAATCGATTAATTAAGACATTATTTAAAGAGAACTTGATTGGGAATAAACATTTATTCCCAATCTATATTTATTCGATAATAATTTTTACTTACTTAGAGGAAATTATTTTTATAATAAAAGCAGAATACATTAAATTATTTCTAATGGTATTCACAAGAGGTACTCTTAATGAAAGAATTATATTTTACCTAAGAAATTAACGATAGATTAAGTATTAAGATTTATAAAATATAAAGTTATTATATGGAAATACTGAAAAAGTATCATTTATCACAATGCTCTAAAATTGTTTCTTCTTCATTGCCTGGAGAAAAATCAAAAAGACTATTAGATTTACAAAAAGAAATTGAAGGAATTGTTGTTTCATATCCTACAAAAATGCCCATCGCTATTGACAGCGCAAAAGGTAGTATTATTGAAGATGTTGACGGGAATCATTTCATTGATTTCTTTGGAGGTTGTGGAGTTTTAAATGTAGGTCATGGTAATAGTTTTGTTTTAGAATACGTAAAAAAGCAACAATCCAAATTAATTCATGCTTTGGATTTTCCAACAGAAAACAAGTTGTCTTTAATCCAAAAAATATTAAATCACCTGCCAAGCAAGATTCGTAAAGACTTCAAAGTTAGCTTTGGCGGTCCAACTGGCTCAGATGCTGTTGAGGCGGCAATAAAACTAGCAAAAATAAAAACTGGTCGAGAAGGAATTATAGCGTTTTCAGGTGGTTATCACGGCATGACTTCTGGAGCTTTGGCAGTAACTTCTGATACTTTTTTTCGAAATAAATTATCTTCTTTGATTCCAAATGTGAGCTTTGTTCCTTATAGTTATTGCTATAGGTGTCCCTTTAATAAAGAACCCGAAACTTGTAACTATGAATGTGCAGACCACTTCGATTGGTTATTGAAAGATAAACATTCAGGCGTAGCGCAACCTGCAGCCATAATAATAGAGCCACTGCAAGGAGAAGGCGGTAATATCCTACCTAAAGAAGGTTATTTAGAGCGTATTGTTGATATAGCTCATAAAAATGGAGTAATTGTTATTTTTGATGAAATTCAAAGTGGCTTCTTTAGAACAGGAATCTTTTTAGAATTCATGAATACAAAAGCTATACCCGACATTATTACCTTTTCAAAAGGTTTTGGTGGTATCGGTTTTCCGATTTCTGGTTTAATTTATAAGAAATCTATCGAAGCTTGGGAGTCCGCAGCACACATTGGAACATTTAGGGCTAATCAAGTGAGCATAGCCGCTGCCAACGGGGCTTTTGATTTTGTAAAGAAATATTCTTTAGAAGAACACACTGAATATCTCAGTTCTTACCTTTTTGATAAATTATATCAATTAAAAAATGAAAGTAAATTTATTGGAGATATTCGAGGAAGAGGTCTTATGATAGGAATAGAATTTGTTAAAAATAAGGATACAAAAGAACCTTTTGAAGAATTTCTAAAAACTTTAAGGTCAACATGTTTTAACAAAGGATTACTTTTCGAAGTAGGTGGTCATTTTAATAATGTCATGCGATTTACCCCACCATTGATCACTACGACTGAAATCGTCAACGCAGCAATTGAAATATTGACCATTTCGATACACGAATGTGAAGAAATATATTTGGAAAAAAGTCGAAATGCAGAATCATTGTAACCCAATTTTCGTTACAAAATTAACTTACATCACTATTTTCTAGATCAATTTTTTATTTAAATAACACAAATAATATATGGTTTATAACGAAATTTCAACTTTACAAAAATATATTTGGTTAGATCAAAAACTCAATCCTAATTCTCCTAAGTATAATATTGGTGGATACGTTTTAATTGAAGGTGAAGTTAATGTCTCAATATTTCAAAAATCAATACGTGAGCTTACAGTATCAAATGAAATATTCTCTTACAAATTCACAGAAAAGAACGGAATACCTTTATATTTTCTAAATAAAGAATCTTATAGTGATTTTATATTTTTTGAAGAATCTAATTTTGAAAATGCAGTTTCTAAGATTAAAAATGATTTCTCCGAGTCTTTCGGAATTATATTAGACAAAAAATTATTATTTAAAATATGGTTGATAAAAATAAGCGATAAAAAATACATTTGGTATATAAAAATACATCATTTATTAGCTGATGGTTTTTCTTTCCATTTAATATTTAACAAAGTTAATGAGATATACAATAGAATATCTTCTAATAATATTGAAACCAATAACAAAGAAAAAACTAAATACTCTTTTCAAACATATATTAATGAAGAAAAGGAATATAGGTTAACTCAACTATTTAATGTTAACAAAGAGTTTTGGCTTAATGAATATAAAATTTTAGAGCCATTAGTCTATCAAAAAAAAAATGATGATGGAATTTTTTATTCAAAAAAATTTGATCTCAATCAGACAGAGAGTATTAAATTCTATGATGTTGTTAAAGCTTATAATTTAAGCCCATTTCATGTTTTTATAGGTCTGCTATATATTGCAATTTCTAAATATTATGGAATAAAAAAATTATCAATAGGCATACCAATTCAAAACAGAAGTAATTTATCCCAAAAATCCGTTATTGGCCCATTCATAAATGTCATACCCTTAAAATTAGAAAACATCTCAGAAATTTCTCTATTTGATTTTTTAATTAAAATAAAGAGACAACTTTTGAAAAGTTATCGTCATCAACGATTTCAGCTAGCCGATATTATTAAAAGTGTTGTTAATGAAAGAGAAAGAAGATTATATGATATTCGCTTGTCATATGAAAAGACATCCTACGAACCATTTTTTTCAAATACACCGACATCTATTCATCCTTTATCCAATGAAAGTGAAGATGATCCGATTTCTATTCATATTTTCGATAACGGTGATCAAATATTAAGATTTAGAATTGATATTAATAGTAGATTCGTGCCAAAATTTGAAATAACAGAAATTTTGTCATCATATCGTTTTTTGATAGAAGAACTCCCACATAATATCAAGAAAAATATTTCAGAGATATCTATTTGTAGTAATTCACAAAAAAAAGAGATTATCGATATTTCCAAAGGTTTACGAGTTTTTAGAAAAGAGAGTAAGAATTTTATCTCACTTTGGCTTGAAAATTTAAAATTACGCCCTGAAAATGTCGCTGTCATTTCAAATGAAGTTTCCTATACCTATCAAAACCTAGAAAAAATGTCCAATAGGCTAGCAAACCATTTAAATGGCCTTAACATTAAAAAAAAGAGCAGAGTTGTAATAGATCTTCCGAATTCTGTAGAAAGCGTCGTCTCAATTCTAGCATTGTTTAAAATTGGAGGAATTTATATACCTATAGATAATTCATATCCGCAAAAAAGGAAAAACTATATTATAAAGGACTCTATGACCGATATAGTTATTACAAATAAAAATCAATATAAAAATCACCAATTCTTCATTAATATTAATGAAATTATTTATGATCAAGAGATATCTGAGTCATTTAAACTTCCGAATTTTTATTTAAAAGATGATGCCTATATAATCTATACTTCTGGTTCAACAGGTAAGCCGAAAGGAGTCGTAATTACACATAATTCCCTTTACAATTACTGCCTGACATTTTCAGAGTTTTTTTCTTTGAATGATAGAGATTTAGTTTTGCAACAATCGTCTCTGGCTTTTGATACATCTATAGAAGAGATCTTTCCCATTTTATCAGTAGGAGGAATCTTAGTATTTGCAAATGATTCTAAAGATTTTCATCAGATTTTTTTGGATTGCCAATTGTATAAAATAACTGTTTTAAGCACAAATCCTTTTGTCATAAATTATTTAAATCAATTTCATCAGGATTACCAATTAGAATTAAGAGTCTTGATTAGTGGAGGTGAAGTTATAAAAATAGACAGCTTAAATAATATTGTAAACAAATTTCTTGTTTATAATACTTATGGTCCAACTGAAGGAACTGTTTGTGCAACATATCACAAAATTACTGATATGGAAGAACCAGTTCCAATTGGAAGACCTATTTCTAATACTAGTGTTTATATATTAGAAAACTCTAACTTATTGCCTAAAGGAGCTACTGGAGAAATCGCTATTTCAGGAAAAGGAATTGCGCGAGAATATTTGAACAACAAAGAGGAAACTAATTCATCTTTCATTAATTTAAATGGCGAAACGGTCTATTTAACAGGCGACCTAGGTAAATGGAATGCAAATGGTATACTGTTGTTCAAAGGAAGAAAAGATGATCAATTAAGTTATAAAGGTTTTAGAATTGAGCCTGAAGAAATTGAATTACAGTTAAAAAAAAGTGATTCTAAAATTCTAGAATGCAAAGTTGTTATTAAGGGTTTACATCAACCATCACTTGTTGCTTATATCAAAACATTTTCAAATCTAAAACTAAATTTAGAAGACTTAGTTATTGATTTGAAAAAGAACTTACCCTTTTATATGATACCAACTGATTACGTTGTTCTCAAAAAAATTCCATTAACGGCAAATGGTAAAATTGACATATTAAAACTCCCTAAACCCACTTTAAAAAATATAGAACTCCAAATTGATAAAAATAGTCAACCAACGAAAGAGTGGGAGCATATATTAGTGAAAATTTGGAATGAACTACTAAACATTAAAAATTCAAATATTCATTTTAATTTTTTTGAACTTGGGGGGCATTCTTTGTTAGCAAATCAATTTATAAGCATTCTAAGATCTACTTATAAAATTGAAATTTCTTTAAAAGACTTTTATCTTAATCCTACTATTGAGGAAATTGTAAAATTGATTGAATTACCTTCTAATAAAATGTTAGAAATCAATAAAATCCCTAACAATACAGTAATTCCGTTATCTTATCAACAAGAACAACTCTGGTTTTTAAGCGAACTTGACAAAAATGATTCTGCCTATCTAGTTCCTGGAGCAATTAAGTTAAAAGGAATTGTGAATTTAAAAAATATAGAAAAAGTATTTAACATTTTAATTGAAAAGCACGAAATTTTAAGAACTGTGTTCAGAGTAGTTGATGGGGTTCCAAATCAAAAAATTTTATCGCCATTTAAATTGCAAATTCCGGTTGCAAAATTATCTAAATTTCCTCTGAAAAAGCAAGAAGCAATTCTTAAGAAATTTATTCTTGAAGAAGGTAATAAAAAATTTGATATTGAGAATGGTCCATTATTAAGAATTAATTTGATTGAACTTTCTGAAACTGAAAATATATTAGTTTTATGCGAACATCATTTGATTATGGATGGTTGGACACAAGGAATTCTATTAAAAGAGTTTATTGAAATTTATTCTAAAATACTTGCAAATTCTAAATATGAAAATTTTATTCCGACATTACAATATAAAGACTATGCATATTGGCAGAGGAATTATATGGTAGGAGAAGTATTAGATAGTCATTTAACATATTGGGTTAAAAAATTAAAATCTATGAGGACAGAATTTAAACTGCCAGTAGATTATGAAAGGACAAATGTAGTTCCAAAAAATGGTAAATTATTAGTTGAGAAATTATCTGGACAGTTATCTAAAAGTCTAAGGTCGTTTAGTAAACAAAACAAGGGGACTCTTTTTATAACTATGCTTACCGGGTTTAAAATTTTGATTAGTAAGCTTTGTAATGAAACTGACGTTGCTGTAGGTACTGGTATTGCAAATAGAAAATTAAAAGAGTTCGAATTTATGCTTGGAATGATGGTTAACACTATCGTGTTAAGAACAAAATTCGATTCAGAAAATTCGCTAGAGGAAATTTTAACAAAAGTTAAGAAAACCAGTTTTGAAGCTTACGCTTATCAAGATACGCCATTTAATAAAGTGGTTGAGAAAATAAAACCATTAAGAAAGTTAGGTGTTTCTCCTTTAATACAATACTTTTTTGGTTTTATAAACACTCCAAATAGAGGTTTAAAAATACCAAACTTAGAACTAGAAATAATAAATTCACATAATAGATCTTCCAAGTTTGATTTGAATATAACAGTATATACACCATTTGATCAATTGGAAATACAAGATGATTTGGAAAGTCAAAAAGAGATTGTAATTGAATGGGAATATAACTCCAATATTTTTAATAAAAGTACTATGTCAAAAATGATTAATATGTACTTAAAAATATTACAAGAAATTATTACTAATCCAAATCAACCGTATCACTCAATTGATTACATATCAAAAAAGGAGTCTCAAAAATTGCTCACAGATTTTAATCAAACCACAAAAGAAAATCTTGATAATAAAACAATTATAGATTTGTTTCAGGAACAGGTAAAGTATGCCCCTAATAAAACTATACTGGTTTTTGAAGATAACGAAATCACTTACAATAATCTTGATGTCCTCACAAACCGATTTTCAAATTATCTTATAGATCAATTTGATGTTAAAACAGAGGATCTTATTGGAATTAAATTACAACGAAGCGAGTGGTTAATAATTACATTGTTAAGTGTTTTGAAAGCTGGAGGAGTTTATGTGCCAATAGATCCAAATGATCCTAATTCACGTATAGAGTATGTAGAAAAAGATAGTAATTGTAAAGTAATTATTGATGAATCAGTATTAGACGATTTTAGGAGAAAAGAATTTGATTACGATAAAAAAGCACCAATTGTCGAAATTAATTCTAAAAATTTAATGTACGTAATATATACTTCAGGTTCAACAGGCATGCCAAAAGGAGTAATGATAGAGCATGGTGGTATTGTAAATAGATTGTCTTGGATGTGGAATGTATTGAATTTCTCTAAAAATGAAATAATCCTACAAAAAACTAAATTTACATTTGATGTGTCGGTATGGGAAATTTTTTTACCACTATGTTGGGGTGCAAAATTGATAGTTTGTAAAGAAGAAGATGCATATTCTCCTTTCAATATAGTATCATTAATTAAAAATCATAATATCACTTGTATTCACTTTGTTCCTAGCATGCTTAACTTATTTATGAAAGCCTTGTTTCATGATGAAAATTTGAAGAACGATATTAGCTCTTTGAAAAGATTAATTACAAGTGGAGAAGTTCTACCTATTAGTATGGTTCAAAACTGGTACAGAAAGTTAGATTTTGAAATTTGTAATCTTTATGGTCCAACCGAAGCGTCTATAGATGTAACTCATCACACAACATCTATGAATGATCAAATAGTACCTATAGGTCGTCCAATATGGAACACACAGATTTATATTTTAGGTGATAAAAATGTATTACAACCTGAAGGAGTAATTGGAGAGATTTTTATTGGAGGATCTGGTTTAGCGCGTGGGTATATTAATAGACCAAAATTAACAAGAGAAAAATTTATTGAAAATCCATTTATTAAAGGAGAAAAAATATATAAAACTGGTGATTTAGGAAGATGGTTATCCGATGGTAATATTGAGTTTCTAGGTAGAATAGATGAACAAATTAAACTTCGTGGTTATCGAATAGAACTAGGAGAAATTGAACATCACTTATTGAACCATAAAAATATAAGAGAAGCGGCTGTTTTATTAAAAGAGATTGATAATGAAGAATCTTTATTAGTAGCTTATCTCGTGTTCGATGATAATAATATAGATGATGGTATAAAAGATTATTTGAGAAAACTATTGCCCGATTATATGTTACCTTCAAAATATGTACAACTAGAACGATTACCATTAACTGGTAATGGTAAAATAGATAAAAAATCTTTAATTTCTTATGAAGGCAATACTATGCGTTTAGGTGTTGAATATATTCCACCCCAGGATAAATTGGAATTGCAATTAGTTCAAATATGGCAAGAAATACTTAGTATAGAAAAAATAGGAATTAATGACAATTTTTTTGACATTGGAGGTCATAGCTTGAGAGCTACAAAGCTTGTAAGTGCAATTAATATAAAATTTGATTCAAAATTACTTTTAAAAGATGTATTCATTTATAAAACAATAAGAGAACAAAAAGAAATGATTGAAATTCATAAATGGTCTTTTGGGAAGGGTAAGGAAAATACGGATTTTCAAGAAAGCAAAAATAAATATTCATTTTAATCGAAATCAGAAAAACAACTAATTAACCAATAGGATATTATATAAAATAATTTAAATATCTTGAGACAATTTTTATTTTATGGACAAAAAAGTTTATTCATTATTAAAAACTTTAAAAAAATTAGGCTGTAATTTATATTTAGAAGGAGAGAATTTAAATGTCGAAGTTTTTAAAGATGATCTTAGTTTAGAACTTAAAAATGAAATAGCTAAATATCGAAATGATTTAATTGATTTTTTAAATAGAGATAACAAAAACCATACTACAATTCCTAATGTTCCTGAGTTGTATAACTATGAATTATCATCTTCTCAAAAACGCTTGTGGACTTTAAGTCAATTTGATCAAGGTAATATTTCGTATAACATGCCTTCTCAATTTTATTTAAAGGGATATTACGACATTAATAGTTTTCGCAAAGCAATAACATCTGTTATTTATAGACATGAAATTTTACGGACAATATTTGAAGATGATGATGACGGTAATGTACGGCAACGTATTTTGCCATATGAGAAAAGTAATTTTTTCATTGATAGCATAGACCTAAGTAGAGAGAAAAATAAAAATGAACTAATTGATAACTATATTAGAAATGATAGTTATAAGGCTTTTGAATTAGATAAAGGCCCTTTAATCCGATGTAGTTTATTCAAACTATCAAATGACAATCACTTATTTTATTATAACCTTCATCATATCATTGCAGATGGTTGGTCATTTGAAATTCTTTCTCGTGATATTCTATCGTATTATGAAGCATATAAAAATAAAAATGAACCTCGGTTACCTAAGTTAAGAATTCAATACAAAGATTATGCTCAATGGCAACTAAATCAATTAAAAAGTGATTCATATCAATCACATCGTTTTTATTGGCTAGATAAGCTTTCGGGTAACTTACCTGTTTTAGAATTACCTAAGTCTACATTAAGACCCAAAATAATGTCTAATAAGGGTGGTCGTCTAAAAATATGTGTTAGTAGAAAAGCGAAACTTGATTTAAACCAATTTTCTAAGAATAGAAACGGAACCTTATTTATGACCATTGTTTCTTCTTTAAAAATTTTGTTGTATAAATATACTCAAGAAAAAGATATTATAATTGGTACTCCGGTTGCTAATAGAAATCATGTCGATTTAGAAAATCAAATAGGAGCATACTTGAATACTTTAGTTATACGTAACCAAATTAAGGAATCAGATAGTTTTGACAAATTATATGATGATGTTAAAACTACATTGTTGAATGCATATACTCATCAGGAATATCAATTTGATGACCTTGTCAATGAGCTAAAATTACAACGTGACATAAGTCGAAATCCAATTTTTGATATTATGGTAGTTTTACAAAATAAAAATGAATATAATTTTTTTGATGCAGATGATTTATCTGAAACTACAGACATTGAATATCTAGGGAAATTGGTAACTAAATTTGATTTGTTATTTAACTTTTATGATAATGAAGATAATCTTTTTTTGATTATTGATTATAATGAAGATCTATATGATCAAAAGGCTATTGGTCACTTGGCGATACATTATCGTGAACTACTCTCTAGTATCGCGGACAACCCTGATATGGCTATTGAGGATTTATCAATGTTAACCCCCAAAGAAGAACATCAGTTATTAAAAGTATTCAATGATACCCAGGTCGAATACCCAAAAGACAAAACGGTTATCGACTTGTTTGAGGAACAGGTCAAAAATAATCCCGAACATATTGCTG
>NZ_BAABCW010000016.1:0-106126 GCF_039539305.1 Aquimarina addita | reverse complement strand
CAGTAGCCAATGAGGAACTCGCTGGAATTGTGGTTACTGTTGGATCATTCTCAAAGTCTGCATCTCCATCATCGGTACCATCTAAACCTGGTTCGTTAAGCGTATCATCACCGGCATCAGAAACATCGGTGATAGATGTTGCCGCAGGAAGCCCAATAATATTAGGAGGAGTACCAGTACCGGTAGCACTATTCTCTATTCCGCCTGCATCAATATCAGCCTGGGTAATTGTATAGGTAGCTCTAAAAGTAGCAATCTCACCAGGGACTAAAGTACCGGCTGGACTCACTCCACTATTCGATATAAAACCTGGGGTTGGGGCGCCTCCTGTACCACTAAATGTAGTCTCACTAACGCCAACACTGGTCAATGTCGTATTGCCTGTATTGGTTACAGTATATGTATAAGTAACAACATCACCTGCATCAGCTACCGTCGCATCGGTACCGCCTGTAATATCCAATACACTGGTTTTAATAACCGCTATCTCTATAATATCTTCTCTCCAATCTGGTTCGCCTCCAGGACTATCAGTATCTGGAAAAGGGTTATCAGCAGTTTGTCCTCCATTAGTAGGATCAGGGTCTGCATTATCTATATCAAACTCATCATCCAGTCCATCTCCATCAGTATCAGTTCCCAGTGCACCAAGATCAGGAGTAGTTCCTATAGTATCTGTTGCATCTACAATACCATCATCATTACTATCATAAGCTTCTATAGTATCACTCTCACCATCTTCATCCGCATCTGTATCAATATAATCAGCTCCGTCAGCCAATCCATCCGTATTCTCAGGGATTATAGGTATTCCCGCTAATCCACACGAACTTACAGAACAATCCGCATCGTATTGGTCATCAATACCATCACCATCGGTATCATTACCACTTGGTGGTTGATATCCTACCGTACTTTGTGCTTCTATATTATCTACAATTCCATCGTTGTCGGCATCAATATCCAGAAAATCTGCCATCATGTCGATATCAGTCATGGTAGGATTTGTAGTTGTTGCTAGTGCATTGTCAGTGGATTCAACTGAATTTGCTAATCCATTATCTCCAAAATCTGCTGCAACTCCATCAATAATTCCATCATTATTACTATCCACTGCACCATTGTCTAATTGCCCGGATTCAACGAGATCTGTAATACCATCACCGTCACTATCTAAATCTAAGTAGTTAGGTATACCATCCATATCAAAATCACAATCTGTATAAGAATTAGTAATTAGTGTGGTAGTAATATCAAAATCATCATTATCTGCTGAAAAAGAATAACATATATCTACTGTGTCTGCTCCTGTCCAGGGAACGATAACATTTATTGTAGTAAAAGGACCCGTAGTTGTAGATATCGGGAATGAACTTAATGAGGCTACTGCATCATTTGCAGTAGTCACTGAAGCTTCTGTACCGCCATTTGGATTAAAAAATGTTGTATATAATACTCCATTAACCGTAAACTCTAATGTAGCTGTTGATGCACTCGTTATATTATTACTAACCCCATTAGTCCTTATATTTAATTGAAATTCTAATTCTGAGAATGTAGTTAGTGCATCAGATCCTGATATAGTATAACATGCAAGATCATTGACAATATTATTTGTTTGGTTTCTTAAGATTAACCCACCATTGGTAGTAGTCCATCCAGTACCTGTTAATGTCCAATTATTATAGTTAGGGTCTGTAGTAGGTAAATCGCATTCTTCTGTATCTAAAATACCGTCATTATCATCATCTAAATCTACAACATCAGAAATACCATCATTGTCTGAATCCTGAAATTCTCTAAAATCTACCTCAATAGTATCCGCATTATATACATTATCTGTTCCAACTGCGCCTGTATCCAAGTTATCATTAACATCATTACCCGGATTATCATCAAAAATATCATCTAAGCCATCACCATCTGTATCTGTTCCTAAGTCAGTAGGTGAATTTCCTGGTAAAACCTGACCTGCTTCTAATAAATCGCCCAATCCATCATCATCGCTATCTCCATCTATATAATCCGGTAAATTATCTAATACCGCATTATTTGTATCTATGGGACTAATAGGGCTCCCTGTTAATCCACAATTTCCTAGCGAACAATCTGCATCATATTGGTCATCAATACCATCACCATCAGTATCATTACCACTTGGTGAAAGATATCCTACTGTTGCTTGTCCTTCTACATTATCAGGAATACCATCATTATCAGCATCGATATCCAGATAATTAGGATTTCCATCGGTATCGGAATTAGTATTTGGTAAAGCTGTACCCGCAGATGTTCCTGTATCATCCACATCATCTGCTAATCCATCCCCATCAGCATCAGGATCAGCAGTATCTGTAATTCCATCTCCATCACTGTCGGTACCTCCTGTAAAATCAATATCAAAAGCATCATCAATACCATCCAGATCAATATCATTGCCTCCTGTTTGATTTACATCTACTGTATCAGGAATACCGTCATTATCTGTATCTGTAACGGTATCATTTTGACCATCCTGATCCAGATCTACTCCCCCTGCCTCAATAACATCTACTATACCATCATTGTCACTATCCAAATCAAAATGATTAGGAACTCCATCTCCATCAAAATCAAAGAATGGATCTATCGTATCACAAATACCATCACCATTCCCGTCAGTACATACCGGTGCAGTTCCTGATCCGTTATTAGTAGCGTCCTGATAATTAGAAATCCCATCACCATCAGCATCCGCACTAGGATCAGTACCTCCTCCTTCTACAAGATCCGGAATACCGTCGTTATCATCATCTAAATCAATGGTATCGGCTATTCCATCGTTATCTGCATCCATGATCTCACGAAAATCAACTTCTGCAGTAGCTATATTATCGTTATTATCTGTACCAGCAGCACCACCGTCTAAGTTATCATTGATATCTATGGCGGTATTATCATCATCAAAAATATCATCCAGACCATCACCATCCGTATCGACACCAATATCTGTTGGAACATTTGTTCCTAATAACTGACCTGCTTCTAAAATATCATCAATACCATCATCATCACTATCTGTATCCAGATAATCAGGTACATCATCTCCAATTCTATTACTTGTGTCAACTGGAATTATAGAAATTCCCGCCAATCCACAAGATCCCAGTGAACAATCTACATCATATGCATCATCAATACCATCAAAATCAGTATCGTTTCCACTAGGCATTACATAGTTATCCGTAGTTTGTGCTTCTACATTATCAGGAATGCCATCATCATCAGAATCAATGTCTATGTAATCAAAGTTACTATCAGTATCATTATTCACAGGTGCTGTAGTTGTCGCTGTAGCAGTATCATCTCCACCTTCTAATGCATTGGCCAAACCATTGTTACCAAAACTTGCAGGCAAACCATCAATAATTCCATCGTTTGTAGCATCGGTCACACCATTCTCTAATTGACCTGATTCTCGTAAGTCACTAATACCATCATTATCACTATCTAAATCAAATAGATTAGGAATTCCATCCAGATCAAAATCATATGCATCCGGAACCCCATCATTATTACTGTCCGTATAATCCGTTGTACTACCATCATTGACAATATTGTTATCAAAAGCATCCGCAAAATTAAATTGTCCGTCACCATCTTCATCTCCATAAGGATCTAGACCTGCATGCTCTACAACATCTAATATCCCGTCATTATCAGTATCTAAATCTAATGTATTTATCACTCCATCGTTATCAGAATCTAACGCAGCTCTCCAATCCTGATCCCCATCAGTTGTATCTACATCAGGAAAGTCTGTAGGAAGCTGTCCATTATTATCAGAAGCATCCGGATCGGTGGAACCATCAGCTTGATTATCATAATTATCATCAATACCATCAAAATCAACATCATTACCAGAAGGTAGCACATCTGCAATACCATCTCCGTCAAAATCATTTCCTTCTACCTCATCAGAAATCCCATCATCATCACTGTCATTATCTAAATAATCAGCAAAGCCTGTTGTATCTGTATTTGCCAATGTATAATCAGAAACTCCTGACTCCGGGCTGGTTTCATAATTATCTGCATATCCATTAGCTCCATACACTAAGCCAGGAGCTTCATAAGTAGCAGTATCTTGCGCTTCAATATTATCTATAATTCCATCTCCATCAGAATCTAAGTCAAAGGAGTTAGGAATGCCATCTTTATCAAAATCAAAAATTGGATTAATTTCACCATCATCGTTTCCAATTGTAGCATTTGTATCGTCATCATCAATTAACAATGGAACTCCATCCATATCCACATCATCTGTAACATCGAATCCTTGATTTTCTACAATATCCAGAATGCCATCATTATCATCGTCAATATCTACTCTGTCTTCTACACCATCTCCATCCCAATCTAATGGGTTGGGTTGAATCTCACAAGCAAATCCATCATTCAGACCTGATGAATTAGCTATAAGTACCTTAGTCATAGTAACGGTATCTCCATTAGCAGTCCCATCTATCACAGTATTAATATCAGCAATTCTAAAAATTCCACCTGTATTATTATTGAATGAATAAAAATTACCATCTCTATCCTGCCATGATGCTCCCCAACTACCTCCTGACGGAGCAGTAGGCTCTAAGGTAAGATCAAAGGTTAAGTTTCTTGTCTGTGATGCTCCCGTAGTAGCATTGATTATTACCAATGTGGAGCCACTTACCCCCGCGATTCGGTTTCCTATTAATGCATAATCTGCTGCACTAGCAACAGCAGGAGTGACAGTTGTCTTTGTTGCAGCTACGGTAACAGGGGTTACCGGATTGGTTAGTGCAGGATAGGTTATACCCGTAACATCTAGCGTGATAATGGTTGCTCCACCACTCACATATCCAATCAAATTTCCTGAAGCAAACATACTATTTGTAGTATTGACTGCGGGTGCTGGCATCGTCAATTGGATTTCTCCTACAATATTATAATCGTTAATAGGATCATAAGCCTGTATTCTATCTCCATTAGTATTTGCCGAATATACTAATTGTGTAAACGAATTGTAGGTCGAATTAGATGCACTTCCTGCAACAACATCTGCTCCTGTCTGGTTTTTTAATGTGCTTACCTGAATATATTCATTTAAGAATGGATTGTAGCGAAAAACATCGGCTTGTCCTCCTACTCCATTGGTTTGATAAAGAGTCGTGATCACACCACACTGAAGCATGGCAGCCATATTATCTGTAGCATCTCGCCAATCTACATCCCCTCCTGAACCTACGTCAGCATCTGAATCTGAAAAGTTATCCGTCTGGGTATCATCATATGAACCATTTGGATCACTATAATCATCTACCGTTTCGCTAGCACTATCTAACCCATTGATTCCTGGAGTTCCGGACAAAACAATTCCTGCTTCTGTAGTATCACCAGCACCTTCATCATCAGAATTCAAATCCAGGAAATCTGGTAAATTTTCTACAAGGTTGCCATCGGTATCAACGGGCGTGATACTTACACCTGCTGCTGCACAACCTGCCGGAGAACCAACAGCAAGGCAATCTGTGTCATATGCATTATCTAAACCGTCATTATCTGTATCGGTTCCCGATGGTGGAATATACCCTAAAGTGGTTTGTGCTTCAATATTGTCAGGAATACCATCATTGTCACTATCTAAATCTAGATGATTAGGAATGCCATCTAAATCTGTATCAAAAACATCTGCGACTCCATCATTATTCGCATCCGTATAATTTGTTGTTGATCCATCACCGGTATTTCCATCATCCATAACATCAGAGTAATTAGGAAATCCGTCCCCATCTTCATCTCCATCAGGATCAAAACCGGGAGTTTCTGCTGTATCCAAAATACCATCATTGTCATCATCAATATCATCAGTATTAAGGATACCATCTCCATCAGATTCGATTCCAGAACCATTAATGGTAATAATCAAATTAGCATTATCAGTATTTGATAATCCATCTTCTAGTATATAAGGAGTTGTATCTACTAATGTTTCTCCTACGAGTAAATTAGCCACTACAGAATTAGCTGTATCTAGGTTATATGTATACGTTCCATCTGTATTAATCGTCAAAAACCCATAGGTAGTCGGTATTGAATTTCCTACATTGGCAGAATTACCATCTACAGATGTTATAGTTACACTATTATCTCCTTGCCAGAAAATATCCGAGATCCCTGCGATTTGTCCTCCTGGATCCGCATCGGTGGCATCTGGTCCATAGTTATAAGATAATACCAATTGATCTATTGCTCCTTGAAAACCAATATTTAAATTTCCAGTCGCATCCGATGGAACTGCATTACCAATACCATAATATGTATCGCTTGAGGCTTCTACAATTCCTCCTGTCCTAATAAAGTCATAAGAAACGGGAGTTCCAGATAGAAAACCCTGGATGGTAATCTGGTCTTGCCAGGTTGTTCCTTGTGAATAATCGATATCTGTCACTAAAAAACCAATATTAAAAACTTCAGAATCAAAATCAATTATAAGTTGTGTAGAGGCAACCGGATTTGTAGCAGGATCTATGTTAAATAACAAGTATCCTGTATGACCACCATTAGTGCCAGCATTTAAAGATATTTGGTTATTTACTGTACCTATACCATCCGGATCAAGTGATGTAAAATCAAGTGTTACTCCATTGATAACTTTAGTTTCTCCCCCTACAGTTTGGTTACTGGTAAATTCATTTTCCCAAACTAATAAAGATAATGGTCTGTCTAATAAATCCTGTCCATTTCCATCATTTCCATCAATCACATTACCTGTTGCAGTATTATTAGTCCTTACGGTAACATCATCTTCATCATCCACGGCTACGGGTAAATCATCTATTCCATTGATAGTAATTGTCAAAATACCATAATCAATATTACCATTAGTATCGCTAACAGTATAAGCAAATATATCGTCCAGACTCGTAGTTGAAGTGAGGCCTGCAACCGCGGGACTAGAGGAATCCACCAGATAAGAATATGATCCATCAGACTGTACAGTAATCTCTCCATACAAGGTATTGTATACAGTTCCTACCGCAGAAGGAAATACATTCACTTCGGTTACGCTAAGAACATCCGAAGGACTGTTATCATTATCATTACCAATTAAGCTACCGGTAACCGGAGTTACCGCATTTGCTGCTATATTATTGGTGTCATCCACCGCTGTTGGAAAATACTCTACATTAATAAATGAATTTGCACTAAGGCTATCTGATGTATTATCAGTAACCTCTACATTGATGGTACGTATCCCTTCTGTAGCTCCTCCTCCAGCAAGCCTGTTTGCATATTGAAAATTTGCTAAAAAAACTTCATAATCCGTTGTTGGAAAAACGCCTCCTCCATTTCTGGTTATATCAAAAACGCCTGGAGATGGATTATCTACTCTTACCTGAGAGCTTGGTAAATTAATTAATATAGGTGCACTTACTGCAGATAGGTCAAACTCAACACCAGCTATTACGATAAATTCTTGATTAACATCAGAAACACCGGTCACGGTAATTCTAGAGGATAGCAAGTTTCCGTCATCTGTTATAACACTATATCCATTTTCAACGATAAAATCAGAACCTGTGGCAATAGGTGTAACGGTAATGTTAGCATCTACACCTACTCCTGCGCCATTTAAATCCACCGTTTGTACTGCTAAAAGTACCGAACCCATTTTTGATATACTTGGAGGATTCTTACGTTTCATTTTACTTTTTGATGGAGGTATTGTCCATAGATTTGGAGAATCCATCCTTTCAAGATCAAAGTATACATCCGAACTATCTAATAAAATAAAGTTGTGAATTACTTGAGCATCATAGTCATTAAACTCCTGAGATTCTAACGTAGCCATTGTACCAAAACCAAAGAGAAAAAAAAGAAATAGTTGTATTCGTAATTTTTGGAAGCTTAATGTTGTAATAGATAAAATTAAATGAGTATTTATAATTTTCATATACCGTTTTATAATATGATTAGTGCATGATTAATAAAGCATCTTCAAAATAAAATCAAATTTGCGTGAATGATATTAGTATTTATATTGTAACTACTTTGGAAGATGAGAATTAATGATAAAATTAACTTCTTCGCAAAAGGATATTACCACTTATTGACCAAAACCTTACTTTTATATAATTCTCGATTACTGAATTTGCTCAAAGTACATTTCGAAGTATTCTACAAACAAAGGTTTTTAATGTTTTGATACCATACTGTGATGTAAGACGCTAAAAAGTATTGCTTTCTAAAACATGATTTAATTTTTTAAAATCAAATGCTCTTAAAAAGACAAATGAGGATCGTAAAATTCTACATAGTTCTTTATTTAAATTACCGTTAAACACTTGTTTATAAGCCCCAAAACAACTTTTCTACATATTCTATATTCCCATTTTGATCATTAAATATAAGGGAAAAAAACGTAAAAATTAACTTTTAACATAAAAAAAAGTTAATTTTTTGTAACACCTATTTACTGTTGTAACTTAAGTGATTACAGCATAGTAACTTATATACATTTAAGGGGGAATTTAATAATTACACCACGTCCCTAACGCAATTATTTAACAAAAAAAAAAGCTTCTGTATGTACTATCCTGCAAAAAAAAAGACCTGTAACTATAATTTTATTATAGTTACAGGTCTTTTGTATAGTACTTAACGTAAAAAATAAATGTGTGGCTTACACAAAACCTCTTTTACGTGCTTCTTCTAATAATTTTTGATCATCTGCCTTGGCAATGGAAAACATTTCTTTGATCTGATTTTTTCGCTTTTCTATAGCACTTAGTGATAAACTAACGTAATTGGGTAGATTTTTTGTTTTGACTCCTCTGGAGAGATGGTATAGAATCTTTAGATTTTTTTCATCAAGTGAGAAATTATTGGTCATCATTTTTCTAAAATGATTATTTACGGTAGCACTATAATACGGAGTACCGCTTACTATATTATTAAATGCCAATAACAACTCGCTAGAGGTAAGATCACTTTTTATCAAGAATCCTGATGGATTGATATTCTTTAAAATATTATGTATCCTGTGATCTTCTCGATGCATGGTTAGAATAATAACCTTTGCCTTTGGCAGTAAATTGGTTGCATGTTTAGCAAGATCCTCTCCGGAGGTAATCGAACCATCCTGAGATGGTGGCAATTTAATATCTATAAAAAGCATATCATAAGGAGTCGTCTTAGAAGATTTTACAATACTCTCGTATGCATCATCACAATTAGACGCAATATCAATCTTGATCTGATATTCTTTTTGATTCTCCCCTAATAAGGTATTCTTATATCCCTCGATAATCATAGGGTGATCATCTATCATAAGAACTTTAAGCTTCTTTTTCATCTTTATACTTTGTTACACTATCATCTATACATTTGCTCCCAGAATTCACAAAAAAACTATGTTTCTATCGTTTGGATATCAATGCTGATGATCTTTTTGGTTAATTTATATTGGTATGCCTACAGACACTTTTGTTCCAGAATTAATTGTACTCACAAAATCCACTACTCCATTCATCTGCCGTACTCTTGATGTAATATTTTTTAATCCAATTCCTCTTTTGACTTTCTCACTTTTAAATCCTTTCCCATCGTCTAAAATAGTAAGATTTATGTTACCATCCACATAATTGAAATTAATTTTCACAGTTTTTGCCTCTGCATGTTTAAAAATATTTTGTAGAGATTCCTGAATAATCCTGAATAAATTCACCTTTTTCTGATCATCAATAAGCTCCCAATCAATATTTTCATCATTGGTAAACTCAAAATCCATTTTATGTACAGCACATAAATCACTGACTAAGCTTTCTACTACATCCACATAGGCTACATCTGGTGATAAAGTGTCTGTACCAAGATCGTGAGAGATCAATCTGATTTCTTTTTCTATTGATTTTAATTCTTCTATATATTTATTTCTGGATTCTGTGAACCCATCATTAGCGCGCTGATTGATCCCATCCAGACTCAATCGTACCCCAAACAATCTACCTAACACTCCATCATGCAATTCCTCAGACATACGATGTTGCTCCAGTTTACGACCTTCTTCCAGTTTAAGTTGTTGATTTAATAACAACCTATAAATCTCCTGATTAGATTCCTGCTGTTTCTGCTCAAAAAGTAATTCTTTATTACTCTGCTGTTGTCTAAAAATCACATAACCTAGTAAGAATAATAAGGATAAACCAAGTATAGCAATCACGAGAATCTCGTTTTCTCGGCTGATTTCTGCAATTTCTTCTACTTTTTGATCTGTTTCAAACTTAATCCGCGCAAATTTATTTTGGAATGCTCTTTCTTCTTTGATCAGGCTATCATTTAGTTTAATATAATTCTGAGCATACTGTAACCCTTCTTCACTTGGTGAAACTTCCGATAATAGTTGAAGGGATTGTAATAATTCAACATTATTATTCACTTCTGAAGACGCATTTTTCGCGCGTTCTGCAAAAGATTTTGATAAGCTATCATTTCCAGTTTTTTGAAAATATTCAGCTAAATGCAAAGAATTCGTAGCGATTCCTGAAATGTCATTTATCTCTTCGCGAATTTTAAGTGCTTCAAGGAATAATTTTAATATATTTTCTTCTTTATCGTTAGATAAAAAATTCACATAAGCTAAATTATCTAATAACCTAGTTTTTAATTTAGGGTTTTTAGCCAAATAAGCCTCAAAAGATAGGCCTTTGTTATAAAACTCTTTGGCTTTATCATATTGCTTTAAAGATTTATAAACAGTACCTATATTAATATAACCTGAGACCGCATATAAGTTTTCCTTATTGGTATCCTTAGCAAGATCTATAACCTTCAAATGATATGAAACAGCAGCGTCATATCTCCCCAAGTATTTAGCTAAAATACCTAAATTAGTATAAGATAACGGAAGATACTTTTCTTCTCCAGATAATTCAAACTTTTTAATTGCTCGTATAGTCAAATCTTCACTCTCACTATAATCTTTTACTTTTCTGGACAATTTTGCTAAATCAATTAACACTGTTCCATGATCAAAAGCATATTCAATAGGATCTCGATAACCACTTTCATCTAGAGAAAGATAAATTTTATCTGCTTCATAAAAATTCTTATAGGCACTATCTAATTGGTCATTTTTCCTATAATATATACCCAAATTACCATAAGACTTAGCTAAACCTATGGAATCAGCCAATTTTTTGGATAGAATTAATGCTTTGTTATTTAACTGTTTATACTTTTCGTATTCTTTTAGGGTATAATATTCAATTGAAATTTCTCGCAATTTATTTATTTTAAAACTATCATCTTTTAAAGTACTCACCATCCCATAAGCTTTCATAAGGTCTTCTTTTCTATCCTCTATAGACCTAGAATTATTTTTAGAGTTACTCAAATTGGATTCAATGAGATTAGATTTCACTTCTTCTTTTTGAAATGGCTCACTATTCTTTCCACAGCCAAAAAACAAAAAGAATATTATATAAGTTGTCTTAAAGAAAAAATTCATTTAATTATAATATTAAATTCTAATTTAATTAAATAAAACGCAAAAAAAAAGAAGAATTTAAAAAATTAAATTCTTCTTTTTTTTTGCGTTTTGCAAGAATTAGTTTGTAGGAATTATTTCCTCCTCGTCTGCATCTTCATCTCCAAAAAGCTCCACATCAACTTCATCAACTCCTAACTCTTCATTTACGTTATCATTCTCACAAGCGATAAACATTGAACTTACAAATAATACTGCGAAAATAGTTTTTATAGCTTTCATAATAGTTTTTTTTGAATTGTTATTTCTTTCTTTTATTTTGGGTAAATCTTTGATTTAACTCAATTTTCTTTCTTTCTTTCTCATCTTTATTGCAAAAGGATAATAAACTGGCCAGTTTTGATATTCGGATTGCTCCTCCTATTCCTTTTAGTAAATGTGTATACAACTGCCGTGTGTTCGTAAATGTGTAATAAACTAATACCCTTAATTGTACACTACAAAGATAGACAGGATCTTGCTTCGCGCGCGCTATATTAAAGTACATTTAGTAGATAGATAGCAGTGAAGTGTAGATAGACGGGTTATACGGGTAGATGGACGGATTTCAATTTGCATAAAATATGTAAGAATGTAACTACAGCTACATCACCCCTTAATTAAACACTAAAAAATGTTAAAAAAAAGTTAACAAACAAAATACTCTAAAATAAGAGTAACCATTATTATATACACCACACCTATAGATCATCTCATTTATTAGTAACATGTCAAATCAGTATATCAATAGTTTGATATTTATGATAGATATAAACATTCATACTAATCAATAGCGGTGCTTTTATCATGAATCATACATCTATAATACTATCATAGCGTATTAGCATGCTAATCTGTGTGTCTCTCGATAAAGTAAAAGTATTAGAGGTCTATAACACGTCTTATTATATGCTTCTAGTATCAAAACGACTAGCTCCCTAGAAATACACTGCTTACTATTAAAGACTATAAAATAATAGAAATAAGACTGCCCGAATACTGATTTCTTAAGTCTAATTGCCTTATTACTATACACCAGACCAGAGTGATTATCTATGGTAATTCTATCGATGAGCACATGTATTTGTACTCATAAAAAAGCCTTTCTTGATGTCAAGAAAGGCTTTTGCAATTTAATCAAATCTTATGGATGTTTCACGATACCATATGGATCCTGTGTTTTAATATGAGGGGTGTTCTGAGAACTTTTAATTATACATATAATAAGCTATTCTTTGCTAATGTATCTTTAATCCCCTCTACACTATTCTTATAGGACTTTGAAAAAGGAATCATATCATTGGTATTTTTTATGACACATTTGGCTTTCCCAAAATGTATTCTTGATACACACTTGGTATTGATAATATAGCTGTTATGGATCCGTACAAAATAGTCTGGCAGTAGGTTCTGGAAATGTTTTAATGTCTTAAAAGCTTCTACAGTATTACCATTGCTCATGATAAAGTCTGTGGTGTTATTATCTGCTTTGAGATATAATACTTCTTCTATATTCACAAATCTGTAATCTCCATGAGACTTAAAACACAGTGTATTGTCTAAAACCTCATCAAAATCTTTCTCAAATCGGTGCAAGGTTTTAATCAGTTGACTTCTAGTCAAAGGTTTTAGAATATAGTCTAATACACTATTTCTAATGCCTTCTATAGCATATTTTTCTGTTTTGGTTACTACGATAAACTCTGGCAGATGCGTCATGTATTTAGTAAGCTCTGACATCAGGTTAAATTTTGTTTTATCTGTATCGATTCCTGGTGCTTCTGGTTCCAGAAAGACAAGACGGGGTTTTCTTTCTAAAATAAGATCCAATGCTTCCTGCTCATGAGCAGCAATGCCGGTACAAATGTAATCATTGTGATTTTCTAGTGCGATCTGAATTGCGGACGCCGTATTCTGATCATTGTCGAGAATGATATAAGGGTATTTCATAGGGTATGACAATTAATGGTTAGCGTTGGTTATTAAATAGGGTTACTACTTAAAAAAATTATACACATTTACTAGTATAAAGGTAGGACTTTTCATAAGATTTTAATTGTGGTAAAACCGCAATATTAGTAAGGACATGATCCCTTATCCTCACATAATCAACACGCTTCGTCGAAAAAACAAACTCATTATCGAAATCACGTGCGTAGTTTTATTAATACACTACACAACACACAAATACTCTTAAAAAAATAAAACATTTCTTAAAACGCTCTAAAATCCTTCTTTATTCATTTAATTATAACGAAAACTTATACATTATATTGTTTTCATAGAAAAAAAAGATACTTCCTTATTTTTCTATATTTTACGAAGCAACTGTTGTGGTCAACCTATCTATACAATCCAATTGATTCTCCATCTCTAAAAGAGCTACTACCATACACTAAGACCTTTTTATTTTTTTTTTCAGGTTCTTATTTATTTTATATAGTTTTATCTTATTAAATGTTAACCCGCTATGTGCATTAGAAAATCTTTTGTTTATAGTAGATTTCACCAATGGTATCGTGGTCATAGATGTATAATTCTAGAACTACTTTTGGGTAGGTATTTTAGTTAACACAATATCTCAAACAGTCAACAATATGAAAAAAGTGGTAGTTCTTACCGGTGCGGGTATAAGCGCAGAAAGTGGTATTCGTACTTTTAGGGATGCAGATGGATTATGGGAGGGCCACGATATTATGGAAGTAGCTTCTCCTATCGGTTGGAAAAATGATCCATTATTGGTACTCGATTTCTATAATAAAAGAAGGCGCCAATTACTGGATGTACAACCTAATAAGGCTCACAGCGCGTTAGTTGAATTAGAAAAAACACATCAGGTTACTATCATTACTCAAAATGTAGATGACCTCCACGAGCGTGCAGGAAGCAGCCATGTTTTACACCTACACGGAGAGTTGCTTAAGGTAAGAAGCCAATTTGATGAACAACTCGTCTTAGATTGGAAAACCGATCTGATTGAAGGTGATTTCTGCGAACACAACCATCAATTACGACCTCATATTGTATGGTTTGGTGAAGAAGTACCTATGCTGGAACCTGCTATAGAAATAACTCAACAGGCAGATATCCTGCTAATCATTGGTACTTCTATGCAAGTATATCCAGCAGCAGGCTTATTGCAATATGCGCAATCCTCTACTCCTATATTTTTTATAGACCCCAATCCGGCAATTGCTCCTTCTGATCAACTTACAGTGGTATCAGAAAAAGCAACTACAGGTGTTCCTAAGGTGGTTGATCAGTTGATTAATGAGTCCACGAATTCATAAATTGTGAAAGACATTTTTTAACAAAACTAATTAGTGATCTGAATTCTGTAGCAAAATCAATAGTATGATAGACTTGGTAAACGAAATCAAAAAAGTAAATCATTCTCAAGAGAAAAGAAATAATTTTACCTCTCTACTTGTAGAACACCCTGATTTACTCCCAGAATTGATTAGTATTTGTGCTCAAGTAGATAAAGAAATCTCTTGTAGGGCGTCCTGGGGATTAGAATTCTTATGCAGACATGATATAAAAACTATACTCCCACATCTGGATGCTATTATTGCCATTTTGCCTGTCGTATACCAGCACCCTGCGGTGAGACCCATGGCAAAAATTTGTGAATATTTGATTTTTTCTTATTATAAAACCCGATCATCAACAACGAGAAAACAGCTACATCAAATCCATCGGGAAAAAATTACAGAAGCTTGTTTTGACTGGTTAATCTCTGACCAAAAAGTCGCTACCAAAGCATATGCAATGACTAGTCTATACCAACTAGGCACTGAGTTTACATGGATTCATCCTGAACTAAAAATAATATTAGAGAAGGATTATCCTAAAAATAGTGCAGCATACAAAGCCAGAGCCAGAATGATTCTTAAGAAATTGGCACACTAAAAACATCAAAGTCCTGGTTTCTACACATATAAAAATACGTCATTACATTACATAACTACAACATCATAAATTCAAAAATTATATGTCAAAATTCATACTTCAAACTTATGATAACAGACTTATTGTATACTTCATACTACACTCGTAATACTTTACCACTAATTATTCGCAGGACGTAATTAATTGAATTATCTTTGCGTTTTTTAAAAAATAAAACAACTATTATGTCAATATCACCTTTGCAAGCTATCTCACCCATAGATGGTCGGTATGCATCTAAGACTCAATCATTAAGTGTCTATTATAGTGAAGAAGCATTAATAAAATATCGTGTCTTAGTAGAAATCGAGTATTTTATTGCTTTATGCGAAATACCGTTACCTCAATTGCAAGATATAGATACCTCTCTGTTTAGTAAACTGAGAGAAATCTATACAGCTTTCACTACAGAGGACGCTCAGGCGATTAAAGATATCGAAAAAGTAACCAATCATGATGTAAAAGCGGTTGAATACTTTATCAAAGAAAAATTTGACTCTCTGGGATTAGAAGCATATAAGGAGTTTATCCATTTTGGGCTTACCTCACAAGACATTAATAATACAGCAATACCGCTAAGTATTAAAGAATCAATAAGTGATGTGTACATACCTCAATTTTTGGAGCTAGTGACTAAATTAAAATCATTAGTCACAGAATGGTCCGGAGTCTCTATGCTGGCTCGTACTCATGGACAACCTGCCTCTCCTACCCGATTGGGTAAAGAATTTCAGGTATATGTTACCAGATTAGAGGCACAATTTGATTTATTAAAAGATACCCCAAGTGCTGCAAAATTTGGAGGTGCTACAGGAAATTATAATGCACATAAAGTAGCTTATCCGCAAATCGACTGGAAAGCTTTTGGAACTCATTTTGTACAGGAAAAATTAGGATTACATCATTCTTTTCCGACTACGCAAATAGAGCATTATGATTATATGGCCGCTTTATTTGATGGTTTAAAACGTATCAATACCATTATCTTAGACCTTGATCGCGATGTATGGACCTATGTGTCTATGGATTACTTTAAGCAAAAAATCAAAAAAGGTGAAGTAGGATCTTCTGCTATGCCACATAAAGTAAATCCGATTGATTTTGAAAACAGTGAGGGTAATATTGGTATTGCCAATGCTATTTTTGAACATCTTTCTGCAAAATTACCTGTAAGTCGACTACAGCGAGATCTTACCGATAGTACTGTTCTAAGAAATGTAGGTGTTCCTTTTGGACACACATTGATTGCTTTTCAGGCGACTGTAAAAGGATTAAATAAATTGTTATTAAATGAATCTAAATTTGAGCAGGATTTAGAAAATAATTGGGCTGTAGTTGCAGAAGCTATACAAACGATTCTAAGAAGAGAAGGATATCCTAATCCATATGAAGCTTTAAAGGGACTAACCAGAACGAATACCGTAATTAATCAGAATTCTATTGCTGATTTTATCGATACGCTAACAGTGTCTGACAGTATAAAATCAGAACTAAAAGCTATTACACCTTCTAATTATACAGGTATTTAGATTCCAGTACCCATAATCATCACTCAAAGGTGATATATGAGCCATATACCAGGTGTTTGTAATATACATAGCGCAAGATTGTACCTAAAATCTCGTATAAACAAAAGCTTCAATTCATTATATAATTGAAGCTTTTGTTTATACTTTATTGTATGGTATGTAACCTAAACCACTGGACAAATAACTTTGATACTCAGGGACATTACATATTAATAACTTCACCTATCTGCTTAAATGCATCCAGATCAAGATTACCCTTTCTTACTGATTGCATTAACTTTGAGATTTTCTCTGGTTTCATATCATCACCCAATACTCGAATCAGTGCCAAACCTTTTTCATGATGCGTCGCAAAAACTATGACCTCATCCATTACCTCATCATCACCCTGATACTTTAAAACAATATTCACTCCATCAAACCCAAATTTCATGAGGGTCTGATATTGCTCTGTATTCAAGATTTTGTTGATCGCACCAGATTCTTCATCAATTTTAGCTTGATTCATATCAGTACGTTGAAGCCCTAAGAAATTTATTTTCTTCACACTCTCCAATGCTTCTTTTTCATCATCACTAAGCTCCACAGACTTTTTATCTAATAGGCTGGCAGGTAAATCTATTGCTATAAAATCAGCATCTTCCTTGTGGTCAACAAAATATTCCTGTAAAGAAACTTCACTATTACAACTCATGAGCAGTGCCATACAAACTACCACTACCATTTTACATACATTTTTCATATTTTTTGTTTTTTTGATTGATTGATAATATCAAACCCCTCAGGAAGATTACTTCCTAAGGAGCCTGACTAACGTAACTAAATATAATTGTTCAACTAATTAATTGTAAATCTTCTAATTTTTCTTTTCAACATTTTTTAATTCTTTACCTCCTGGTATGTTAAGATCATCCGCCAACTTCGACACTTGTCTTAGATCAATATTCCCTGTAATAGTAAGCACCACAGTACCCGGACTATCTCCTTCTTTTCCTTCCATATACATAAATAACTCGCTTACATAATCATCACTTTTTCCCGGCTTAGAATAAAATTTAATATTTTTTCCATCTTTATTCACACGCATTAGCTCATCTAGTGTAGAAGTTTTAAGATATGTATCTACGTCTGCTTTCATCTTTTGACCTATACCATTATTTTCTGTAGCAAACACTTTTATATTATCGATGTTCTTTACTAAATTAATATACTGCTGTGTTTCTGCGTCACTACTTTCAAAATCAATTTTAGTTAATAACTGAAACATTTTACTGGTCATTACCATAGATGAGACATCTTGCATATTCTCATATTTATCAAAATTGCCTTGCGCTATTGATATATAAGGCATTACTGCTAATGCTATTAAAATTGCTATTTTTTTCATAATCTTTTTGGTTTTAAATGTACCTGTTAACAGGTGTTTTTTTTATTTTAAAAATTTATTTTTAGTGTTTTCGAATTCATTGAGGTACACTAAATCCTTTTTACCCTCATTCATATATTGAGCAACCAAACTGAGGACTTCTTTGGTTTTTTGTAATGCTACTTCAGGATCTTCATACGTTCCTAAATCCGTATCCGTAGTTGGTGGTTGTGCAAAAAATAATCCGATAATCACGGCTATAGATGCAGCAATACCTATCCAGGTAAATTTAGAAACCTTGTTAGACACCTTTATATAAGTATCTGAACCAGCAGTTATATTACGCTCATCAGAAAAGAACTGAAATAAACTTTTGTATTTCTCTAAATGTTGCGGCACGCTTTCTCTGGTAAAAAATACCTTTAATTCTTTTTCTTCAGAAAGGGTCGTTTCTCCTTCAAAATACTTCTCCAGTAACTTTTCTATGTTAGACAACTCCATAATTGTGTTTTTTTAATAATTCTTGTCGTATTATTTTTCTTCCTCTTGATAATGCTACTCGTACTGCGGTTTCATTCATCTCCAGCATATCAGCAATTTCTGCATTATTATATTGTTCTATATCTCTAAGCTGTATAATCATTCGCTGTTGCTCTGGCAATCCATCCATGATTTTACCTACCCATGCCACACTATCTTTTGCTTCTAATTCTCTATCTAATGAAGCGTGTTCATCTTTATAATTACTATGTACTATCGAAAGATTATCTGAGTGTTTTGCTTTTAATTTATCAAAACAATAATTCTTTGTCATCGTCATCGCAAAAGCTTCTACATTTTTATATTCTGCTATCTTTAATTTATTCTTCCATAATTTTAACAAAACTTCCTGCGTCGCATCTTCTGCCTCTTCATTACTCACTAGTAAACGCCTTGCCAGCCTAAACAGCTTGTCTTTAAATCCATTTGTTAGTGCTATAAATGCATTTTCTTTCATCGTACTTGGTTGGTTGTTGTAAACCTAATCTTGTTAGCTTTATAATAGGGAGACGACTATCTATATAATTTGTTACATTGCTTTCTGAAAAAATACAATAAAGTCCTTATTTTTAGGGTTATCAAAAGTAAAATATATGAAGTTTATAAAACGTGTGATCCTTTTATTGATAGCGGGAATCTTTTTTACCGGTTGTTTTGAAGATAATGACGACGTGTTGCGCGTAGCCTCTTCTACAGAGATCAATGATTTTATTTGGAAGGGTATGAATACTTTTTATGTGTATAAAAGTGAGGTGGATGATCTTGCCAATGATCGTTTCTCTTCTGATGGAGAATATAATGACTTTCTTCAAAATTTTGCTTCACCAGAATCAATTTTTGACGCATTGCGAACTAAAGAGGTTGTATCTGTAGCAGGAGAAAACATTCCTGTAGATGAGTTCAGTTTTTTAGTCGATGACTATGTAGCTTTAGAAAAACTTTTTGATGGCATTACTCAAAACAATGGTATGGAGTATGGTCTTAAAAGATATCCTGAACCTAACGAATCTCTTGTATTTGGTTTTGTCAGATACGTGCTTCCAGGAACCGATGCAGATGCCAAAGGGATCAAACGAGGTGATATTTTTAATACCATTGATGGTATACAAATTACTGATGAAAACTTTAGTAGTTTATTAGCTCCTGATTCTTACACAATAGGCCTCGCAACTTATGATGGTACAAACGTAATAGCAACAGAAACATCCGTTTCTCTAACCAAAACAGAATATACTGAGAATCCTGTGCATATAGCAAAAACACTTGATGTAGGAGGTAATCCTGTCGGATACCTAATGTACAATGGATTTACAGGAGATTTTGATGAAGAATTGAATGCTGCTTTCGGAACATTTAGTGCAGATGGAGTAACTGATTTGATTCTTGACCTACGATATAATGGTGGTGGATCTGTTACTACAGCTATTGATTTATCCAGCATGATCACAGGACAATTTAAAGATCAGGTTTTTTCTACAGAACAATGGAATGTGGATCGACAGGAACAACTGGGAGACACGAACCTTTTTGATGATAAAATAAGAACAGGTACTGGTATCAACAGTCTTAACCTTACCAGAGTTTTTATTTTAACCACTGTAAGTTCTGCTTCTGCTAGTGAACTTGTTATCAACGGACTGGATCCATATATCGATGTAATCCAGATTGGTACTAATAGCCGAGGTAAATTTCAGGCTTCAATAACGTTATATGATTCTTCTGATTTTGGTCGGTCAGGTGCAGATATAGGACACACATATGCCATACAACCACTGGTTTTAAAATCATTGAATGCCGTAGGCTTTACCGATTATTATGGAGGCTTTACACCAGATATCCTGATAGAAGAAGATTATACGAATCTGGGTATCCTGGGAGAAACCACAGAACCCTTTCTAAGCGCTGCTATAGATAATATTTTAGGCAATAAATCGTTTGCTACTTATAATCAACTATCCCTAGAAACTCTTGGGGAAAGTAAAATGTATAATGACAATTTTCAGAGAATGTACATTGATATAAACGAAGATAAATAAATATGACAGAATGGATTAACTAATAATCCTTCTTTATATAATCATTAATAATTATTTTAGACAAAAAAATTCATGAATATATTCAAATCAAGTTGGCTCTTTTTAAGTTTTTTAATGATCATTTCTTGTTCTAATGACGATGATTCAGGCGCTACAGATAATGATAACCCTGTAGTAATTGATAATCCCAATCAGGATGTTCAGGAATTTATATGGCAAGGGATGAACAATATTTATCTTTATAAAAATGATGTTGCCAATCTCGCCGATGATCGATTTGCTACATTTGATGAACTTTACACCTTTTTAAATACGTTTGATAACCCAGAGGATTTATTTGATGGACTTCTATCTTCTCAGGATCGTTTTAGTTTTCTTGTAGACGACTATATTGCGTTAGAAAATTCGTTTAGCGGAATCTCTCAAACTACCGGAATGGACTTTAACTTAATTCTGGTGTCAGAAGGTTCTGATGAGGTTTTAGGATTTGTTAGATATATCCTGCCGGGAACAGATGCAGAAAGCAAAGGTATTACCAGAGGTCAATTCTTTTCTTCTATAGATGGTGAGCAGTTAAATACAAGCTCTGATTTTAATGAACTCTTTAGCAGAAGCTCCTACGAAGTAGGGTTTGTTACTATCGAAAATGGTGTTATTACCCCAGACGAGAATGTAACACTTACGCAATCAGAATATACAGAAAACCCAGTATTACTGGCTAAAACCATTGATCATGATGGTCAAAAGATAGGATACTTAATGTATAATGCATTTACAGGAACTTTTGACCAGGAACTTAATGAAGCTTTTGCAAATTTTAATGCTGAAGGAGTTACAGAGTTAGTACTCGATCTTAGATATAATGGTGGAGGATCTGTTACATCTGCCGTACGATTAGCTTCTATGATCACCGGCCAATTTGAAGGTGAAGTATTTTCAAAAGAAATCTGGAATGATGAATACCAAGCATTCTTTTTAAGTGAAGAAGGAGGAAATGGTGAAAGTCTGGTAAATCGTTTTGTAAGTGAAATTACTCAATTTGATGAAAATGGCAATCAAACTGGTGCAATCCCAATAAATTCTTTAAATCTTACTAATTTGTATGTACTAACAACAGACAGAACCGCTTCTGCAAGTGAATTGATCATTAATGGACTTGATCCGTATATCAATGTAATACAAATTGGAGAAATTACTACTGGTAAGTTTCAAGCTTCTGTAACTTTATACGACGCTGATGGTTTCTCTAGAACTGGAGATAATCTGGATACCAGTCATACTTATGCTATACAGCCACTAGTACTTGTATCTGCTAATAAAAATGATGTAGGTAATTTTATTGATGGGTTAGTACCCGATGTTTCTCTATCTGAAAATCCTTTAGATTTAGGAACGCTTGGAGAAGTGGATGAACCATTTCTGGAAGCAGCCTTAGATTATATTTCTAATGGTACAGTCCTTGGCCGTAAATCACCTGGTCTGCCTTATCAAACTATAGGTGAGAGTAAAATGTTTAGCCCTACTTATCAGAGAATGTATATAGATGATTTTAATCAAAGAAGTAAATAAATAGTCAAATAAATACATAATACTAAATTAAAAAAGCTCTCAAAATTTAAAAATTTTGAGAGCTTTTTTAATTTTAATTCAGTTTCGGATCAAAACGTAAGATTAAGTCCTATTCTGGCATTTCTACCACGTGTACTGTATCCAAATATCTCTTGATACTCCTCATTAATAATATTATTGACAGAGGCAAAAACGCTTAGGTTTTTGATAAATTGATGACTGATGTAAAAATCCAACAATCCATACGCTGTTAAGGTAACCGGAACCGGCTCAAAGGTAACGCTATCAAAATTAGTATCTGTACGCTCTCCATTATATTGATAATTAAAAGATGCATATGTATCTTTAGTGAACTGGTACCCTATACTTGCCTGGATCGTATGCTCAGGAATTCTAATATCATTTTCTAGTTTGGAAATATTAGTGTATGTATAATTACCCTGTATAGAAAATTTATCATCTAATAATTTTGTTGCTACTTCTACCTCTACTCCATCTACATCAATATCTGTAGGGGAATTAAAATTCACAAAAGTAGCAGGATCAAAGGTGATAAAATTCTCAGAAGAACGATTAAAATAAACAATACTTAATGTTGATTTTTTCTCAAGAGAAAATTCAACACCTCCTTCTATAGTCTTACTCTCTTCTGGTTCTAAATCAGGATTCCCTGTAAAAAATGCAGTATCGTATAATTGAAACAACGAAGGTGTAATATATGCTGTACTATACGAAGCTAATCCCTTTATATAATTACCGCCAGAAGTATATGTGAAGGATGGATTAATTGAATATATCATATGAGTACCGTAAGCACTATGAATATTTAATCTTGCCCCTGCATTAAGGTTTAGCCCAAACTTTGACACGTAAACTACATTCAGATAAGGATCTATAATATCAAAATCAGCGTCATTATCATTAATAGCTGTAACCTCATTCTGCTCACCAAAGGGAACATTAAATAGATTAAAATCACTATAAGACCCATTCGCTCCAAGCACTGTATAGAACGTATCACTAAAATTATATTTATTATATGCATCAAATGTGTATATCTTACTTTCATATCTGGACGGAAAATCTGATATAAATTCTCGCTCTAATAACGAATAACTATCTACAAAAGTAAAGCTACCATTAGCATACGTTGCTTCCCAAAAACTCCCGGCACGCAATTGCCTGCTATCAAATCGATTATCAGCATCAAATCCGGCTCCACCATCAAAATCTGTTTTATACGTATCCAGGTTTCCAAAAAAGTGAAACTTAAAATGCTCATTCCATTGATATCCTAGTTTGGTATATACATTATATCTGGAGTAAGCATCACTTTCTGCCCCTTCTGCTTCTGCCGCAGACAATCCATCTGTATACTGACTATTAAAACTAGCGAGATACCCAACTTTGCCTATAGTTCCGTGTACAGAAACAGCATTTATAAATTCATTGACATCATAATCCTGATCATCCTGAGATTGATTGGTTCCAAAAATTGAAGAAAACTGTGCAGATATAGCTTTTTTACTTTCAGATTTTGTAGTAATATTAATTACCATTGTAGCCGCACCAGAACCATATAATGTACTTGATGCCCCCTTAAGAATTTCAATAGACTCTATTTGATCGACCGCTAATAACCTTAGATCAAAATCTCCTGAAGAAGAAGATGGATCACTAATAGTAACTCCATCTACTCTAATTACCACCTGGCGATTACGACCTCCTCTGGCGTATACTCCCAGCGGTTCACCGGCTGCATTGTTACTACCATTAACAAACACTCCTGCTACACGGTTCAGTACCGTTGCCACAGATTGCCCTTTACTCCGTTCCAGCTCTTCTGCCGTAATTTTTGTGATCACTTTACCACTTTGTTCTCGTTTTAACGCAAACTTAGAATCAGAAATTACTACTTCTTCTAATTGATTGATTTTCTCATCATCAGTTGTTTCTTGCGCAATAACCAATGGTGAGCCTAGCATACCTAATGCCGCCCAAAAAAACATTTTTTTGTTCATGTCTCTATTTACTTAGATTTACAATTACCGGAAAAAAGTACGTAGTTTACCCATACTTAAACTTCTATCCCGAAAGTTTTATATATCGAACTAAGGCAGGTCTCCTGGCTTACGTCTTATTATGTACCTTCCCGCCTGAACTGACTTATTACAGTTTCTTTTAAAAAAGTTTAAAAGACGCTGACAACAAGTTCAGCATCAAGCAGTGGTCTTTTAGTATTCATAATAAGCATCCGTATCAAACGGACTAAGCTTACAGTTGCGGGAACAGCTCAAGATTATTTAATTCTACAAGTAGAATTAAATCACCTGATTCCCTTTTAATCTTCTATCCTATGTAAAGAATATCAGAACCAAAATTCTGCGCGAATGTATTATTTTTTGTTTAAAATGTATTCTCTTTTTATAAAATAATTAGGAATACCAGTACCTTTACACTTTAAAATATCCCTTACCATGGTGTTGCGGATTTAAAACTTATTTTTATGTTATACTACATCACAGGAGGAGAACGCTCTGGCAAGAGTTCTTATGCTCAGAATCTGGCAATACAGCTTTCTGATTCGCCAACCTATATTGCAACTTCACGGGTTTGGGACGATGACCATCGTAACCGGATTAACAGACATATAAAAGATCGTGATCAACGCTGGACTTCTATTGAAGAAGAAAAAGAATTATCGAAAGTCATTGTAAAAGATAGTATAGTTGTAATCGATTGCGTAACTTTATGGTTAACCAACTTTTTCGTAGACACAGAAAATGATATTGAGACTTCTCTATTACAGGCTAAAGCAGAGTTCACTAAACTACTTGCTATACAAGCTACCATTATTATCATATCAAATGAAATTGGAATGGGAGTTCATGCACAAACGGAAATTGGCAGAAAATTCACAGAACTGCAAGGCTGGATGAATCAACATATTGCTAAACATGCAGATAAAGCTATATTAATGGTATCCGGAATACCTGTAATACTTAAATAAATGAATTTCGAGATCACTTCATTACACACCTCTTTAAAAAAGGAACTTCAGTTTAAAATTAACATGAAAACCAAGCCCATAGGCTCTTTAGGGAAACTAGAAAAGATTGCACTGCAGATTGGGCTGATCCAAAACACTAAGAATCCATCACTAAACAAACCTACCATTGCAATTTTTGCTGGTGATCACGGTATTTCTGAAAAAAAAGAAGTAAACCCTTATCCACAGGTGGTAACACAACAGATGGTAACTAATTTTCTTAAAGGAGGTGCAGCTATTAATACTTTTTGCAAACAAAATAATATAGATTTAAAAATTATTGATGCCGGAGTAAACCACAATTTTCAAGATGAAGAGGATTTAATTGACGCTAAAATTGATTTTGGCACCAAAAATTATCAAATTGAACCTGCTATGTCCTTAGATCAGTGCCATGCGGCTATGCATAAAGGTACAGAAATCGTTACTGCGATTCATGATTCTGGATGTAATATTGTAGGTTTTGGAGAAATGGGTATCGGTAATTCTTCATCAGCTGCTTTATTGATGGCATATTGCACCAATATTCCTATTGAAGAATGCGTAGGCGCAGGAACCGGACTTCAAATGGAGGCCATAGGTTTAAAGAAAAGGATTTTAAAAGATGTTTTTGAGAAGCACAACCCAACCTCTTCTCTGGAAGCACTAGCAACTTTTGGAGGTTTTGAAATTGCTATGATTACCGCTGCTATTTTAAAAGCTGCAGAACTCCATATGATTATTATCATCGATGGTTTTATCGTTACTGCAGCCTTGTTAGTTGCCAAAGAAATCAATGAAAATGTATTGGATTATTGTATTTTTGCCCATACTTCAGAAGAACAAGGACATCAAAAAATGTTAGATTTTCTGGGCAAAAAGTCATTAATATCTCTTGGAATGCGATTAGGAGAAGGCACTGGTGCCGCTATTGCATATCCTATTATAGAATCGGCTGTAGCTTTTTTAAATAATATGGCTAGTTTTGAAGATGCAGGGGTTTCTGAAAATGAATAAAACACGAATAGATGAAACGGGCTATTGTATCCATCCTGATTAGTTTAGCAGGTTTTTTTATTGTGTATAAATACCACTATACAATGTATATTGTAGCCTATCAATCTGACTCACCTACATTTACACCTTTATCAACCTGGTCTGACCCATCAGTTCTTAAAAAATTGTATACCATTGTGATCATCAGTGTAGCACTGCTTAGCCTTTATTTAGGAATCATATCTTTCTTAAAAAAGAATAAAATAGGTTTAATTGCAATATTAGTAGCTATTTTACTTTTTATAACACCCTTTGTGAATTTCTTTTAATTAAAACCATATATAACGAGTAACTTACGACCAATAAAAATTGGTATTATTATAAAGGTAATAGAAAGATTTAAAAAAGAATGAAAGCCTAACCATTTCGTGATCCATTAGATACACAGTAACTTTTATAAACGAAGAATAATAACTCTATCAAAATATTAAACCGGATATCAGCGAATGAAAAAAGAAATTCATATATTTTTTACTGCCTTGATGTTTTTTACAAGAATCCCATGTCCTAAATGGGTAGATCATGATCCCTTATATTTACAAAAAAGCTCCAGATATTTTCCATTAGTTGGTATCATTGTAGGTAGTATTGGAGCACTTGTTTTTTATGGAGCTTCTTTTATGTTTTCAACAGAAATAGCATTATTACTTTCTATGTTCTCCACGATATATACTACAGGCGCCTTTCATGAGGATGGGTTTGCTGATGTATGCGATGGGTTTGGAGGAGGATGGACTAAAGACAAGATTCTTTTGATTATGAAAGACTCTAGACTAGGAACATACGGAACTATAGGCATTTTATTGATTTTGGCTATAAAATTTGCAGCCCTGAGAGAAATGGATGTAGCCTATATTCCGTTACTCATTATTTCTGGTCATAGTTTAAGCCGATTTATAGCAACCACTTTACTATACACGCATGAATATGTAAGGGATACAGATGATAGTAAAGCTAAACCTGCTGCAAAAAAGATGAGTGCATCTATGTTAGTCATTAGTGGAATTTTTGGTATTATACCATTAATTTTCTTTTATAATCCATTTGTTTTCTTAGTACTCATCCCTATGTATGCATCAAAAATGTTTCTGGCGGCTAAATTTACAAAGTGGATCGGAGGACAAACAGGAGATTGTGCAGGTGCTGTACAACAATTTAGTGAAGTTATATTTTACTTAACAATGATCGCTTTATGGATATATATCTGGTAAGACATACTACACCTAATATCGAAAAAGGTATTTGCTATGGTCAAAGTGACCTGGGTGTTACAAATACTTTTGAGTCAGAAGTGGCTGCTATTCACACCGGTATTCCTTTAAAAGAAATTACGAATGTGTATAGTAGTCCGCTACAGCGATGCAAACTTCTGGCTAATACATTCGGAAAACCTACTGTTTTTGATAACCGATTGAAAGAATTAGATTTTGGAGATTGGGAACTTAAAGCCTGGGAATCAATCGATCAGGATGAATTAAATCCGTGGATGGAGGATTTTGTGAATGTGAAGGTCCCACACGGAGAATCGTATGTAATGCTACGTGATAGAATATTGGATTTTTATAATTCATTGTCATTAGCTTCTCATGAAAAGATAATTATCGTTTCCCATGCCGGACCAATTAGAGCATTGGTTTCTCATGTACAGAAAACAGAACTCAAAGATTCATTTCATATCAAAATTGGATATGGGGAAGTAATCAAAATTTAGAATTTCTCCCAATTCATAAGGCAAGCTTAATTTTAAAACACCCCAGCCAGAACCGAAACATTATGACGCCATACATAGAAACAAAATCATCTAACATAATATAATTGAAAAACCAAAACCTTCGAAAAGACTAAATTTAGTATCAATGAAGCACATATATACCTCTATATTAATACTGCTACTTTTTCTTTCCTTATTTTCATGTAAAAAAGAGAACAAAATAGCCGTCCCTACCGATTCTTCTGCATTGGTTACGCAAGCTAATGCCTATGCCACCGGTTTTACTATTAGTATTTACAAAAATTATAAAGAAATAAAGATCACGTCTCCCTGGCCGGATGCTAAAAATACTTTTACCTATATCTTATATCCTAAAGGTACGTCTAAACCTGTAATCACAACTCCCGCTATTTTTATAGCTACGCCTATTGATAAGATAGTCGCCACCTCTACTACAGATATTCCCGTGTTAGAATACTTAGATGTACAGCATAAACTTGTAGGTTTTCCGCATACAGATTACATTTCTTCAGAAAAAACCAGAACACTTATTGAAAATGGTACCATTAAAGAATTAGGGAGTGAGCACTCCATCAATACAGAACTAGTACTAGAACTTGCTCCAGACATGCTTTTAGGGTTTTCTGCAGACGGAAACACCAAAGCTTATGACCTGATCCAAAAAACCGGAATTCCTGTTGTTTTTAATGGATCCTGGATGGAATCACATCCCTTGGGCAGAGCAGAATGGATAAAATTTATCGCTGCTTTTTTTAATAAGGAAGCAGAAGCTGCTATTATTTTTGAAAATATTAAAAAAGACTATATCGAGGCTAAAGCTAAAGCAGAAAACGCTTCCACATCGCCTACCATTTTATCAGGTAATATGTTTAAAGACATATGGCATGTACCAGGCGGAAACAGCTATGTAGCTCGTTTTCTAAAAGATGCAAACACCAATTATCTCTGGGCTGATAATGAAAAAACCGGAAGTATCGCATTAAGTTTTGAGAGTGTCTTAGAAAAGGCACAACAAGCAGATTTATGGATTGGTTCTGGTAATAGCACCTCTTTATCAGCACTCGAGCAACAAAACAATAGATATGCATTATTTGATGCATTTAAAAATAAAACCGTATATTCTTCAACATTAAGAATGGGTGCTAAAGGAGGACTCCTGTATTATGAATTAGGTCCTATGCGTCCTGACTTAATTATAAAGGACATTATTAAAATTGCACACCCTGAACTATTAACCGATTACCAACTATATTTTTTCGAAAAGCTAGACTAATTGACCCCTAAAAAATCATATAAACGTGCATTTATTATCATATTCATGGTATTAGTATTATGTTTTGTGGCTAATATCAGTTTAGGATCTGTGCTGATCCCTTGGCTTGATACTATAAATAGTTTATGGGGAGGAGCAGTAGAAAAAGAATCCTGGCGACATATCATTATTTCATACCGATTACCAAAAGCATGTACAGCAATTATTGTAGGGAGTGGATTAGGGGTATCCGGGCTTTTAATGCAAACACTATTCAGAAATCCCCTGGCGGGACCTTATGTTTTAGGAATTAGCTCTGGTGCCAGTCTTGGGATTGCTGTTCTTATTCTAGGAAGCACCTTTGCCAGTGCGACCACAGCAGCTCTATTAGTGTCTAATTGGGGATTAGTTGGAGCAGCAAGCTTAGGCAGTATTTTAGTGTTGATAGCGGTAACCGTCGTATCGGTAAAAGTAAGAGACACCATGGCAATTCTGATCATTGGGTTAATGTTTGGTAGCATTACTGCTGCTATTGTAAGTGTACTCTCTTATTTTGCGCCAGCAGAACAATTACAACGGTATATTTTTTGGGGATTTGGTAGTTTAGGTAACTTATCCTGGATAGATCTTTTAATTTTTATGGGGATATCGCTACTTGGTATGATATTAGCCGTGATATCAATCAAGCCTTTAAACACTTTACTATTAGGTGAGAATTATGCCCGCAGTTTAGGATTAAATATAAAAGTCAGTCGCTTTTTAGTCATCACCGCAACAGGGTTATTAGCAGGAAGTATCATTGCTTTTTCAGGACCTATCGCCTTTATTGGATTAGCAGTTCCACACGTAACGCGACAATTATTTCACACCTCAGATCATAAAACATTAATTCCTGCAGTTATATTGTTAGGTAGTATTATTATGCTCATCTGTGATACCATTGCACAAGTACCCGGTATTGAATATACATTGCCCATCAACGCAATTACCTCATTAATCGGTGCCCCGGTAGTCATATGGCTATTAGTAAGAAAACGGAAAATGCTCTTTTGAGTATTTTGATACAGGTATTAGGTACAAAGTATATTTTAAAACTTTAAAACTCTAAAAAATTGAAACCCATTCATCCTGATAAAAAAAATATAGTTCTTAGAACTGAAGATTTATCTATTGGTTATCATCATAAGAATAACCTGGAAGTAATTGCTGCGGATATTAATCTAAAACTCTATGAAGGTGAACTCGTAGGATTAGTGGGTGCTAATGGTATAGGGAAATCAACACTGCTTCGCACTTTATCTAATGTACAGCCGGCACTACACGGAGAAATCTATCTATCTGACAAGGAAATAAACAGTTACAAATCTGTAGATCTGGCTTCACAACTGAGCATTGTATTGACAGAGAAAATAGCCTCTAAAAATATTACTGTACAAGAATTAGTTGCCTTAGGAAGACATCCATACACCAATTGGATAGGTAAACTTACAGATGAAGATATAGACAAGGTAAGCAAAGCAATAGAAGTTACTCACATCACAGAAATAATAAATAAACGATGTTTTGAATTAAGCGACGGTCAATTACAAAAAGTACTGATTGCACGAGCTATAGCGCAAGACACGCCTTTTATTTTATTAGATGAACCTACAACGCATCTGGATGTATATCATAAAGCATATATTTTAAAATTACTAAAACGTCTCGCATTTGAGACCCAAAAAACTATTTTATTTTCTACACACGAAATTGATTTTGCGATACAACTCTGTGATAAAATGATTGTCATGAATACCAAAGGTTTTGAGTTTGGTCGTCCTAAAGAATTAATCCAATGTCGTGCTTTTTCTTCTCTATTTCCTGAAGACCTTATCTTATTCGATGCCAAAACAGGTAGCTATAAAGTACGTAATTAACACCTCTTATTTTCATCCATACCAAGTACTATAAAACTGCACTTTATCGAAAAAAGTGACGACTTATGGATAACAGCACTTTTTTATTGTGTATACGATAACATATTTTAAGAAAGCCCTTACCTTTACGGGAAATTTAAACCAAGTTAAATATGAACAAAATTTTCAAACGTAAACCGATCTTATTTTTAGCTACAATTGCTCTATTTACGGCAAGTTGTAGTAGTGACTCTAATGATGATCTTGTTATTGATCCTACAGACCCTACCTCAGAATTTGATGGGGAATTATCAGTTTTCGAAAGCGGAGCTGATAATAGAACTGTAAATATCAATAGTTCTGATGTCTCCGGAGATAATGCAACAGTAAAAGTTTCTTTTGCTTCCAGCTCTTCAATGAGAAGACTATATGTAACACAGAATGTGTCTGGATTTGGTGAAGTGCCTTTTGAATTTAGTGTTACAGGAGTGACAGTAGATGATAAAAAAGATGGATCTTTAGACCTTACTTCGGATAATGCAAATGCTTTTGATTTTCAGATTCCTTTTCCGATGCCTACTACAGTAGATAGTCAAATTGTATATACGATTTGGGCTACTACAGGAAGAGGAGATTTTAGAGATATCAGCAAAAGAAATGCAATTGATGATACTGCCGTAGGAACAATTACAATTACGGGTACAGGAACTAGTACTGCTACAGGGATCAATTCATTTACAAGTACTCTATTGGCTGCTCCATTAGGAGATGGTACTTCTGAAACTTTCTTATCTGTATATAATAATGAAGTATATAAAATTAGTGAAGGAGAAGAAACGGCTGCATTGTGGGATTTTGGATACTATTATGGTGCTACACAATTCGCATCTTTAGCCTCTACTGCTAACTTTCCTGCTTTATTTGATACAGATGGTGATGGAAACGTAGATTCTGGAGTTGCTGGTTTAACTGGAGTAGCACAAGATGAATTGAATAATTTTTATATCGCTACATCTTCATTAGATTTTGATGCAGTAACATCAGCCTCTGATTTAGATGGAATAGTTGCTTCTACATCAGAAAGAGTTACCGGACTATCTATAGGTAATATATTAGAATTTGTAGATCAGTACGGTAATAAAGGACTGATAAGAGTAACAAACATTACAGGAACTAATGGTAATACTGGTTCAATTACACTAGATATTAAAGTACAGTTTTAATTAATATTTTATTTCACATAAGAAAGCTACCTCCAATCGAGGTAGCTTTTTTATTTTATCTCTGAAACTTTCTTATACTCATAGAATCTTTATCTTTGAATAAACATAAAAAACATGCAAGAATACACCGTATTTATCATTGCCATTGTAGCGATACTCATCGGCTTTTTTATTGGTAAGTATGTGAACGCATTAGCTAAAAAAAGTGATCAAATAGCACTGAAAGAAAAGAACAACCAATTACAATCCAGGTTAGAAGATATAAAACATACTACCGATCAGCAACTAGTATTTACAAAACAACAATACTCAGAACATACTCAATCACTAGAAAAACAAATAGCTGATATTACTAATCAGCGCGAAGAAATCCGAAGGGAAAAAGATTTTTATACTACAGAATTGACACGTCGCAATGCGGAATTCGAACATCTATATATCAAGAATCAAGAACAAAAAGAAGAAGTAGAAAAGCTACAAGAAAAATTTTCTAAAGAATTTGAAAATCTTGCTACTAAAATTCTTGATGAAAAATCAGTTAAATTCACAGAACAAAACAAGGAAAATATCAAAAACATCCTCGGTCCTTTACAAGAAAAGATTACGACTTTTGAAAGAAAAGTAGACCAGACTCATAAAGAAAGTATTGATTATCATGCTGCCCTAAGACAACAAATTGTAGGGCTAAGAGATCTGAATGAGCAGATGAGTAAAGAAACTACAAATCTTACTAAAGCCTTAAAAGGAGATAGTAAGATGCAAGGTAATTGGGGTGAATTAGTACTGGAACGTGTATTGGAAAAATCCGGACTAGAAAAAGACAGGGAATATTTTGTACAACAGAGTTTTACTAATGCTGATGGTCTCCGAATACTGCCTGATGTGGTGATCTATCTTCCTGACAACAAAAAAATGGTCATCGACTCTAAGGTAACACTGGCCGCTTACGAGCGATATATCAATGAAGATGATAAAGAGCTACAAAACAGATATCTAAAGGAACATATAAATGCTGTTAAACGACATATTGATCAATTGTCAGAAAAAAATTATCAAGATATTTATGATATAGAGTCCCCTGACTTTGTATTATTATTTGTTCCTATAGAGCTTGCTTTTGCAATTGTCATTAATGAAGATAATAAATTATACAATCAGGCCTTTGAAAAAAACATTGTTATTGTTACTCCTACTACTCTATTAGCTACATTACGTACTATTGATACCATGTGGAATAATGAAAAACAACAACGTAATGCTATCGAGATTGCACGGCAGGCAGGTGCGCTCTATGATAAATTTGAAGGATTAATGAAAGACCTTACAGGAATTGGTAAAAAAATTGACGATACTAAAAAAGAATATACAGCTGCAATGAATAAATTAGTTGAAGGTAAAGGTAATTTGATCACCAGCGTAGAAAAATTAAAAAAGATGGGAGCGAAAGCAAAAAAAACACTTCCGGAAACCATTATAAAACGCGCCTCAGAAAACACAAGCGAATTATAAATATGACACCATCACATTTTATTAAAGCCTATTAGTAATGAACACTTCATTTCAATCAGAATTAATTTCCCTCATGCGAGGTTTTATCGTTATTACACCTAATGTATTTTTATTAATTATATCAACTTATTATGCAACAAAAACTATCGCAATAAACTCTGCGTTATTAATTGTAAGTGGTTTACTCATATCTTTTGCTTCTATATTTTATGGTATAGATATATTTTTTATGTTTGGGTTAGGCTATCAGACAGAGCTATTATATTTTATCGTTGATATAATATATGCCATCGGACTTATCGGTTTTGGAATTGGAATAATTTTATTAATTAATAAGAAAATCACCAGTTTAAAAAAATATAGTATTTTAAAATAATAGAATTAAATAACAATTAAAAATGAAAAAAATATTAGTTATCATAATAGCCTCCATATTTGCGTTATTCACCATTTGGTATACTGCGGCTTATTATTCTACCTATAGTGAAGGAGTTAGAAGCGGAGAGTTAATTAAATTTAGTTACAAAGGTGTCTTGTTTAAAACCTGGGAAGGTGAAATAAGCCAGGGACTATCTGGCGCTAATATTTTTAAGTTTTCTGTTGAAGGTAAAAATGAAGAGGTTATTAAAAAATTAGAAGAGTATCAGGGACGATACGTTAAACTAAAATACAAAGAACGTTTTGCTACTATCTCCTGGTTAGGAGATTCAAGATATTTTATTGTAGAAGTTGTTGAAGAAGAATCTCCTCATTTTAGAAAACAAGATAATTAAAACTATTTTAGAATTATATACTATTAAAAATATAGTATGTTTATAACATAAATGCATCAGTAACCATTTTAAGCATGAACCAATACAAAAAACCGTCTGAATCCCGTATTAGCATTTCAGAATTAATGCTTCCATCTCATTCTAATTTTAGCGGTAAAATACATGGAGGATATATTCTATCTTTAATGGATCAAATCGCTTTTGCTTGCGCTTCTAAACATTCTGAAACATATTGTGTCACTGCAAGTGTAGACAAGGTAGATTTCCTAAAACCTGTAGAAGTAGGCGAGCTGGTGACCATGAAAGCTTCTATAAACAACGTAGGTACCACTTCTATGGTAGTAGGTGTGCGTGTAGAAGCTGAAAATATAATGACAGGAAAAGTAAAACATTGCAACTCTAGTTATTTCACAATGGTTGCAAAGGATACAAATGGAAAAAGTGTAGAAGTACCTGGTCTCATTTTAGAAAATGAAACGGCTGTTAGACGATTTGTGAGAAGTATTTATCGTAAAGAAGAGATGAAAGTGCGACGGGATCGCTTTAAGTCTTCAGAATTCCAGCTAGAAACGCATCTGGAATTGCTAAAAAAACATAATGTAAAGGTAGATTTATAAGATCTTATATAATTATTTGAATATGCTCACGTTATCTATGCATATCGTAAAAAACAAAACATATGAAAACCTCTATCAATAATAGTCTTCTAATATTACTATCCTTATTTATGTTAAGTTGTGGTGATGATGACACTACTACAGAAGGAGGTGACGAAGGTGATGATGGACCTGTAGCAGAAATGAATCCGATTCCGGATCAGACCACATCTTTTGCGGCAAATATAGAGGTGATCATGACAGATCATTGTATTTCATGTCATGGGGCTACTCCTTCTAATGGGGCTCCAATGGCTTTGGTAACATTCGCACAAGTAGTAGAAGCTGTTGATAATAGAAATCTGCTAGATAGAATGGATAGAGAAGGATTTAATATTATGCCTCCAGAAACTAATGGAGGTAGATTATCTGATGCAACCATTCTTTTGGTTGATGACTGGATAGAAGATGGTTTATTAGAGTAACCGTTAACATAAAAATTTATAGTGTTGTCTTAATAGTATCATTAGCTACTTTCACAAATTGTAGGAAATCATTATTCTTAGCTGCAATAATAAAAGTATCATTTCCTACTTCTATTGGACGTAAATCCTTTACGTCACCTGGAATAAATAAGCCACTCTCTGTTGTGGGAACTGGATTAAAACTTCCGTTACTACTCCCCTTTAAGAAAAGTCCATATCCAGCATCATTTCTAGGAGTTTCTACCTCAGAGGCATATAAATTTCCAGCAATAACAGCATCCAGATGTCCATCTGCATTAAAATCATTTACAACAATTTGATTTATGGATGACATTTGTGCTTCTACAGGTAATTGATGTATCTCAAAAGAGTCTCCCTTATTCTCCAAATATACACTAGCAAATGACTTTACCTGATAATGCACTGCTGATTCCAGTGATTTTTCTGTATAAACATCTATCAATGAAGCCTCAGCAAAGCCTTCATAGTTTTTAAACTTTTGTTTGATGTTTGGTATCTGCTGTGATGAACATTCGCGCCCTCGAACAGGGTATTGCTTCCCTTCATTATAATAGCTTAATACAATATCATCCTTCTTATTCTTATCAAAATCATTGATATAGATATCAAATGTTTCCTCTTCTGTCGCTTTATATTTATAATTAAGTCCATTATTACCTACGATATAGTCCATATCACCATCATTATCAAAATCACCTTCCTCAATGCTCCACCACCATCCAGTAGTATCTGTGGTTAGTCCCATTGATTCTGAGACCTCTTCAAATCCTGAATGCGTATTTCTAAAGACACGAATAGGCATCCACTCACCTACTACAATAATATCCAACCACGAATCTTTATTATAATCAGTGATTACAGCGCTGGTAGCAAGACCTAATTCAGTAAATTCTTTGACCCAGGATGGAGTTACATTTTCAAAACGAGCATGTTCATTCTCTGTTACATTTTTAAGAATATAACTATCCGCCGGCTTAGGGTAGTTTCCTGGTACTTGTCGTCCTAAAACCAATATATCTTCTTTCCCGTCTTTATCAAAATCAGCATGATATACTCTGGAACCACTAGTCATCATCTCAGGCAATGTGGTTTCAGGCGATTTAGAAAAATTACCTTTCCCATCATTTATATATAATCGATCTTGCAATTGCGGAGCATTGGGAGTAAACTCATACCCTCCGCTTACCACATACAAATCATTATCTCCATCCTGATCAGCATCAAAAATCATGGCACCTGTATCTTCGGCATCTTTATCTTCTAATAAAACAGAAGATGATATTTCTTTAAAACCTTGGTCATTTTGATAAAAAAGTACTCCTGGATTTCCAGAAGATCCTCCTATATAATAATCATCTAAACCATCACCATTAAGATCTCCCACTACTAATGCAGGACCAAAAGAAGACATCTTATGAGGCAATAATACCTGAGTTTTAAAATCATCAAACTCATTTTCTTTATGACTAAAACTTGGAAAAAACTCTTCATTTTGTGAGGTAAACAAAGGAGCCGATTTACTTTCTTCTGGATTTTTCTCTACAATAGCTTCCGTATATTTAATTACTAATTTTTGATTAGCATCTATATCCTTAAAAACTTGAGTTTTCCCATCTGTCCATACTACTTTTAATTCCTCAATACTTTTTGATTGATTAATCCCAAAATTTAATTCTGGTGCTACAGATGACTGAAAACCACGAGATAATGTCAACTCTTGCATTTGTTTGTTTCCTCCTGCTTTTAAATACACTCGATTTCCCAACCCGTACTTATTCTTTTCTGTACCTTGAAATTGAATTTTAATATAATTGTTATTTTCTGAGTTTTTGTTTTCAAAAACAGAAGCTTTATCGTCGATATTATTAGTAATAATCTCTAAATCTCCATCATTATCTAAATCAGCATATACAGCTCCATTCGAAAATCCTTCATAACTTATACCCCAATCATTATTAGATTTCTCAAATGTAAGATCTCCTTTATTCTTATAAACATAGTTATCAATTTTTTCTGAAGGAATCTGATCACTTTTATACAACAAACTATCCCGTTTATATCTTGATTTAGAAAGTTTTATAAAATAATCCCGGTTATTAATTTCTTTTCGTGTACCATTAGAAATAAATAAATCTTTCCATCCATCATTATCTAAGTCTACAAAAAGCGGGCCCCAACTCCAATCCGTAGAGGAAACTCCGGCTAATCTAGAGATATTGCTAAAATTATAACTATTTAGACTATCATTCATTATACCGGTATTAAGTTGTAAACTGTTTTGCATATATTGATAATGAAAACCAGTATTAACTGCACCCCAGAAAACTGCTGGATTCATACTTGCCATATTAGCTTTAGCTCTGCGATTATTTTCTGCTGACATATCTACTTGAAAAACATCTAATAAGCCATCATTATTATAATCTGCAATATCAGTACCCATTCCATAAAATGAAGTATTCCTTGTTGCTAGTTTCAATGATTCTTTAAAAGTACCATCCTGATTATTGATAAAAAAATAATCAGGTGTACTAAAATCATTTGATACGTAAATATCAGGCCATCCGTCATTATTAACATCACCAATAGTGGCACTTAATGACAACCCAAAGGATCGAAGACCAGATGCATTCGTAACATCTGTAAACCGGGATCCATCATTACGATATAATTTATCAGTTTCCAGTTTATTAGGGTTATTCATTCTATTTCTATAATAGTTATTCGGAGAAGAAAAACTTGTTGGAGGGTAGTTAGCTACATATAGATCCAAATCACCATCAAGATCATAATCAAAAAATGTTCCTTGTACACTATTACTTTTATCATCAATACCTAGCTCCTTTGCTTTCTCTGTAAAAGTTCCATTACCATTATTGATATAACAAAGATTATTTTTTGGTTTGAATTTACCACCGATAGTACAATAAATATCTAAAAAACCATCACCATTAACATCTGCCATAGTTACTCCGGTAAACCATCTTTTATCTCCGCTTACACCAGCTTTATCAGTAATATCTTCAAAAGTCAAATCTCCTTTATTCAGATATAATTTATTAGACACCATATTACCTGTAAAATAGAGATCAATCAACCCATCATTATTAATATCACCAGCTGCTACTCCTCCACCCATATACAGGTAAGGATATGTAAAATAATTTAGTGAATCATTCTCTGTCAAATCATTTGAAAAATTAATTCCTGTCTTCTCGGCTGTTAACTGATTAAACAGTTTTGGAGTAGTGACATCAACCTTCTTTTGTTTATTACAGGAAACAAAAACACCTAAAAACAGCATAAATAAAATCGTATATACTTTCATCGATACATAAACTAATTTCATAAATATCGTAACTAAAACTTGTTAAAGCAAAAGAACAGCATCAAAATTGATACTGTCCTTTTATTAAAAAACAATTAAATTTTTAATTTTGTTCAAGAACCCCACCACTAAGATCAATTGCCGTTTGTGGTATTGGGTAGTATTCATCTCCCGCACCAAAAGAAGCACCAGATAAATGTACTCTCTTAGTAGATTCTACAGACAAATATGTATTCAGTTCACTTTGAGCTCTCCCCTGACGCACTAAATCAAAGAAACGATGACCTTCCATAGCTAATTCAATTCTCCTTTCAAAGTTTATAGCTTTTAATGCATACTCTTTATCTGGAAACGAAGGATATTCCTCAATCACGTAATTTGCTGCAGGCGTCTCTAGTACCTCTAATGTCACAGCATTTGTTTCAGGATCAACGATTCGATTAATCTCTTTTACAAAATCATCCGGATTAGAAGCTCTGTTTCTAACTTGATTTACATAAATCAATGCAGTGGCTAAATCACTCTCTTCTGCGGCCACTTCTGCAGCCCAAAGCAATACTTCTGAGTATCTAATGATATTAATATTAATTGCACTTACTGATAGTGTCCAAGCACTTGTAGAATTTGCTGTACCTGCTTGACTTTTGCGATAAACAGTCTTTTTCTGTAGATAAGGCCCTCCATTATTTGGGTCTCTAATCCATCGTTGACCAGGATGAACATCCCACCCTTGAAAATCAATTCCTCTTCTACCTACAGTCCAATCCAATCTTGGATCTAAATTACCCGTATATGGGGTAAAAGGATCATCAGAAGATATTCCCTGATCATTAGTTACATCTACATCATTAAATGTATCTAGTAACGGTAAGCCATCAGCATCTGTTTTAAAAGCATTTACTAAATTTTGTGAAGGTTGAAAAAAACCACAACAACCCGAACCAATATCGCTGGTCTGAGGAAAATTTAAAGCCTCACCCCAATTCCCCGTACTACCGTTACTACTTTCATCATCAGCAGCATGCTGAACTGCAAACACAGACTCTGCACTATTGCTTGTTTCAAAATTAAAGTTATCACTGTAAAATGCATTTAACGCATACGGTCCATTATTAATAACATCATTCAAAATAGGCTTTGCTGCTGCGAAATCAGATTGATACATATGTATTTTAGCAAGATATGATTTTGCTGTCCAGCTATTTACTCTTCCCATATCTGCTGCATTTTCACCTAAATTAGCAGCTGCAAATGCAAAATCTTCTTCGATTCTAGACCAAGAATCGATATCTACATTAGGCTGACTTTCTGTTACTGTTTCGTCAATAAAAGGGATATTATTCCACATTTTTTTTGCTTCAAAATGAAAATGTCCTCTAAGGAAACGTGCTTCCGCCTGTAAAACTGTTGCATCTTCTTCGTTTAAGTCTTCTGTTAATAAACCTTTTTCAATAGCAATCAATGCAGAATTACACCTTGCAATACCTTCAAAAACAGCTCTCCATTTATAATCCAAATAAGCACTGGTAGATAGTGGTGTATATTTTTCAACATTATTTATAGGTGCAGCATCCCCTGGTTCACTTCCTTTATAAGCGTTATCAGAAGCAACTTCTCCATAAATCCAGTTGGATGCTGCTGCACGCCAAACATCAGTATTATCTAAATTACCATCCAAAATCCCATAGGCTGCAACTATTTGAGTATTTATCCAGGCAGCATCAAATACGATAGCATCCGCACTAATGGAACCCTGCTGTGGTACATCAAGTTCGTCGCTGCACGAAGCCAAAACTCCAAATAACACGAATAATTTAATTAATTTTTTCATTAGGTTAATTTTTATTGTTTTTTATACATAATTTTTAAACTAAATTTTATAAAAAAATAGCTTTTAAAAAGTAGCGCTAAATCCAAATAATACAGATCTCGCTATAGGGTAAGCTCCTCTATCAACACCAATATCCAGATTATTACCTCCGTCAAAATCTTGCAAACTAATTTCCGGATCTAAACCATCATATTCAGTAAATGTTAAAAGGTTCTTCCCTTGGACATAAATTCTTAATTTATCCATACCTATTCTGTCAGTAAAATTAGCTGGTAGCGTATATCCAAACTGGATATTTTTTAATCTCACAAAAGAACCATCTTCTACAAATCGACTGGAAATAGCAGATTCAAGACCAATAATAGTCGAATCTGTAGTCAATGCCGGAGAAGAAGAGCCTGTATTTTCGGGAGTCCAAGAATTTACGTAATCCAGCGATTTTTGTCCTAAAAACACTCCTGTATCTGTGAAATATTTTGTAAAATTATAAATATCATTTCCTTGAGATCCCTGTACTAATAGGTTAATGTCAAAATTCTTATAATCAGCTTTGAAATTAAAACTGTAAGTAAAATCCGGATGAGGACTTCCTATAAAATCTCTATCTTTATCCTGATCAAAAACACCATCACCATCAACATCTACAAAATTTACTCTTCCATTTTCATCCAATCCATCTGTTACTAAGCCATAAAAAGAAGATAATGGTTGTCCCGCTTGGGTTCTAGTAACCGTTTGTCCAAAACTTTCCGCGCCTCCAATAAAAAGCTCTGGTCTTGAAGGGTCTAATTGCTCCACCTCATTTTTATAATGTGATATATTCAATTGAAAATCATAGGTGAATTCTCCCTGAGTAGTTTTTCCATACCCGATACCTAAATCAAATCCAGTATTATTTACTTTACCTAGGTTTTCAAAAATCGTATTAACATCTCCGAATACCGCAGGATCACCTGCCACTGCAAATAATACATCTTCAGTATCTGCAGTATACCAGTCAAATAAAATATTGAAATCATTAAATAAGGTTACATCAAAACCAAGATTTAATGTTTTTGTAGTTTCCCAGGTAATATCAGGATTTCCTCGATTTGCTAAATAGTTACCTCCTGCAGAACTACCATTACTATTAGGATAACTAAAGAAATCTAAATTAGAAATAAATTGATCCGCTGTTTGATTTGATGGAATATTATCATTTCCAAGTTCTCCATAACTAGCCTTTATTTTAAAATCGCTTACAGTATTAGAATCCTTTAAGAAATTTTCGTTAGAAACTCTCCATCCAGCACTAAAAGCAGGAAAGAAGCCCTTATTATTTTCTCCAATAAACTTACTCGATTGATCTTGACGAATCGTTACATTAAAAATATATCTATCATTAAGTTTATAATCTAATTTAGCAAAATTAGAATATAAAGTTCCGATATCTCCAAAACCAGAATTTGCAATACCACCTGTACCTAGATCAAGATAAAAGAAATTCTCAGGACCATTGTAAGGTAAATCAGTTCTAACACCAACTAATCCTTTATTTACATATCGATTGTATTCTACTCCGGCAAGCACATCAAACTCATGATTGCCAAACACTTTATTATAATTTAGGCTCGTTGTGGTAATTAATCTTGTACCGGTAAAATTAATTTCAGACAATGCATTATTTAACACTGCAGCTTCATTCTCTGGTGTAGGATAATTAAAAACTCTAAGTTCAGTGTGTATATAATCTAAACTTAAATTGGTTCTTGCTGTTAAACCATCAATAATGTCCAATTCTGCAAAAATATTACCCAAAGCTCTAAATCTGTTTTCTTGATTATCTCTGTTATTAATGGCCGTGGCAACTGGGTTAGCACCGTTTCCTAATCCTGGACTTCGTGTACCAGCAAAATTCCCCGCAACATCTCTTACTGGAATCAAAGGATGGATTCTATACAATTGACTAATTGGACCACCTACAACTTGATTATTTACAGCTTCTACCTTTTCAGAATAAGTAAAATTAAAATTCTCACCTAATCGAAATTTATTTCCAACCTCGTGTTGAGAATTTAATCGGGTATTGTATCTTCTAAAATTAGTTTCTAAACCAACTCCATCTTGGTCTAAAATACCTAACCCCCAATAATAATTTGAATTTTCTGAACCACCTTCCATACTCAAATTAGTATTTTGTACTACTGCTGCATTATAAAACTCATCAAACCAATCTGTTCCATTTTTATTAGCTCTTGTTATTCTATTCTCTTCTGTATATAAACTTTCATCAGCGGTTTGCGCTCCTGCAGGCGTAATATAATTTGGTAAAACCGGTGTAGCTCCATTTCCAAATTGTAGACTTGTTGGATTACTACCGTCAGTTATTGTGTTAAAATAAGCTTGCCAATCTGCATCTGCTAATTGTTGTGGTGAAGCTAGATCTGGAAAAGCACTTTTAGGAATATAATCTAGCCCTACATATGAATCTACATTAAATTTTGTAACTGAATTTTTTGCTCCTTTTTTTGTTTCAATTACGATAACTCCATTTGCCGCACGAACACCAAAAATTGATGCTGCAGAGGCATCTTTTAAAATCTGAATTGACTTAATATCACTAGGATTGATATCATTAAGATCTGCTGCAGACTGCGCTCCATCAATGATATATAAAGGATCATTACCATTTACTGTACCATAACCACGAATTCGTACTGCCGCTTTTCCACCAGGACCTCCTTCTGCTCCAACGGTTACACCAGTTGCTAATCCTTGTATAGCTTGTTCGATACTTACTGGACTAGTGGCACTTAATTCTTCGGAACTAACAACAGATACGGAACTAACAATATCTCTTGTTGATTTTGTACTATAACCTACTAAAATAACTTCGTCTAATGCAGCTGCATCTTCTACCAGAACAACATCGATTGATGCCTGTCCTGTATATACAATTTCTTGATTCGTAAAGCCAACATAAGAGAATACTATTGTTTCTCCATTTGCAACAGATAGTTCGTATTTACCATCAAAATCAGTTTGAGTACCTCTACTAGTATCTTTAATAAGAACACTTGCTCCAGGTAAAGGAAGACCGCCAGCCGTGACAACACCACTTACCGAATTCTGTACTGGTTTTTCAACCATAGAAATCGTTTTCGTAATTACTTGTTTTTTTGATTTTGTAATTACGATTTGTCTGTCAATTATTTTATAAGCAAGATCTGTCTTTAAGAAGGCTTTATCTAAAATTTGATTAACCGTAGACTGTTGAAGGTTAATCGACAGTTTTTGATCTTTTCTTATAATATTATCATTATAAAAAAAGATAAATTCACTCTGCGAATGAATTTGTTCGAATAAATCTTCGAGACTTCCATTTTTTAGATCAACGTCTAACTTAGTTTGTGAATACGAATTATTAGCATAAGCGCTTGTTAATCCGAAACACAAAAATAACATAAAAACTCTCATCATAATGGTTAACAACAAATTGGAGGTCTCTTTTTCGTAGATAAAAGACTGCCAGTTAGCTTTTTTATTCATAATTTTGTTTTTGATTTAGTTTAATATTGCTTTAACGGTACTATTTACGATCACTTCGTCAGAAAATGTTGCAGCATTTTCTGACTTTTTTTGTGATACATTTGTCATATCTAATTATATCATATAGTTATTTTTAGTTGATTACAATTTTTCTGTCTACTATCTTGTACTTCAAATCCGAAGTTTCTTTAATAACATCTAATACTTTTTCAATAGTATCTTTAAGATCAAGATGCCCTGAGAATGTCTGTTCATTCAATTCTTGATTATCAACAGCAATCTCAATATTATAATATCTTGATAGTTTTTTCAGGATTCCGTCTAATCTTTGTTTCTTAAGAATAAATTTACCATCTCTCCAGGACATATACTTGGCTACATCTACTCTCTTACTGGACAATTTCTCATTTACATTATCATACATTGCTAATGTGCCAGGGATAATTCTAAGTTTGGATTTACCTAAAAAGGAATTTGCCGAATACTGTATTTCTACACTTCCTCTCTCTAATGCAGTGCTGGTATACTTATCATCATCATAACTACTCACATTAAATACGGTACCCAGAACTTTCACATCATAATCACTGGTTTTTACATAAAATGGCTGTTCCTTATTATGGGTAACATCAAAAATAGCTTCTCCCATTAAGTAGACCTCTCTTACATCACCATTAAAAACGACTGGATATGTAAGTTTTGAACCAGAATTTAACCAAACTTTTGTTCCTTCTGATAGCGTAATTTTAGTACGTTTACCATAAGGTACGATAATCGTATTATATTTACTTTCCGAATTCTGTGTAACTTTTTCAGAACCATTAATTTGAACCGATGCTCCTGAACTAGAATAGGTAATATTTGATGTCTTTTCTTCAATATGAATTGCTTCATCATTGCTTAATACCAGCTGCACATCCTCGTCATTTGTAATTGTTAAATCTGTAGCATTCACATATTTCTCAATTTCTGAGTCAGTATCAATAAACCCTGTGTAAGGAATTATAAAAAAAACGATTGCTGCAGCTGCAGCTGTCAAAATTGTAATATTTCTCCTCTTTTTTTTCAAGCGATAGGTAACAACGGACTTTTTAATCCGATACTTCAAAAAATATTTTTCTTCTTCTGTTAACATTTGGGGAGGTATCTATTTTTTTTCAAATACTTGTTACATTTCGTTTATTATTCAAACACTAAAATGATTAAATAAAACAGAACATATGTATGATTATTAATAAAGAGATAAGAAAAGCGGATGCATAGACAAAAAAAGATACTTTTTTTTAATAATTATTTAACTTCTATCTCATTACGCATTTTTTTTACCGCTCGGTAGATAAGCGTTCGAACAGATTCTATTGAAATTCCTAAGATAACGGCAATTTCCTCATAAGATCTTTCTTCATAAAACTTTAAAGAAACTCCTCTTCTTTGCTTTTTAGAAAGACAGGTAAATGCAGCAGAAACTTTAGTTGCAATTTCTGAAGAGTTTTCATCTTGAATCATTGACTCTTCGATTGATTGACAGACCGATGCAAGCTTATCCGTTTTATCATTTGAGGAAAACAAAGTTAATTTAGACTTATATTTTTTATTCACCTTTCTCTTTAGTGATTTAAAGAGATAAAATTTTACATTATCAACATCTGATAATTTTTTTCTGTATTTATATATATCCAAAAATAAGTCATGAATACAGTCCTTTACATAATTAGTATCTGTGGTATACTGAATCCCAAATGAATAAAGAATATCTACATATTGATCGTACAGTGAGTTAAAAGCTTCTAAGTCTCCTAGTTTAACTTTTTTCCACAAAATAGAGTCTGTAGAGGTTTTGGATTGCATTCGATGTAATTTGTGTGTTTACTATTTAATATTATAAAGCCCTAATATTATTTTGCATAAATTTAACATAATTATTTAATATTAGACAAAAAAATCTATTTTAAATATTAAAATGATTATAATCTATAGGAAACACTAGTATTACATCACTTTTTCAAGTTCAAATTTCTTTGTCAATCCACCAATATTTACCTCAAACTCTCCAAACTCAGCAATCCATTTATTATGTTCATCAACAAATTTGAGATCATCTATATCTATTTCAAAAGAAACTTTTTTCATTTCTCCTGGTTGTAACTCAATTTTTTTAAAACCTTGCAGTCTCTTCACTTCTGGGGTAATACTTGAATACATATCGCTTAGATATAACTGAACTACTTCTTTTCCTTTTCTGGTTCCTGTATTCTGAACTTCTACGGTTATATTAATTGTGTGACCTCTCTCAATAAAAACTTTGTCCAAAATTAAATTTTTATAAGAAAACGTGGTATAAGAAAGTCCATAACCAAACTCGTACTGAGGAAAATAACTTTTTTGATAACCAGAAATATCATTTTGCTCATCATCTCCTAAATTTTCTGTCGATTTCCTATTATACTTTTCTAAAGAATTAACATATCGAGGATAATTATAAGGTAATTTCCCACTAGGGTTAATAGTTCCGTAAACAATATCCACAAGCGCTCTACCCCCTTCGTTTCCGGAAAGATAGCATTGTACAACTGCATCCATTTTATCTTCAAATTCACTAATAATTCTTGGTCTGCCCTCATTGAGTACCAAAATAACAGGCTTGTTTAATTTTGCTAGTGCCAACGCCAATTTTATTTGAGGTTTGGTTATTGTTAAATCATTAATATCACCTGGAGTCTCTGTATAGTTATGTTCTCCCAAGCATAAAATTATATAAGACGCTTGTCTTGCAAGAGAAACTGCTTTAGCAATATTAATTTCTTTAGAAATAGAAACTCCAGGTGTATAGAGCACATTTTTATCCCCAATCTTTTCCTTAAAAGCTTCTAAAATTGTTAATTTATCGTTAGCATATAGATCACTCTGATCTCCTTGCCAAGTATAAGACCACCCACCATTAAGATATTTCATACTATTCGCTGTAGGTCCCGTGATCAAGATTTTTTTTCCTTTTTCTAATGGTAATATATCTTCATTGTTTTTCAACAAAGTAATGGATTCTGAAGCTGCAATGTATGATAAAGCAATAGAGGAGTCAGATCCAAAATCAGGATAATCAACAGGATCAGTGACTGCTGTTCTAAATAAATCTAATTCATATTTCATTCTTAAAATCCTACCTACTGCATCATTGATTCGAGACATGGGCACTTCTCCATCATTGACCAGAGACAACAATTCTTCTGCAAAAGCATAGTTATAAGGCACCATACTCATATCAATCCCTGCTAACACTGCTTTTTTAACAGCTTCACGCATAGATGATGCTACTTTATGCCTTGTGTGTAAAAAAACAATATCATCCCAATCAGTAATCACTACCCCTTTAAACCCCAGTTCATTTTTTAAAATCGTTGTAATCATTTTTTTACTGGCATGTACCGGAACTCCATTTATTTCTCCAGAGCTAATCATTACACTTTTTGCACCTGCATCTATACTTTTTTTAAAAATAGGTAAATCATATTGCCTTAGTATTCTTTCTGGAATTAGGCTGGGAGTTCTGTCTTTACCTGTCGTTGTACTCCCATACCCAATAAAATGTTTGATACAAGTGGCTACTTTATTATAACTACCAATGTCCTCTCCTTGAAAACCTTTTACCATTGCAACTCCCATTTGAGAAGATAGATATGTATCTTCTCCAAAAGATTCCCACATTCTAGACCAAACCGGACTTCTAGGCAAATCAAGATCTGGTGAAAAGACCCAAGGAATAGAAGAAGCTCTTGTTTCATAAGCCGAAACTACAGCGCACTTTTCTACTAATTCTGGATCCCAGGTAGCAGCTAAACCAATTTGTTGAGGAAATAAAACTGCACCATTTGTATAACTTGCTCCATGAATAGCATCTATGCCGTACACTATTGGAATTTTTTTGTCCGTTTTATTTGTTTCATCTAAAATTCTCATTAAAATTTCGTTCCATCGTTTTGGTGTTGGAGCTCCCGGATTTGGTACATTTAAGATAGAACCTATTTTATATTTCTGAATAGCCTCCTTTAGTTTAATACTATCTAAAACTCCAGGGTTTCCTTCTTCTTCTAAAGCTGTGATTGTAATCTGAGTCATTTGACCAATTTTCTCTTCTATTGTCATAGCAGTTAAAAGCTTTGCTACTTTTGCATCAATAGGATCAGAGAAAACGGAAACAGGTTCTTTTTCATCCTCCTTATTTTGAACACAGGAAGACATTATAAGTAGAGATAAAGATATAATCAAAAAGAATCTATTATGTAACATAGGTCAAAAAGGAATAGGTTATTAAGCTCCTCATACACACAAATAACTAGGTAATATAAGTACTATATTAAAAGCATAAAAAAGTAAAAGTATAGACATTATTAGCTTGATTTTTTCCCTTTCCATAAATCAAAAATTAGTATAGATCATTATTAAAATAGCGAAAGCTCAGTAACAATTGATTACTGAGCTTTCGCTATTTTTCTTAAAAAAGAAGAAGTAAAAACTACTTCTTCTTTTAACTCTGATTCTATTTACTTAAGTACATCTTACGTCTGGAGTACAAGTCATAAAACTGATCATCTTTAAGGTCATCTATAAACAAAATACTTTCTCCTGTACTCTTCATCTCCGGACCTAATTTTTTATTTACGTTAGGAAATTTATTGAAAGAAAATACAGGTTGTTTTATTGCATAACCATTTAAGTGTGGATTAAAGTCAAAATCAGTTACTTTCTTTTCGCCCAGCATTACTTTTGTAGCATAGTTAACATAAGGCTCACCATATGCTTTTGCTATAAAAGGTACGGTTCTGGATGCTCTGGGATTAGCTTCAATAATATATACAATATCGTTTTTGATGGCAAATTGTATATTAATCAATCCTACTGTATTGAGCGCTAATGCAATTTTCTGAGTGTGATCTTTTATTTGCTGCATAACGAACTCACCCAGATTAAATGGCGGCAAAGTGGCATTAGAATCTCCAGAATGAATTCCACAAGGTTCAATATGCTCCATGATACCTATAATATAAACATTTTCTCCATCACATATAGCATCAGCTTCAGCCTCTATAGCACCATCCAGATAATGATCCAGTAGTAATTTATTATTAGGCATTTTACTCAATAAATCTACCACATGCTCCTCTAGCTCCTGTTTATTAATTACAATCTTCATTCCCTGACCTCCTAATACGTAAGACGGGCGAACTAATATTGGAAAATCTAATTTATCAGCAACTTTTAGCGCTTCATCTGCCGTTTCTGCTATATCAAACTCAGGATACGGAATATTATTTTCTTTTAATAAACTGGAAAAGCTACCTCTATCTTCAGCTAAATCCAAAGCCTGATAGCTAGTTCCCATAATTTTTATACCATATCGATCTAGTTTTTCAGCTAACTTCAAGGCTGTCTGTCCTCCAAGCTGCACAATTACACCTTCTGGTTTTTCGTGACGTATAATATCATATATATGTTCCCAAAAAACAGGTTCAAAATATAGTTTATCCGCCGTATCAAAATCTGTAGATACTGTTTCCGGATTACAATTAATCATAATAGTCTCATAGCCACATTCTGCTGATGCTAATACTCCGTGAACACAGCAATAATCAAATTCAATACCTTGTCCAATACGATTAGGTCCTGATCCGAGTACTACTATTTTCTTTTTATCTGTAACCTTACTTTCATTCTCTACATACACCGTACCATCAGGTGTTTCTATTTCTGCTTCAAAAGTAGAATAGAAATAAGGGGTCATGGCTTTAAATTCTGCGGCGCAGGTATCTACCAACTTGTATACACGATTAACACCAAGTTCATCTCTTTTGGTATATACTTCACTTTCATAACAACCTACCATATGAGCAATCTGTCGATCTGCAAATCCTTTTTGTTTTGCTTCTAATAACAAATCTTTGGTTAAGGATTGTATCGTATAAGTAGAAATTTCTTTTTCTAAGAAATATAATTCTTCATATTGCTTAAGAAACCACATATCGATCTTAGTAATCTCATGGATTCTACTTAATGGAATCCCCATTTGGATCGCATCATAAATTACAAATACTCTATCCCAACTGGCATAGGTAAGCTTCTCAATGATTTGATCATAATCTTTATAACCTTTGCCATCAGCACCTAATCCATTTCGCTTAATCTCAAGAGATTGTGTTGCTTTATGTAATGCTTCCTGAAAAGAACGACCAATCCCCATCACCTCACCTACTGATTTCATCTGCAGACCTAGTGTTCTATCTGATCCCTCAAACTTATCAAAGTTCCATCTTGGAATTTTCACAATTACATAATCCAATGTTGGTTCAAACAGTGCCGAAGTTGATTTTGTTATCTGATTATCTAATTCATCGAGTGTATAACCAATCGCTAATTTAGCAGCTATCTTTGCTATAGGGTACCCCGTTGCTTTTGATGCTAAAGCAGAGGAACGTGAAACACGAGGATTAATTTCTATTGCAATAATGTCTTCTTTTTCATCTGGACTCACCGCAAATTGTACATTACACCCTCCTGCAAAATCTCCTATGCTACGCATCATATGAATTGCCATATCACGCATTCGCTGAAAGGCTTTATCACTTAATGTCATTGCAGGAGCAACTGTAATTGAGTCTCCTGTATGAATCCCCATAGGATCCATATTTTCAATAGTACAGATTATAACCACATTATCATTATCATCTCTAAGAAGCTCTAATTCATATTCTTTCCACCCGATGAGTGCTTTATCAATCATCACCTCATGGATAGGAGAAATTTCAAGCCCACGTGTCAACAACTCATCAAAATCCTCTTCTTTGAACACAAAAGATGCACCTGCTCCACCCAGCGTATATGATGCTCTAATTACCAAAGGAAAACCATACTCCTGAGCTATTTCTTTTCCTTTCAGATATGAACCTGCTCTCGATTGAGGTGCCATTGGAATTCCAATATCATGCATTAAATTCTTAAACTTCTCTCTGTCTTCTGTTATATTAATAGCATCAATGTCAACACCAATAATTTCTACATCAAAATCCTTCCAGATACCTTTTTCATCCGCCTCAATACATAAGTTTAAAGCTGTCTGCCCACCCATCGTCGGTAATACAGCGTCTATTTGCGGATGCTCTTTTAAAATCTCAATAATAGACTTAGTATTCAATGGTTTTAGATACACATGATCAGCCATAGAAGGATCAGTCATTATTGTTGCGGGATTAGAATTGATCAAAATCGTTTCTATTCCATCTTCATGTAGAGATCTTAAAGCTTGTGTACCTGAATAATCAAACTCACAGGCTTGTCCAATTACGATTGGACCAGATCCGATGATCAATATACTTTTGAGTTTTTGGTTTTTTGGCATTTTAATGTTGGTTTTGAAATTTTATAAAAGTTTTGAAACGACGAGATATAAAAAAAGGCGTTACTCATAAAAGTAACACCTTAATATTTTTAAACCACTACATCATTAGTGCTTATGTCTTAATTCTGAAGAAACAGATAGTTTTTTTCTTCCTTTAGCTCTTCTACGAGCTAACACCTTTCTACCATTAGCAGAAGCCATACGCTCTCTAAAACCGTGTTTGTTTTTTCTCTTTCTCTTCGATGGTTGAAACGTTCTTTTCATTGCTATCTATAATTTATAAAATCTTCTTGAAATATCTATATTAATTTTCAAGGACACTCTCCTCAAAACTGCGGGCAAATATACAAAGAGTTTTTACTTTGACAAACCTAATTATCAAATTATTTTTAATTGTTTTTATTACCTTTGCCGCGATAAAAAAACAACACATTTCATGTATAATAAAAATTTTAAACTAATAATTGCAGCAATAATTGTTGGATTAGCCATCTGGCAAATGATAGAAGGGTATATAGGTAATGGCATCATGCTTTTATTATTATCATTATTTTTTGTCTTCCTTTATTTTAAAAATGAATTTATTCTTCTTTCATTTAATAAGATGCGTAAGCAAGACTTTGATGGTGCAAAAAAATGGTTAGACAAAATTAAAGATCCCGAAACTGCACTTACTACAAAGCAACAGGGGTTTTATAATTTTTTATTAGGTACAATATCATCTCAAACTAACATCACTCAAGCAGAGAAATATTTTAAAAAAGCGATCAAGCTGGGGTTATCAATGGATCAATATCTTGCAGTTGCTAAACTTAACTTAGCAGGATTTGCGATGACAAAAAGACGCAAGAGAGAAGCACAAAGCTTGCTTACCGAAGCTAAGAAATTGGATAAAAACAATATGCTTACTGAACAAATAAAAATGATGAAGCAACAAATGAAAAAGATCTAGGCACACTAATTGCTATTATAATTACGTTATTTAGTAGTTTGCAGATCAGTCAGTTTTTAATTTGTTAAGGGAAAACAAGGTTTTACAAGGCTAAAACTGTTATTTTTAAGTACTTTATAGTACATTAGCTACCGTAATTAAATTGTAATGAAGAAAATATTAGTTGTAGGGATACTCTTTTTATATATGAGCAGTGCATTTGCACAGCCAGAAACAAAAATACCTTTTTCAGTTGCTATAGCGGCACATATTCATAAATATAACCTTAAAAGTAACGCTGCTTTTAAGGATCAGGACTTAGAATATGCTAAGTTCCTCTTCGACTCATTAGTCGATAATCATCTTACTGGTACCTACATGGATAATTTTAAAATGAATCCATTAAAAGGAGATCCTATCACTTTTAAGGAATTTGAAAAACCAGTATTCCTTATTTCTTATGCTACCTGGTGTGTTCCTGGTGATGGTGAGATTCCTGCATTAAATGATTTAGTAGACCAGTTTCATGATCAGATTGATTTTATTGTTCTATTTTGGAATTCTAAGGAGGATGTTAATGAAAAAGTTAAAGAGTATAGTGATAACGTCCAATTATTATATGTCAATGAAAAATCGAATCAGGATTCTTATATCATAAACAATCTTAAACACGCACTTGGTTTCCCTATGATGTATTTCATGAATACTGATAAGAAAATATTAGATATTCGAAAAGTAGCCACGCATCATTCTAGTGAAACCCTCAGTAACTCATATACTATTCATTATAACTCTTTATCTAAGGGAGTTTCTCTTCTAATAGCAGATCTGGATGCAAACCCTCCTGTTAGCGAAACAAATGATTCTGATGAGGAAAATGACAAACCAAAAAAAGGTAAAAAAGATAATAGAACGGATGAAGAGCGTGCTATTGATGAAGAATATGAGCGTTATCAACGTGAAAAAGATTCCATCAAAAGTAATCCCAACTAACACTCTGTTGTATTGATCAGACAGAAGATTTCTATTTACTAAAAATCATTTTTAGCGCCACTATTAAAAGAACACCTCCAAATATTTTCTTTAACAATCCCTGATTAATAGAGATTGCAAACTTACTACCTATATATCCACCAACAATAAAGGTAATCGCAATGATCAAAGCAAATTTCCAATTTACGTACCCTTCCTTATAATAATTAAATGCTGCTAATAAAGTCACTGGGATAGATAATACAGCAAGGCTTGTACCCTGTGCTTCGTGTTGTGAAAATCCAACCCACAAGATTAAAAGAGGTATCATAACTACACTACCTCCAATCCCCATAATTCCGCTTAGAAAACCAGCAAGAATACCAATAAAAATTAATGAAAAAACTGTAAATATATCCATCCTACAATTTTACAACAATTGAAGAAGTTTTGCTTAATAAATTATTAGTATTCTAAAAAACAAGTTGCTATTGCATATTTATTATGACATATACCAAATTCTAAATAAGAGTTTTAAAAGCTATTGTCCTACTCCTGATGTATAATATCCAGCTTTGGGTATTTTTATAAAATATTCTTTTCCCGAAGAATTATTAAGATTGGTTTCTCTTAACCATGGATTATGAATTTTTAAAATCTTGTAATTAATACCATGCTTAGCAGCAAATTCATTAAAATCCGGAATAGGCTCCTCAACTAATACATTGAAAGTAGGTACATCTTTATACAAGTCAGCTTCATTAAAATTAAACCCGTATTTTTTTGGATTACTTAGTATTTCCTTCAAAGCAATAATTCTAAAAACATATCTACCAGTTTCCTGCCCTAGTAAAAGATCGTAATAAGAAGTAGCTTTTTGTCTTGTCAATTGCTTATTAATTCCTCCACTTCCTGCGTTATACGCTGCGGCAGCTAATGTCCAACTACCAAAACGTTCTTTAGCAGCTTTTAAGTATTTACAAGCAACAACAGTTGATTTTTCAATATGATATCGTTCATCTACATTTTCATTTACTTCTAAACCATACTCTTTTCCTGTAGCCTTCATAATTTGCCAAAAACCTGTAGCCTTTGCAGGCGAAACAGCTTGTGTTAAACCACTTTCAATAACCGCTAAATATTTAAAATCTTCTGGAACTTCCTGTTCTTTCAAAATAGCTTCTATCATCGGAAAATACTTGTGAGCTCGTTTAAAAATTAACAAACCATTAGATTGCCAATATGTATTTACCAATAATTCTCTATCCATACGCTCGCTAATATCTGGATTTTCTACAGGTACTAATTCTCCAGCAAAATTAAGATTAGCGGGCATGGGAACCGCATACACATTATAGTCATTGATCAATTTTTCTTCTAACACTTCTTGCTGAGCAGGCTTCTGTATTTCCTCCTGCGTGGCATTTACAAGAATACTAAATGTGAATAACACACCTAAAAAAACTAAAACTCCTTTTATTACTTTCATTATGTAGGTAAATTTTGTTGGGGAACTATTTCTAATTCCACAAAATACATAAAATATCGGATTAATGACAACTATTCTTCAATTATTTCTGGTAAATGTGCATTAAACCACTTAGCACGATTAACAATCATAACATGGGTTCCATTTTTTACCTTAATACAATTCTCTATATTTTGTATCGGAAAAATAATGTCTTTATCACCGTGTATATGAACGATCCCTTCGATCACCTCCTCCTGATCCCAACACACAATATTCTTAATTGACCAATCAAGATAATTTTTATCATTAACCGACAAATATCTTTGATACATGACGGCTCGTTTTTTTGCAAAATCTCCAAAAGCAAGCTTTTCCCAATTATCAATTTTAGAGATAATAAACGTTGGTAATATTTTATAAGCTTTAATTTTACCCATCACTTTTAAACGACTGGGTAATTCATGCTTACTTTTAATACTAGAAATAATAATTAGCTTTTTAACATCAAGAAACCTACTCATTTCCTGAGCAACGATACCACCAAAGGAAACACCTATGAGTACACAGTTTTCATGAAAAACCTCTTTACACATCCGCTTAGCATAAACCTGGATATTTTCATCTTTAATCGGAATTTTCCATGGTATTGTATGCACTTGATATTTATCATTAGGAAGATTTATATATTCAAAAATTGAAACATCAGCGGCCATACCTGGCACAAAATAAACATGGGTAACTTCCTCCATCATAGGTATTTTAACATCATTTTTAGCATTTAAAATGCTAATTTTCTTATCTTTGCACATCAAAATTATAGGAATAGTTTTGTAGAAAAAAGTAATTGGGGAATTAAATTAGTAGAAATAAATTTTTATTTAACGAATCTTAACTATACATAAATTACAAACGTTTTTTAAATAGATTATATTTTAGCAATCTACTTGTTAAAGTGAAAGGTTAATTAGTATGGTAAAAATACAATAGAGATTTCCCATCTTAAAATTTAGTAACTGGTAAACAAATAAATATGGAGAACATGAGTGATGTGGCATTAGAAGTTATTGATAATGAATTTTTGAGACAATTTGAGATTGTTATTGACGGTCAAAAATCAAAAATTGAATATGCAAGTCAAGAAAGAAAAATTTTCCTTACTAAACTCATAATGAGCGAAGAGCAAATTGAAAAAGGATATGACACCGATTTTATCATTGCTGTTTTCAATATTATTGAAGATCGTAATAGCAGGTTAGTTCCCACATGTCCTATTATCGCTAAATTTATGCGAAAAAATAAAAGAAAATACAAGAATCTTCTTCCTGTAGGAATCAATATTTAAATTTTTCTTTTGAAAAAAATCATAAAAGCCAGCAAATTGCTGGCTTTTGTGATTCAAATAAGATTATAAGAATTTAAATCTCACTATACCATCTACATCAATCTCTAATAATTTTACTCGATGCAATGTATTGACATAAGAGGGATCCCATGGCATTTTTACCTTAATATAATTTTCTGTAAAACCATGAATGTATCCTTCTTTATTTTCTGACTCAAACAAAACAGTTCGTTCTGTTTCTAACTGACTTTCATAAAATGCTCTTCTTTTTTTAACAGACAACCCTCGTAACATTTTACTTCTTTTCTTACGTACATTCTGCGAAACAACACCATCTAGTGATGCAGCAACTGTATGATCTCTTTCTGAATAGGTAAACACATGCAGATATGATATATCTAACTCTGATAAAAAATTATAAGTATCCAGAAAATGATCGTCAGTCTCCCCGGGAAAGCCAACAATCACATCCACACCTATACATGCATGTGGCATTGTTTTCTTAATCTTTTTGACTCTGTCAATGTATACATCACTAAGGTATCTACGCCTCATCAATTTTAAAATATCATCATTACCCGACTGTAAGGGAATATGAAAATGCGGAACAAATGTTCTGGACTTAGAAACGAAATCAATTGTCTCCGCCTTTAATAAATTAGGTTCAATCGAAGAAATACGCAATCGTTCGATTCCTGCTACTTGATCCAATGCCTGTACCAAGTCAAAAAAAGTATGTTCATGTTTTTTATTACCAAACTCTCCTTTACCATAGTCACCAATATTAACACCTGTCAACACGATTTCTTTTATTCCTTTTGCTGCAATTTCACTAGCATTCTGTAATACATTAGACAAAGTATCACTTCTGGAAATACCTCTTGCTAATGGAATTGTACAATAGGTACACTTATAGTCACAACCATCCTGCACTTTTAAAAATGCTCTTGTACGATCTCCTACCGAATAACTGCCTACATAAAAATCTGCATCTTCTATCTCACAGGAATGAATCTGTCCATATTCATTTTTGGACAAATCATTGATATAATCAGTAATCTTAAATTTTTCTGTTGCACCGAGCACTAGATCCACTCCATCAACATCTGCTAATTCTTCAGGTTTTAACTGAGCATAACAACCCACAGCAGCCACAAAGGCATCCGGGTTCACTTTTTGTGCTTGTTTTACTATAGTTTTAAATTTTTTATCCGCATTATCAGTCACTGAACATGTATTGATTACATACATATCCGCAACAGATGAAAAATCCACCCGATCAAACCCCTCCTCTTCAAAATTTCTGGCAATGGTTGAAGTTTCTGAAAAATTCAGTTTACAACCCAGTGTATAAAAAGCGACTTTTTTCTTAATCATGCTTTACTTGTTTCAGTATCTTCTTAACTTTACATTTCTGATATCAAGCCGAATCCTTCTTTTGTTTAAAAAATGAAAGGATTTCAATCTGAGGATCAGAATTCCTTAGTAAATTTAAGGGTGCAAAGATACCAACAATAATTCGTATACTAAAATTGAAAACTAATCATTTAACAACTACAATTCATTACTTTACAAGCATTTATCTTTGTTTTTTATGTGCTTCTTGTACAAAATCATCTAAAAACTATAAAGATCATCAGGTTTTCAGGTATAATCACTATGAAAACATAAGTTCTCTGGATCCTGCCTTTGCCAGAGATGTGCCTAATATATGGTCCACTAATCAACTATTTAACGGATTGGTTCAATTGGATGACTCTTTACATATTGTGCCGGATATTGCCAAAAACTGGAACATTTCAGAAGACAACTTAACCTATACTTTTACCTTAAGAAATGATATTAAGTTTCATAAGCACGTGCAATTTGGAACTCAGGATAGCACCCGGCTTGTGGTTGCTGGTGATTTTGAATATAGTTTTAATAGACTATCAGACCCAAAGGTTGCTTCTCCTGGTAATTGGGTTTTAAAAAACGTAGCAAACTACACGGCGGTTAATGATACAATTTTCAAAATAAAATTAAAACAGCCTTTCCCGGCTTTTTTAGGAATGATGAGCATGCGTTACTGCTCGGTAGTTCCCAAAGAAATAGTAACGTTCTATGGCAGTAACTTTAGAGCTAACCCTATTGGAACGGGGCCATTCAAATTTAAATTATGGGAAGAGAATATAAAACTTGTATTCAGGCGTAATGAGCTATACTTCGAAAAAGATGAAAAAGGGCGTCCATTACCATATCTGGAAGCAGTAGCAATTACTTTTTTACCAGACAAGCAAACAGAATTTCTACAGTTTGCTAAAGGAAATATTGATTTACTCAATAGCCTTGACGCTTCTTATAAAGACGAACTTTTAACCCCTAGTGGTAAGTTACGTAATACATATACAGATAAAATTAACATTTCTAAAGGTCCTTATTTAAATTCAGAATACCTTGGGTTTTATCTGGATGGTGATAAAGATGAAATTCAATCTACATTACTCCGTAAAGCTGCAAACCATGGTTTTGACAGAAAAAAAATGATTATGTACCTAAAAAATGGAGTTGGTACGCCTGCTGTTAATGGATTTATTCCTAAAGGAATTCCTGGGTTCACAAATCAAAAAGGATATGAATACAACCCGGCAAAGTCTCGCGCTCTTATCAAAGAGTACATTGCAACATCGGGAAATAAAAATCCTACCCTTCATATAGCTACTGATGGTAATTATCAAAGTATTTGCGAATTTATACAACGCGAGCTAGAAAAAATGGGACTTACTATTATTGTAGATGTGATGACCCCATCTACCATTCGTAAAAAGAAATGGAGTGGAGAACTCGATGTTTTTAGAGCAAGTTGGATTGCAGATTATCCAGATGCAGAGAATTTCTTATCCCCTTTTTATAGCAAAAACTTTACACCAAACGGTCCTAACTACACGCACTTCAAAAATGAAACATTTGATAGACTTTATGAAGAAAGCTTTTCTATTAAAGACAACAAGGTAAGAGAGCAAAACTATGCAAAAATGGACTCTATCATTATTGCCCACGCACCAATTATACCTTTATACTACGATCAAGTTGTTCGTTTTACGCAGAAAAATGTAAAAGGATTGACTAACAATCCACAAAATTTTCTCATCCTAAAAAGAGTTTGGAAAGAAGAGAAGAAATAGCTCTTTCAAATTTTAACAAAATTAAGATTTAGATTCTATTATTTAAAAAAAATAGCATTTCATCGATATTATTTGCTTTTAATCTCTTTTTAATTATATTTGCAGCTGATTTTAATGTAATCCCTAACAAATTAAATCTTATGAAAAAAACCTATTTATGTTTAGCAGCTTCTTTATTTTTAGCAGTAATCTCATGTGGAGATGATGATTCTGACGGAGCTGGTCTTCTATCTGTAGATACAAACCCTACTGAAGAAACTGTTTTAGACCCTTCTACAATATCTGAAAATATATCTATTAAAGGAGGAGAACGAATTACTGGAGAAGCACCACAACCAACCGGTACTCTTGCTTTTACATTAGACAACACAACACAATCTGCGTTTTTGAACAATGGTTTTGATATTACCTTTGATGCACCTGACTCTTATGCCGGAGCCTATATTCAGATTAAATCTAATGACGGAACAGCAGTTGCTGATTATTTTGATGTTGAAGGTTACTACAATAAATCTACTGCTAGAAAAATCAGAAAATCTTCTAAGCTTGCAACTAAATCAAAAAAAGTTGTTGATAATGAAGTAACTGTAGATGTTGATTTTAATGACAACGTTCCTCCGGGAAAATTTTGTTATATTATCTGTATTTATGATGATGCTGGTAATATCAGTCAACCAGTAGAAGTATGTGTAGAAGTAGAAGCCTGGGGTGGTAACCCTAACCTAATTGGTACTTGGAACTACACAAAAACAGTTAGTAACGGAATAGAGGAGGCTATTGATTCTGAAGATTGCGAAGACACTTCTTTATCTTGTGAGAATGGCACCGAATTAAATATTGAAAATGCATATTGCTATACAACGGTTTCATTACCTATCATTTTTAATGAAGATGGAACTTATAGTTATATATCAACATCAAAAAGCATTGATTTTGATTACGATGCTTCTTTTACTAGTTGTACCGCTATCTTTCAAGAAGAACAAGATGATGTTTATACTTCGGCAGGTAACTGGGCATTCGATGAAGAGGAAGGTAAACTTACTTTAGTGGAGTTTGAATATACTGAGACAGATGGTGACGAAGTATATGAAGGTATTGAAGAAGATGGTTACCTATTATTTGATGGTAATGCTACCATTTCTAGTTCTGAATTGATTATAGAAGATAGTTATGACGATTATGAAGATGGTCTTATAACAGAAGAATATTATTTTACTAAGAATTAAGAATTTATACGTTCAAATATTATTAATATCAAAAGCCATCTATATAAGATGGCTTTTTTCATTCTTTTTATCCTTCATAATTCTGGCGCCATTTCTGAGTTTCTTCAAAAACGTGTGTTAATATTTTTTCATCTTGCGCTGTAAAATCTAAAGTACGCCTGCCCATTACAACTTTTGCTACTTCGAACGCTTTTTTAGTTAAATAAGTTACAAACCCACTACTACCACCCCAGCTATAACTAGGAATAAAGTTACGAGGAAATCCACTGCCAAAAACATTGGCGTTTACCCCAACTACTGTTCCTGTATTAAACATTGTATTGATCCCACATTTAGAATGATCACCCATCATTAATCCACAAAATTGAAGTCCGGTTTTTGCAAAACCTTCTGTTTCGTAGCTCCAAAGACGTACAGGAGCATAATTATTTTTGAGATTAGAGGTATTTGTATCGGCTCCTATGTTACACCATTCTCCTAGTACAGAATTACCCATAAATCCATCATGTCCCTTATTAGAATACCCAAATAATACAGAGTTACTTACTTCTCCCCCTATTTTGCAATGAGGCCCTACGGTTGTACCACCATATATTTTAGCTCCCATTTTTACTGTAGAATGATCTCCTAGTACAAATGGTCCTCTGATCATACTGCCCTCCATAATTTCTGCATCTTTACCAATATAAATAGGTCCTCCAGATGCATTTAAGGTAACAAACTCCAGAGTAGCGCCTTCTTCTATAAAAATGTTTTCTGGAGCTAACACTTGATTCGTATCAGAAATAGGCTGACTATCCTTATCTTTAGTAAGTACTATAAAATCTGTATTAATCACCTGCTCATTCTTTGAGAATATATCCCATGTATTTTTAACAGTTATTATTTCTTCTGTGTACTGAGTGATTTTATATATTTCAAAATCAACTTCCTGACCTTCTCTTATATAAAACGCTATAGGTTCGTCATCATTAAAAATTGCCTGATCAGGTTGTAAATTTTTGATCATTTCAGTCAATTCTTTATTAGGAAGATAGGATGCGTTAATCATTACATTTTCTGCTAACTCTACCATCGGAAATTTATCACTAAGGTATTCTTCTGTTACTGTAGAAGTAGTATTCCCTAAATATTTTTCCCATTTTTCTCTAATAGTAGTTATTCCTATACGAATCTCTGCAACAGGTCGTGTGTATGTAAAAGGCAATAATGCATCTCTGGATGCACCATCAAAAAGAATATAGTTCATAAGCGTATATGAATATTAAAACTAAAAAATTGATTAGAAGTACAAAAATACAGTAAGATCTAAAAACAAAAAAGCCTTTCTAAAAAAGAAAGGCTTTTGAAAATTATGTGTTACTAAATTACTTTTTGAATTTAGCATATTTGTTTTTGAACTTGTCGATACGTCCTGCAGTATCAATAAGTTTAGATTTACCTGTGTAAAAAGGATGAGACGTTCTTGAAATTTCTAATTTTACTAACGGATACTCAACACCATCAACTTCTAGTGTTTCCTTAGTATTCGCAGTTGACTTAGTTAAAAAAACCTCATCGTTAGACATATCCTTAAAGGCTATCAATCTATAATTTTCTGGGTGAATATCTTTTCTCATTGTATTATTGTATCATTTTTCGAAGTGCAAATTTAATCAATTTTCACAAAATAACAACTCTCTAATGGAAAAATTATAAATATTATATATCGAAACCTTCTATTCATGAAGTCTTTTCATTTCTAAAATAAAAATTGATACTTCGTTTTGATAATTATTTCTATTTATTGATAAACTTAGTTCAAATATTTAACAAATTATCAGCGATGCTAATCTAAATACGAAAGAATCTTCTGCCAACGACCTTATTGAACTACAGCCACTCTCAGAATATTCCTTTACTCCATCATTATATATTTTATCATTTTGCAATGTAGCCTTATATGCTAAAACAATTTCAGTCAACTCTTCTGGAGATAAATTTAATGCTAATAAATCTGCATACAATTCAATGAATTCTTCGCTTTGTTCATCTAAAAAATCTTCTTCTATCTTATTAATTTCTTCAATGGTCCATTGAGAAGATGATTTTGTTGAAACCTCTTCCATTATTTTTGAAAAGCTAGGTGAGTTTTCGATGATTTTTGAAAGTTCCACGTATATTTGTTTCACTATCAACTCTTTGTTCTTAGTCTGTGGTTCACTAAAATGCTCTTCATTAGAACAAGAAGTTATAAATACCAGCAAGATAGTTGCTAAATAAAGTAATTTTGTTTTCATATATTAATATTTTGGGGATCATATATTTTAAAACCATAATTTAATTATGGTTTTAACGTAATTTATAACTGTAAAGATAAACTTTTTTTATCACTTAAATCTAAAATGAATTATTTAAGCCTCTTGATAAGATCCTTTTATTATATTTGATCTTAAATTATAATAAATAAAATTGGAAGAGACATTAATGGAAAAAAAAGGTATTTCAATAAAAAAATACATCCTGATATATGGTGTAATTTTTGGAGTAACCAGTATACTTCTTAGTTTCTATCGATATTTCACAGGAGTTTATACCTCATCGAATTTAACCCACACAACTATTTTATTATTAATAACCATATGTAGCATAATGGCTGGTATTATTTTTTTTAAAAAAAACAATAATAGTTTTATTAGTCTAAAAGAAGCATTAAAAATCGGTATAGGAATATCAGTTATAGGAGGTCTGATAGCCATTTTATGGAAAATTTTACTAATAAAGGTAATTGATCCCGAAATTATACAAGAACTTGAAAAAATTCAGATCAAACAGTATGTAGAAGAGTCATCAGATTTTACTGATGAAAACATGAATAGTATAATTAAGACCATAAAAAAATTTACCTCTCCCCCTATCATGATTCTATTTGCTTTAATTGAAGATTTGTTTCTTGGTTTTCTCATATCATTAATTGGAGGACTTATTATTCAGAAAAAGAAAGATCCGTTTCAATAGTTTACGTTGTAAATTTCCTGTTTTATTATTCATTACTCCTTAAAAACTCTTTTTACGGTACCATACTGTAACAATTTAGTACATTTGTCTACTTATGGTTGTATAAATCAACCTAAATTTTATTAAAAATGGAAAATGAACAAGCATCAACTAAAAAAATTATAATTCAGTATGGTGTGCTTTTTGGAATTGCGTCTGTACTTCTTGGTGTCGTGTTATATGTAACAAACGCTTATAAAGATCCTCATTGGAGCTATTCTATTTTGAGTTTCTTACTAATAATTTCAGTTATTAGCTTAGGAATTAAAGCATATAAAACAGCTAATAATGGTTTTCTCACTCTTTCTGATGCTCTAAAAACAGGAATTGGCATTGCACTAGTAGGGGGAATTATAAGTGTTATTTGGGCATTTATTCTTACCACAGTTATAGAGCCAGAATACATGCAACAGGTTCTAGAAATTCAAAAGGAAAAAATGATTGAAGATAATCCTAATTTCTCTCAGGAACAGATTGATCAAAGCATGGCGATTGCCGAAAAATTCACCTCGCCCTATATTACCATTGCATTTTCTATGATTGGAAGTTTGTTCTTTGGATTTATAGTATCCTTATTTGCTGGTCTTATTATGCAACGAAAACCCGAAGATTAATTCATGAACATATCTGTTGTCATACCTTTGCTGAACGAGCAGGAATCGCTAACCGAATTATATAATTGGATTATACAAGTAATGCAATCTAATTCGTATTCATATGAAATAATTTTTATTGATGATGGTAGTACCGATGATTCATGGAGTACTATTATGGAGTTATCAAACAAGGATGAACACGTAAAAGGTATTAAATTCCTTAGAAATTATGGAAAATCCCAGGCATTGCATGCCGGTTTTGAAAAAGCTCAGGGAGACATCGTAGTTACTATGGACGCTGATTTACAAGATAATCCAGAAGAAATACCTGGATTATATAATCTAATAATAAAAGATGGCTTTGATCTTGTTTCTGGCTGGAAGAAAAAGCGATATGATTCTGTAATTGCTAAAAACCTACCTTCTAAATTATTTAATGCTGCCGCCAGAAAAACATCAGGACTTAAGTTGCACGATTTCAATTGCGGATTAAAAGCCTATAAGAATCAAGTAATTAAACAGATAGATGTTTATGGAGAAATGCATCGATATATTCCAGTATTGGCTAAAAATGCAGGTTTTACTAAAATCGGTGAAAAAGTAGTACTCCATCAAGCAAGAAAGTATGGGAAAACCAAATTTGGTATGAATCGTTTTGTAAATGGTTTTTTAGATTTAGTAACAATCTGGTTCATGTCAAGATTTGGCAGAAGACCTATGCACTTTTTTGGATTAATTGGTTCTATTCTATTTATTATTGGATTTTTTATATCTATATATTTAGGAATTGATAAACTTTTTATAGAAAAGTCTGGCAGATTAATCACTTCACGTCCAGAATTCTATATTGCATTAACTACAATGATTCTGGGAACACAGTTCTTTTTGGCCGGATTCCTTGGAGAAATCATTTTAACCAGTAAAAGAGATAAAAAAAGATATAGTATCTCAGAGAAAATACATGTTTAAGATACATCTTTTTCTTATACCGGTATTTTTTTAACCATATTGTAGTGTAACTGTAAAGAGATTAGCTACAAAATAATATTGACTCATAATTTTAATAAAGAACATAAAACCTTAAAAAGGAACCTATTCTCTACTATTTATAAACAAAATTAAATAGTATTTTTACATTAAAAAATAAAAGCATGCAAATTACAGATTCCACAGTGACTAAAAGAATTGAAGAATGGTTGACTCCCGTATTTGATGAAGAAACAAAAGCTGAAATTCTAAAATTAAAAGAAACATATACTGAAAACCTTACAGAAAGTTTCTATAAAGATTTAGAGTTTGGAACTGGTGGTATGCGAGGTATTATGGGAGTAGGTACTAATCGTATAAATAAATATACTTTAGGAAAAAGTACTCAGGGCTTAAGCAATTATTTGATAAAGCAGTTTCCTGATGAACAACCAAAAGCGGTGATCGCTTATGACTGTAGAAATAATAGTGATACCCTGGCACAAACCGTGGCCAATGTTTTTTCTGCCAATGGTATTAAAGTATATCTTTTCTCCAGCCTGCGCCCTACTCCAGAACTGTCTTTTGCTGTCAAAGAACTAGGCTGTCATTGCGGAATTGTACTTACTGCAAGTCACAATCCACCAGAATATAATGGATATAAAGTATACTGGCAGGATGGAGGACAATTAGTCCCTCCTCAAGATGGAGAAATTATCGCAGAAATAAATTCTTTAAACTACGCAGATATTAAGTTTGATGCTCATCAGGATATCATAGAAAAAATAGATAAAGAAATAGATGATATTTTTATCAAAAACAGCGTAAAAAACGGAAGTTTTATAGCCACTCAACAAGCAAAGGACAATACAACTATAGTGTTCACCTCACTACATGGGACTTCTATTACAGCGGTTCCAGAAACGCTCGAAAAAGCAGGATATAAAAATGTTCATATTGTAAAAGAACAAGAAAAACCTGATGGCAATTTCCCAACGGTAGTCTCCCCTAACCCAGAAGAACCAGAAGCTTTAGCTATGGCACTGGAACTCGCTGATAAAGTAAATGCAGATATCGTTATAGGCACAGACCCTGATTGTGATCGTTTAGGAATAGCTGTTCGTAACTCACAAGGAGAATTACAATTATTAAGTGGAAACCAAACCATGATTGTAATGACTTGGTTTCTTTTAAAATATTATAAAGAGAAAAAAGGAATTAAAGGAAACGAATTTGTAGCATCTACCATTGTTTCTACACCCATGTTAAAAGATCTTGCTATCGCATACGGTGTAGAATATAAAGAAGTACTTACAGGTTTTAAATGGATTGCAAAATTAATTAAAGACTTTCCTAAACAACATTTTATTGGAGGTGGTGAAGAAAGTTTTGGGTATATGGTAGGGGATTTTGTTAGAGATAAAGATGCTGTTACATCAACACTTCTTGCCTGTGAAATTGTTGCCTACACAAATTCTCAAGGAAGTTCTTTTTATGAAGAACTATTAAAACTTTATAAGGAACACGGACTCTATAAAGAAAGCTTGGTTTCTTTGGTAAAAAAAGGAATTGAAGGAGCAGAAGAAATCAAACAAACTTTAATTGATCTAAGAAATAACCCTCCCACTCATTTTAATAACGAAAAGATTGTTCTAATTGAAGATTACCAAACAAGTATTGCTAAGAATATTAAGGATCATACAGAAGAGATAATTGATATGCCAAAATCTAATGTACTCATATTCTATACAGAAGGAGGAAGCAAGATTGCAGCAAGGCCGAGTGGTACAGAACCAAAAATCAAATTCTATATTAGTGTGCAGGAATCATTATCCACCATATCAGATTTTGATACCATTTACGAACAATTAGATGCAAAGATTGAACAGATCAAAAAAGATTTACAATTAACTTAAAAGACAGCGTACTGTCTATACCATATTGATGAATTATTTTAAACAAATTCTTCGCTTTGCAAAACCTTACAAAGTGTATGCTATATTAAATATTATATCAAATATTTTTTATGCGCTATTTGGGACCCTTTCCATGATATCTTTATTTCCGATGCTTAATGTTTTGTTTGGAAAAACAGAAAGGCTTAAAGAAAAACCGGTATGGAAAGGTCTTTCAGAAATAAGAGAATTTGGTGAAGATTATCTCAACTTTTTTGTTACACAAAAAGCAGACGAAGGAAATGATGATGTATTGATATTCATGGTAATTTTAGTAATCACCATGTTTTTTCTAAAAAACATTTTTGGCTATCTAGCTATGTATTTTATTACTTTTTTAAGAAATGGTGTCCTAAAAGATATACGAAACGAGCTCTATAAAAAAACCATTTCATTACCTCTTTCCTTCTTTTCTGAAAAAAGAAAAGGTGATACCATCGCGAGAATATCTACAGATGTTTTAGAAATACAGCACTCTTTTTTATCGATACTTGAACTTATTGTGAGAGAACCTCTAATGATTTTATTCACAATTTTAGCTATGCTCATTATAAGCGTTAAGCTTACTATATTCGTTTTTGTTTTTATACCAGTTTCGGGATTTTTAATTTCCTTAATAGGAAAATCATTAAAAAAGAAATCTGATAGTGTACAAAAAGAACAAGGCTTTTTTCTGTCTATTATTGAAGAAACCCTCGGTGGATTAAAAGTAATTAAAGGATTCAATGCTGAAGGTATATTTGGTGGTAGATTTCAGGAATCTACTTCGCGATTTTTTAAATTTTCTAATTCTTTATTAAACAGGCAAAATCTGGCATCTCCTACTAGTGAATTTTTAGGGATTACAGTTATTGCTATATTGTTATGGTATGGTGGTCAAATGGTTTTAGTTGAAAAAACATTAGATCCGGGGCTGTTTATTGTGTATATGGGTCTTGCATATAATATTCTAACTCCTGCCAAAGCTATTTCTAAAGCCAGCTATAGTGTCAAAAAAGGGAATGCAGCCGCAGAACGTGTATTAGAAATTCTTAACACAACATCTCCTCTAGAAGATAAAGAGAATGCAATAAACAAAACTGATTTTAACTCAAATATTCATCTTGATAATATTTCTTTTAAATATGAAGATGAATATGTGCTTAAAAACTTCAGCTTAGAAGTACCCAAAGGAAAATCTATTGCTCTGGTAGGTCAATCAGGAAGTGGTAAATCTACCATTGCTAATCTTGTAACCCGTTTTTATGATATTAATCAAGGTGCTATTAAAATAGATGGTATTGATATCCGGGATATTACAAAAGAATCCCTGCGTGGATTAATGGGGTTAGTGACTCAGGATTCTATCCTGTTTAATGATACAATCAAGAATAATTTGCTAATTGGTGATAAGAACGCATCTGAAGAAGATATCCTGAAAGCCTTAAAAATTGCAAATGCATGGGAGTTTGTAAAAGACTTACCTCTTGGTATAGAAACAAATATTGGTGATAGTGGTAATAAAATTAGTGGAGGTCAGAAACAACGATTATCTATTGCAAGAGCGGTTCTTAAAAATCCTCCGATCATGATTCTGGATGAAGCTACTTCTGCTCTGGATACAGAAAGTGAACGTCTGGTACAATCAGCATTAGAAAATATGATGAAAAACAGAACCAGTATCGTTATTGCACACAGACTATCCACCATACAAAACTCAGACTTAATTGTAGTCATGCAGAAAGGAAGTATTGTAGAAAAAGGCACGCATGATGAATTGACTGCAAAAAATGGAATATATCAAAAATTAGTAACCATGCAGTCTTTTGATTAAAACGGCACACACAGACAAAAAAGCAACAGAAAAAAGCTGTTTTTAATAATTCTAACAATACAATGCATCGCTAGTAACAATCTATTTTGATCTGTTTTTGCTGTTTAAAAGTCTGTAAGGGTTCGCTTAAGTATGTTGCTGTAATCTTTTCTAATACTTTTATAACTTCTTTTTGCATAGCTATAGAACCACAGATCATGATCACTCCTCCATTTTTTAAAACAGAAGCTATAAAAGAGGCTTCTTTTTCAATTTGATCCTGCACATACATCTTGTTCCCCAATTCTTGTGAGTATATTATCTTAACCGTACTAAGGTGCTTTGTTTCCTGAGCTTTTTTAATATACTCATTATATAGCAATACTGATGATGTATTTCTGCCTCCCCAAAACAAATGTACTCTGGAATCGCCAAGTGGATAAGAGGTTATCATTCCAAGAAAAGGAGCTATTCCTGTGCCATTTGCAATAAAAATTACATCTTTCTTATTGGCAGGAAAATGAAAGGTCGTATTTTGTTGTATCACAGCCTTAATTTTATCTCCTTTTTCAAGCTGACTAAAAAAAGTGGAGCATATACCAAACTCATGTTTCTTAATACTCAACATTATATTTCCATTCACTTTACCAATAGAATATAAACGTCTGACATTGTCTTCTTTTGGATAGAAAGCTAACAAATCTCCGGATTCATAATCCATATTGTTATGTGGTTTTAAGTGTAGCAAAAAAGTATCATCTTCATTTATGTCAGATCGATCGATTACTGAAAATGTTACCTTATCTACCTTTTCTTTTTCTGGTGGAGTAATATACAGATCCAACCCCATTTGTGAACTCCAACCCATAGCCCACTCCTTAAAAGTTGTAAATGATTGATTATTGATTTTGCAGGGTTCCAAAATTGATTCAAACTTTGGATTCATTTTTAGAAGCGTATCTAAATCAAGTGCATATTTACAAAAATCCGGATATGCTAAAGAGCCAAATCCTACCACTGAAAATTGAAGTTGATTAATGGGTTGAATTGCCTTAACATTCTTCTCAAATCTTTTTGCATTTGTGGGTGGTTCACCTTGACCATACGTTGCCGTAAAAATAATAAGATGCTTTGCTCTTTTATACCGGCAATAGTTATTTAATTCTGAAATGAACACTGTTTTACCCAATGCCGACAGTGCATTTGCAAAAATAGTTGCGAAGGCAAAAGTACTACCCGTTTCAGAACCTACTAAAATAATATATTCTGCTTCATCTTTGTTATGGTTAAAATTAGAAATACTACTTTTTTTAATACGTCTAATAGTCATCGAAAAACCAGAATAAATAAAAAACAAAATAGAACAGCATGAGATAAGCAGCACTACTGACCATACTGCACTTCCTTTTCCAGTATGTAATGCTAAACTCCAATAAGATGCTAAAGTAATCAATGGATAATATTCTTCACTAATGATTGTACCTGTATACTGATCGATGATAAGCTCTCTATTAGACAGCTTTACAATAAAATAATCTTCAGGTGCATCAGAAAATGGGAATTCTACAGATCTCATATCTGTAAGGAATATCGTTTTAAACAATTCAAAGTCTTTAGGAAGTACTCTTCGTGTTGCACTACTATGATTTGTATGTATCGTATGAGAAATAACTTTTGCAGGGAGTAATGAAAATTTTTCTAAGGATAAATAGACCCCGGTTATTGCAATAATAAATATGGGGATTAATAACAATCGTCCTAGAATAATATGAGAATACTGGGTAAAATATTTTTTTCTAATTTTAGAAAAGAAACGTTTCACATTCCCCTGACGTTTTAGAATTAATAAAGTTCCTGTGATGCTAAGCAAGAGCAGAAGAAAAGAAACAAATCCAACAAAAAACCTACCAATACCCTTTAGAAACAAAGAACGATGTAAGTTAGTAGCAAATTTAATAATATCTGATTTCTCAACGGGTACTCCAAGCTTTTTTCCTGTCAATGGATCAACATAGATGGTTTCACTATTTCCTTCTTTGGTAACAACTGTAGCTATAATAGCATCATGCTCATCAATTTCTAAAGTAATCAGTTCGTCATATCTTTCTTGAAGTACATGAATCGTCTTAGCCAGTGTAACCTCTTCTATATCATCAATCGCATAAGATTCTATGCTATTAGCGATAGGGTCAAAAGCCAGTATGATGCCAGTGACGGAAGCTATGAGTAAAAAAGCAGAAGAAACTATTGCTAAGGCGAGATGACTATATCTCCATATAGAAAGGGTCATGTAGTAACTTTAATTATTGAGGCAGCAGGCGCACATACCGTATAAATCCATTACCTTCTATTTTATTTTTTATGGCTTCAGAAGTAAATTCTAATTCTACATCGCCTTTATAATATTCCTGATCTTCTACAGCAGTCTCAAAACGTATTTTATATCCTTTATTAATTGCATCCGTGTCTATTTCAATAATACTGATTGCTCGATTTCCTCCACTGATAGTAGCCCCGGTAATCCCATCAATATTCTGCCGTTTTTTTCCGTGAAATTCCCACCAGGCTGGAATATCGTGATACCACTCTTCATCATCTCCATGTACATAAAGTGTTTTTTGATAATTCCCTTCTGAATCCAAGAGTGAAATAATTATATATGCACCCTCACCTGTGTAGTTTTTCATTTGAATCATGCATTTATACTTCGTATTAGATACACTAGTGCTGAATCCAAAAATTATAAAAAGAACCACTACTAACAGCGGGAATACATTAAAAATAGATATACGTTTCATTTTATTTTAGGAAATTTAAAACAACTTCTTGTTTTTGTAATAATTCGTTTTCACTTGCTAAATCATACACAGATTCTTCAAAATCTGTCTTGATAGCTTTATCTGCTCCTATAGTTAATAGGTATTTAAGAACGGCATCATTTTTTGCTATCATAGCCGCCTTATGTAAAGGTGTAATTCCATCTTTATTTTTGGTATTCACATCTATACCAAAGGTTTTTACTTTTTCTAATACTTCCGTATTATGGTAATCTAATGCTAAATGAAACAAGGTATTGCCGTTTTCTTGTTGCTGTAAGATATCAAATCCTTTTTTTGAAAAAATTGCTAACTTTTGATCAAATTCTTCAGGCTTTTGAGTATTATACTGTTTCATAAGGTAATATGCCAGATTATTACCTTTGCTATCTTTTACAAATATGTTTGCGCCCTTGTCGACTAAAAACTGTGTAACTTTTACATTACCCCACTGAATGGCATTAATTAAAGCAGACCTTCCTGTATCGTCTTGTTGATTAATATCGACTCCTTTTGATAAAAAATAGGCTAAAACAATGGTGTCTTTTGATTTATATGCCAAAGAATGTAGCGGCGTATTCCCTTTTTTTGTAGTTACATTAGGTTCAATTCCTAATTTTTCTAAGTATTGAAATATTTCTACAGAATTTGAATACCCACGAGTGCCTTCACTGGCAAATATCATTGCATTTTCGTCATTAGCATTCGTCCCATCATAAGAAACTTTTTTCTTAATAAGCGCATCCATTAGTAATACATTACCTCTTTTAGCAGCGTAATTAAAAATACCATTACCGTCATCATCAGTGCTATGTATATCAATACCTTTAGATGTGAAATAATCCACCAACTTATAATCAGTAATGAATGGGGCTACTAATAACAGAGCATTGGCGCCATCGTTATTCTTTTCATTACTAACATCGGCACCTTGTGCAATGCAAAAGTCATATAAAGCAGTACTGAGTTGCCCGGTGACTGCTGCAAAATTTAATAATGAATACCCATGACTATCAATAATGTTAGTTTTTGCGCCATTATCAACTAAAAATTGCATCATTTTTATATTACCACGATAGGCCGCCCAAAAAATATAGGTTCTACCATCGTGTGTCAATTTATTGACATCATTCCCTTTTTTGGTGAGTAGATGTTTTATCGTTTCATTATCCACTTTTTCAATCAATGCATAAGATACCGCATCAAAAAAATGTCGATTGAGCTCAGAGATATCGTTACCATCTGTGATTTTTTGTTCAACATCTGCAATATCTGGATTTGTTTTCCAATATTCCCGATCTAAAAAGGCATTAGCATCCTGAGCAAAACTAATTCTGATACTGATACATAAAATAAGGTATAAAAGGTTTTTAAAATAAATCATCTTTTTCATTTCTTCACAAAAGATTCAATCACTTTGGCTATATCACTTTCCTGAGTATAATCTTCAGAAAATAAATGTTTGTATAAGGCTTTATTATCTACTTTAGTCTCTAATGATAAGTTTGTATTTCTGGCATATACTTCCTCCCATTTAGTGCGAACTAAAGCCCATTTTTGCTGATGCTGATTCCACCAATCTGATGCTCCTTTACACCTGCTATCGTCTACTTTAACGTACGTATTATATCCTTTTTCTTTTGCTAATACAATGTCTTCTTTACCTTGCTCACGAATTACTTTATCATTATCCTGATCGTGCACCCATCCATCTTTGGTAATCTCATGGCGATTTCCTCTTACAGTCACATTATAATCATTTCTTTTAGTGTATTCTCTCCTTGGTAACGGAGCATCAGTTGTGTTTTCCCAAAAACTTTTACCATCTACGTGTATCCAGGATGCAGAGCCTTCATAACGAGGACTATCATCTACCTGAAATACCTTTTGTGTCCATTGTCCTTTTATTCCTTCTGCAGGCTTACTTTCATAATTCCAAGTATTATTTGCAGTAAACATATAAAAATGAGTGTTTTCATATATCCAATCTTGCCTCCAATGCTTTACAATATGAGGTGCTGTTGGATCTCCTACCTGAAGTAAGTGCTGGATTGATATTTTGTCATTTGTATCTGCAACTAATTGTGCCCATTCTAAAGCTTTATCTTCTTTTGTTTTAGAAGGTTGGTATAACGAGTCCTTACTGTATTGAAAGGTTTCTGCAAAGTTAAATGTTACTTCAAAACACCCACACATACTTTTAATAGCATTAATGTCTTTTGTCTTTTTATCCTGTGCATTGAGCGTTACAGTTATAAAAAGCCCGAGTACGATAGCAATTGTTGTTTTCATTCTATTGAGTAATTATTTATGTAAAATTATTTTTCAAAATTAATTAAATTTATTTAGAATAAATAAAAATAACGAATATATTTGCAGCTTATTAAGAATCGTTATAAATAAAAATGAGCGTTAAAAAACTGTATATAAACATTCTATGCTTTTTATTCCTTGCAAAAGTCTATTCACAGCAAACAGTGATAGACAGCACAAGAGTCACAGAAATCGAAGAAGTAGTTATTACAGGACAGCACAATCCGCAATCTATAGAGAAGTCCGTTTTTGAAGTCAAAGTGATTTCAAGAGCTACTATTGAACAACAAGCAGCTAATAACCTGGCGGATCTTTTAAACCAAACCTTAAATATTAATATAACTCCTAATACCTCTACCGGTAAATCCGGAGTCAGTCTTTTTGGACTGGATGCTCAGTATTTTAAAGTTCTTATCGATAATGTTCCTGTTATTAATGAAGAAGGCGTTGGTAATAATACAGACCTAACACTTATTAATCTAGATGATATCTTACAAATCGAAATTGTGGAAGGAGCTATGGGAGTACAATATGGTTCTAATGCAGTATCCGGAGTTATTAATATAATTACTAAAAAATCAGTATCAGAAAAGACAAATATCAACGTCTATATACAAGAAGAAACTGTTGGAGATGAATATGAATGGTTTGATAAAGGAAGGCATATACAGGCATTACAAATCAGCCATAATCTTGATGAAACCCTCATGGGAAGCATCGCCTATACCAGAAATGATTTTGCTGGTTTTTATGGCACGCAACAAGGAGCTATGTATGATCAAAATGACGGTTTGAGAGGACATACCTGGCTTCCTAAAGAACAACAGAATGCTAAACTATTATTGAATTTCAAAAAAGATGCATTTAAAGCATTTTACAAATTCGATTATTTTAATGAAACTATTCAGGAATACAATACCGTGGTAGATCTAAATGAAAATGCTGCTACGGATACTACTGACCCTCTTGCATTAGATGCTTTATATACAAACAATAGATTTGTACATCATCTAAATGTTGATGGAAATATAAAAGACAGAGTAAACTATAACATATCAGTATCCTATCAAGAACAAAACAAGGATATAGAAACATATACATACCGCATTAGAAGAGATCAAAAGCTCAATAAACAGGAAGGTGAATATTTATCCAGATCGGCATTTTTCTCCAGAGGAACCTTCAGTAATCTGATAGATAAAAAGACATTTAACTTACAGGCTGGTTATGAATTGACTAATGAAAAGGGATTTGGATCACCATTAGCAATCACAATTAACCCGGATGAAAATAATATACAACAACGATTAAATAATTACGATTTTTTTACATCTTCAGAAATAACTATTTCGGATCAATTTTCTATCAGACCGGGAGCAAGAGTTTCGTTCACTAATTTATTTGATCATCAATATGTATTTTCTTTTAGTTCCAGATATTCCTTTAGAAATAAAATAGAATTACGCACTATTATTGGTTCTGCTAATAGAACCCCAAGTTATGATGAGCTTTACACCTATTTTGTAGACGTAAATCATGATGTACAAGGAAATCCAAATCTAGATCCCGAAAAAGGGATATCCGCTTTTCTGCATCTCAAAAAAAAATATAAAGTATCTAAAAACCTGCAATTGCAGAACAAAATAAGTGCATCCTATCTGGATGTAAAAGATAGGATTGAGCTAATCGTAGTTGAGCAGACACCTTTATCATTTCAATATAACAATATCGATACTTATAAAGCTATAGGTTTGTTTTCAGAAAACACACTTCAATATGATCGATTAAAAATACAGGCTGGTGTTTCTTTTCTGGGAATTTCGAAAATCCTGAATAGCGATATAAATGCTAATGATGATTTCCTTTATAGTTTTCAATTAAATACTGCAATTGGATATTCTATTCCAGATTGGAAAACTACTTTTTCTCTTTTTTTAAAACATATTGGAAAGCAACATCAATTTGTTGAAAAGACAAATGCTCAGGGAGCACAAGAATTTGTAAAAGGAACCACAGACGCTTACAGCTGGATGGATGCTACTATTAAAAAGTCCTTTTTTAAAGATAAAATAGAAACAACATTTGGAATTCGAAATTTATTAGACATCACTGAGGTAAATACTTCTGCTTTTTCTGGAGGAGCGCATAATGGACCTCCAACTGGCTTAACACTTGGGTATGGAAGGTCATACTTCCTGAAAATAGCGTATCATCTAAATCTATAACTCATGAAAACAAAATTCTCTTTTATACTTTATCTCATATGTTACAGCTTCTTTATACTCCTGACTTCTTGTAGTACGGATGATAGTCTGGAGGAAGATCCTTTTGTTGTTGCTTTCAAAAATCTATCGATTAATCTTTCTCAGATAACTGAAGAAGAATCAATTACATTAGTATACTCTCAAAATGCGCTCGAAAACGGAAACTTTACCGTATCAATTGATGCATCAAATGCGATATACGGAAAAGATTTTATAACCATTCCGGCGGCAGAAAATAATAATATCCAATTAACAATTGAAGAAGGTCAATTAGAAAACAATATTGTGTTCAAGAAATTGAATACCCTTTTAGATGAAACGACTGTTATAACCTTTACGATTGCATCCATTAATTATTCGAATTCGAATATACAGGGAAACACAGATTTTTTAATCAACTCTTCTCCCTCTCTAGGCGGAAGTATATTGCCAGAAGTAGGTGGACCTAATCAACAAAATCAAGTATTTATAGACCTAAGTAATCAAAATGTTACGATAAAGAAAAGAGATTCATGGGATTTAGGGTTTTATGGTGGTTCCAATCAAAGAGTAGCTATAAATGGCTCCTTATATATGGCAGCTAAAGCGCTGGAAGCAACAGATATTGATAGTGTGAATGAAACAGATGTGATCGATTTACAAAGAGAAGTAGCTGTCGGTACTTTTAATGAAGCTAATCAAGCTTATATAGATGCTCCAAACGGGAATATTTTAGAAACTGCTATTGACCAAATATCGATACACGATGATGAGAACCCTGTGTATCTGCTTAATCTTGGCTACGAGGTTGGAACAGCAATACCAAATGCAGGTAGTGTAGCAGTTGCAGGAAATCAAAGAGGTTGGAAAAAAATAAAAATTTTATGGGATGGAGAAAACTATAAGTTACAATATGCCGATCTAAATGCAACAACACATAAAGAGATACTCATACAGAAAGATGCAAATTACAATTACAAACACTTTAGTTTTAATACTGATGCGTTAGTTACGATAGAGCCACAAAAAGAAAAATGGGATATCTGTTTTACTGTATTTACGAATATAATTGAAGGAGCTGGCAGCTATGGTTTTTCGGATTTTGTGGTTCATAATACAAAAGGAAATGTCGCTGCATATGAAATAAATACAAATGACTTTTCTTATGATGACTTTTCAATCACTGATGTTAACAATACTAGTTTTTCTATAGACCAAACTAGTATTGGTAGTAACTGGAGAGATGTGTTTTCTGGAGGATCGGTATATGCAGATAGATTCTATGTCATAAAGGATGCCAATAACAATATATATAAATTAAAATTTTTAGCAATTACCAATAATGATGGTGAACGAGGCCATCCAGAATTCGAATACGAACTTTTATTATAAATAATTTAAAATTAATACGTGAAATATACTATTATGAAAACAAAAATTCAATTTTTATTCCTATTTGCCCTGTGTTTTTCTACAGGAAAAGCTCAGGAAACGACTGTAAATATAAGTATGGGAGCGGGCTATACTAACCAGGTATTTTATAAATTAAGTACAGACACAGAAAATTCATATCTATCTGATTCATGGGATGTAGCTTTTTTAAGAACCGATAATTTTGACTTTGCCATACGGATGAATGATGCTAATGGAGCAGAAGTTTTTGAGGCATCAAATGATCCTAATGACTGGAGTAACATTGATATTGCTAATGAAGCTAGCTGGACAAAACTATATAACAGCGATACCAACTGGAAAGAAGGTGCTTTTCAAAAAGGGTCTGCAACATATGGTTGGGGAGAATATAATATCGCAAATCATCATGTAGAAGGCACTGTAATCTTTGTCATTAAATATGCGGATGGTTCTTATAGAAAATTTATCAATGATGATTTCTTTGGAGGGTATACCTTTAGATATGCTACTTGGGATGGTATGAACTGGAGTACTGATCAAACAGCAACAGTTTCTAATACTAACAACCCAGACCATGAATATAACTATTATTCATTCACTACGGATGCTGAAGTTATTGCGGAGCCTGTAATGTCTGATTGGGATTTCAAATTCACCAGATATTATACAGAATTACCTCCGGATGCTACTCCATATCTGGTTACCGGTATAATGCACAGTGATCAGGTTACTGTTGCCCAAAATGATGAGACGGGAGGATCAGGAGACACCTCATCCTTAAATTATTCAACTGATATTAATACAATTGGTTATGATTGGAAATCGTTTACAGGAACTGGTTTTTCTGTAAACTCTGATATGGCTTATTATGTAAAGTATGCAAATGAAACGGTTTATAGAGTTTATTTTACATCATTTTCTGGGAGCAGTACTGGCGATGTATCATTTAATTATGAAAACATCACTAACGTTTTGGGAATAGATGATGTAACGACTGACGTGTCATTTGGAGTATATCCCAACCCATCTACAAATAAAAAAGTTTCTATCATATATGACGTAAATACAGGGAATGCTCCTCAAAATGAAGTTGCTATTTATACATTAGCCGGAAAAAAAGTATATTCAGAACACCTCAATACTGATTCAGGCTTTTATAACAAAGAATTAAACTTATTTGACTTGCAAACAGGTATTTACATTTTACATTTTATATCTGGAGATCATTATACTACAAAAAAATTAGTATTAAATTAAGTATTAATGATTCGCTTATAACTCTAAACAATTCAGATAAAACTCAATAGACTATATAGCTATAAGAGCATTGAAAAGATCAGATATTTATAATGAGACTATAGTTTTGTTTTTTTTGTTTAATTAGCCATATCAAAAGTATGGATTAGTGAAACGGATACTTAAAAGTATCCGTTTTTTGTTTAACATTTCTGGTTTATTTTAAAACAATCTAAATACAAACTAGCCTACATCCCCTATTTATATTGTTTCTAGCTATAAAGACTAATACTTTTATATTTATATAAATCTAAAAATATAATATTATGGCTATACGGTTAGGAAACGGTTGTGAAAACTGTGAAAATTTAATGGAAAACAGTACTTGTAAAGTACACGGAGTAAAAGTAAGTAGTAGTTATACGTGTGATAGTTTTGAGATGAAAACAGCACTAAAAGATGATCGTAACTGTGTAACTTGTTTACGATATGAAACCAGTGATTGTGCAAATCCACAAAAGGCAGCTCCACAGATGTTATGTTCTCATTGGGCTCCACAAAACGCTATGGCGTAAATTATGTAAATTAAAAAAAGTAGGTATCTCACAAAATAATGCGAGATACCTACTTTTTTTTTAACAATCATATACCTCCTAAAGATTCTATAGTACTACATAGGTCTGTATTTTATTGATTTTTCCATATAAATAAATTCTTTATCAAAAATATACTTGCGATAGTTACAAGGGCTAGCATAAATATTTCTGAAATATTACTGCTTTCATAAATAGTAGCAGACTTATGCTCATAGCACAAAAGTCATAGAAAGATGTTTGAATTGATTTTCGTATGGTTTAGGTATTCCTCTGATGCGAAATAGTTTTTTTTCCTAAAGTCATAATAGTATATTTTCTATGAACAAGATCGTCTGTTTTACTTCTCACGTATTCAGTCTTAGTTTTAATGTCAATTATTTCAAAACCCGAGTCCATAGCTAGTTGACTTACTTTATCAATATTAAATAATGAAAAAACAGAATTTACAAAAGGTAATCCTTCCATACATTTTTTATCAACAAAAGTTAGGACAAAATGTCCCTTTGGCTTTAGTACTCGATTAATTTCTTTCAAAAACACATCTGGTTTCTCCCAAAAATAAATGGTATTTACTGTAATAATTCTGTCAAAAAAATTGAGTACATATGGTATCTTATTGCCATTATAATGCTGAAATAATGCACGTCCGGATTTCACATACTTTTTATTGATCCGCACCGCTTCTTCTGTCATTGTTTTTGATATCTCAAAACCAAAATAACGTAAACCATTAGCTAATCGCATAATATCAGTGAGGTGTTCACCATTACCAGGTCCAATTTCTAAAATTCTATGCTTATTTTTAACAGACATAGCTAACAAGGAATTAGTAATCATACCCTTGTTACTAGCATTCATTAATTTTCCTAAAACTTTGCCCTCATTACCAACAGGACATTTTAATTGTAGTGCTAATTTGTCCAGATCTATTGCGCTCATGTTTATTAGTATCCAGTTACATTTATTGTATGATAAGTATTCATATTCAACCACAAAACAGTATATCACTTCAATTCCCTACGTTTTAAAGCAAAAAAACTAGAAACTAAGTATTAGGTTAAGACATTTTTATGTGATCTGTAGACCTGTAATTCCTTTTTAACCTGATGAATCCATTTGGTAAGACGTTCTTCATTTAATTGAGATTCATTATCATTGTCAATAGCAAGTCCATAAAAATATCCTTCTTTTTCCTCAATCATTGCAACAGAATCCGTAAACCTATACCCTTCATATGGCCAATGCCCTATAACCTCGCCTCCGTTTTCTAATACCACTTTTGCCAGAATACCTACTCCATCAATAAAATATTCTCCATATCCTATCTGATCTCCCAGACCATAAATAGCTACTATTTTGTTTGTGAAATCAATCTCTTGAAAATCATCAAAAAATGATTCCCAGTCACTTTGTAAATCTCCATCATACCAAGTTGATAATCCAAAAATGAAATGATCAAATTGATCAAAATCACTCTTTTTTACATCTCCGATTTCACGAACATCCAAATTGTCCTGATCCCAAAGAGCTATAAAATCTTTAGTTATATCATCAGTACAACCTGTATCCGAACCATAAAACAATGCTATCTTTTCCATAAAAACGCGAATTAAATATAAAGCAAAAATACATTATTTTTATTTATTCTAAATAAAAATAATTTGATAAATTTGATAAACCAAAATTTTACATATGTATATTTTAGATCCTTTATATAATAATCGCTTAGGAAGTGCTTTTATAATAAAGAATAGTTATGATGATACTATATTCAATTCCAAAATACAACTTCTTATAGGCGATATAGCAGTTATAATGGATGTAGATGAGATCAAAAGATTACTCATCACTATACGTTCTGCGCAGAAGGGATGTCAAAATAAGAACTGTAATTGTCAGCAATCAAGTAAAAATATAAAGTGTAATACACAACATGCAGAAATAATTTTTAAGCTCAACGAAGAAAAACTGGTATTTTTTGAAGAGCTTATTTTGGGAATTCTATTTCATACCGCTTATGAAGATCTATTATCTTTTAATCAAATTGATTAATTAAAAGACAATACACTGATACTAATCCTATAATTTATTTAGACTAATATTTACGATGCTGTTTCTATTATTTCTTCATCAGAAAATTAAACCAGTAAAAAATTATTTAATCTATATAAACCTACAATAAAAATAGAATTGGTATTACTCAAAGCTTTTTTCTAATATACGTAATAGTTCATTGCTACTTATGAATGAATCATGTTGAAAAATGATTTCATTCTTAGCATTAAGAATCACAATAGTTGGGTAAGATAATGTACCTTCTATATTTCCTAACGCTTCTGCTAGTTGGTGAACACCTGTATGTACTCCGGTAGCCATATATTTAAATGTATGACCAGAAAAAACGATATCCTCTTTTGCTTCGCCATTCAGCTTAATAAAGTAGAATTTTTTATTAAGCTCTTTAATCACATCAGGATTAGAAAAAGTGTTGGTTTTCATACCATGACAATAACGACACCAGTTGGTATGTATAAAAACAAAGTAAGGTCGTGTTTCTTCTAACTGTAATTGTTCTGCTTTTGGGAATGTATATGTATGTAAGTCGTCTATCTCTTGAGCTTTCAAAAGAAAAGATAGTATACTTAGCAATAATAGCATATAATATTTCATACTACAGAATTATTTAAAATACAGTATATCGTACTCCCAGAAATCCTCGAATACCTTGATTAGAAGCATATACATAACTTGGATCAAAAGTTAGTGCATTAGGATTGTTTGGAGTAGCTACTGCTTGCCCATTCTGATCAAAAGTAACCTCTTTATCAAAAGGGTCAAAAGCTCTTGCAATACTATTAGCTGCCGGAGTAAAGTTTAAAAGGTTTTTCACACCACCATACAATTCCCAATTTCTACTCATTTTTTTAGTTAGTTGAATATTTTGGACACTAAACCAAGGTGAATAAGCATCTCTAGGATCAGTATCACTTAATAGCGGAAGTCGCATAGGACCATACACATTTCCTGTATAATCAACACTAAGTCCTATATTTTTAAACACATAAGAAACACTCCAAACACCACTAAAACTTTCTGTAAGTAATTGTCTACGTCGTTCTCCATTCTCGGTTACAGAGACATCCATTAATGTGGCACCTGCTATCACTTTAAATCCATTCTGCCATACGATATCTGTATTCACGGATACTCCCTGAGATATCGATTTACCATCTAGGTTGGCATAAATAATTTTATTAGGGTCCGTCTCATAATCGGGCAAAATTCTATTGTCAAAATACGTATAAAATGCGCTGGCATCGATACCAATAAAAACATTATTAGGAGTCGTAATTTTTTTGACATAATTAATATTAGCATTCCACGAAGTTTCTGGTTGTAACTCTCCTTGAAATTCTACTTCTCTCGCTCCTGTTAGTGCAGCATGGTCTTCTGTAAATACATTAGCAACCCTAAAACCATTTCCAGCGCTAAAGCGTAGTGCGTCACTTTTATCTTTTGAGTTCCATTTATAATTAAGACGAGGTGAAAAAATAGTACCGTGAATACTATTATAATCATACCGAGCTCCTAATAGAAGTTTATGTTGATCTGCAAGACGTATTTCATCTTGTACAAAAAGTCCTGGTAAATGTGTAATAGAAGCATTATTAGTTATACCATCTGATGCTGCTGTAGCAAAGGTATTATCGTCATAATAAGTGTAGCGGTAAGCAGCACCTACTAAAAGATCATGACGTTCTCCAATAGGTTTGTTCCAGGTAAATTGTCCAAAACCTATATACTGATCTGCGTTATAAGAATCTGTTCCGTAAAATGAATTTTGTATATGCCCATTAGCACTAAACTGAAAATTAATATTTTCTTCCAGAGGTAACTGATAGGTACCAAAGGTTTCCCACCTACTGGTATAAATACTTTCTCCATATATCTCATCACCTCCTCTAAAACGACTATTCCATCTCATATCACCGCCCCAACGATCCTCGTATACGTATCGACCTGCTACTGTAAATACTTTATTATTTTTTCTGTCAAAATTTAATTTATTAAAAACAGAAATACGGTTTTGAAGGGTTAGATCAGTAAAACCATCATTATTATTATCTATTTTATTTTGAAAATTAAAATAATTTACTCCTAGTAATCCTTGTATTTTATCCCCTAATGCATATCGTAACCCCAGATCCACATTTGCTTCTCCCCAGGAACTAACAAAACTTTCTACAGCTGTTTCTGGTGCGCTAGAAGGCTTTTTGGTTATAATATTAATAATCCCTCCTACAGCTTCAGAACCGTATAACGTTGATGCAGGTCCTTTTACAATTTCAACTCGTTCTATAAGTGACTGTGGTATACCTGTTAAGCCATATACAGTAGAAAGACCACTCACAATAGGCATCCCATCAATAAGTACAAAAGTATAAGGACCTTCTAATCCATTTATATGAATATCACCTGTATTACACACATTACAATTAAGTTGCGGTCGTACTCCATTTACATTCTGCAATGATTCAAAAACAGAGGGTGTGGGATTCTTTTTGAAAAATGATTTAGAATAAACCTCCACAGGAACAGTACTTTCTAATTTGCTAACAGGTTTCATCGTACCAGAAATCACAACTTCTTCTAAATTATTGTTATCTGCCTCTAATTGAAAATCAAATGTATAAGAAGTGCCTTCATCAACAGTTACTCTTTTTTTTTGCACTTTAAATCCTAATGACGATACGATCAAAGTATACGAACCCTCTGGAATATTAGTAAGTTCAAATCTACCATCCTCATTAGTTGCTGTACCAACATTAGTACCAGACAAATATACATTAACATATGGTTCCTTTTTTTTATTAAAAGTGACCACTCCCTCTATAGTACCAGTTTGTGACCACATTGATGAAACTATACATAAACATAATAAAAACAGATAATTGAAACTCATACTAAATTCTAAGTTATAAAAGCAAAACTAACAAAGTTAGCATATACTAACAAATATATTATAATAATTTTTGTAATTTTGATTTTATGTTAACATTAGTCGAAGAAAATTATATCAAAGCACTACTCCATCTTTCTTCAAAAGATAGAGCAATGACACAAAAGGAAGGCGTAGGCACCAATGAGCTTGCATCCTTCTTGGATGTAAAGCCCTCTACTGTCAATGAAATGCTGAAACGGTTAAAAGAGAAGAAATTGGTTTATCATGAAAAGTATAAGAAAATCACTTTAACAGATCATGGAGAGGCAATTGGATTGACTATCATACGTAAGCACCGCCTTTGGGAAACATTTTTATGCACTAAACTTGAATTCGAATGGGATGAAGTACACGATGTTGCCGAGCAGTTGGAACATGTACAATCTAAAAAACTAATAGAAAAAATAGATAAATTTTTAGGGTATCCTAAATATGATCCTCACGGGGATCCTATTCCTGATCATAAGGGAATCTTACCTAGAAGAGAAACGAAAAAACTTTCTCTACTTCCACAAGGATCCATATGCACTGTTTTGGCAGTAAGTGATACGTCCAAAGAATTTTTAAATTACCTGGAAACACTTAAAATCCAAATAGGAACTGAAATAATGTTAGAAGAAAAAATTTCTTATGACAATTCGATGAAAGTTGAAATAGAAGGAGTACTCACAGTACTTTCTAAAAAAGTTTCTGAAAATATTTTAGTTGGATAGTACTAAAAGAATAAATACGCTTAGTATTCTAAAAAAACAATTCATAAAAACTATTAAAAACAAAAAAGAGTGCCTCCGCACTCTTTTTCTTCACACAAATCATCTTAATTTAAGACTTCATCTAAAATTAAAACTCACTTTTTAAAAACTTTCACCTTGGGGGAAGTAAAAGCAATTATATCTTTATCACGTGGTAAAGATACATCTTATTTTATATTAACCAAACATTTCATGCTTTTTATCTTTAAAAAAATGCAAATAATCTTGTTTTAGTTATTTTTCCTACTAAATTCCTACAAAAAAAATTAAAATTAACTAAACCTTTTTATTTAATATTAGTCTTACTGTATATAGCAGTATATTAGCTATGTCAAACTTAAATCTAATCTTTTACCCTTTGAATACAGAAGACGAAAAAAAATTACTAATAGCATTACAAAACGATGTCAATATAAATGCTGCGTTTACGGAACTTGTCACCTTGTACAAGGAACGCTTATATTGGCATATAAGAAATATGGTAAAAAACCATAATGATGCAGATGATGTTTTGCAAAATGTATTTATCAAAGTGTATAAAAATATACAAAAATTTAAAGGAGAGAGTAAACTATACTCATGGATGTATCGAATAGCAACAAATGAATCAATTACCTTCTTAAACAAAAGAGCAAAAAAATTTAATATTAGTAATGAAGAATTGAAACAGCAACTTATAGACAATCTAGAATCTGATGTTTATTTTGAAGGAGATGAGATACAACTAAAACTACAAAAAGCAATTGCAACCTTACCTCCAAAACAGCAACAGGTATTCAATATGAAATATTTTCAGGAATTAAAATATCAAGAAATATCAGAAATTTTAGAAACAAGTGAAGGAGCACTAAAAGCTTCTTATCATTTAGCCTCAAAAAAAATAGAGGCATTTTTAAAAGCTAATTAAACCTTTATCTATTTAAATTGTCTTACATATAGTGAAAACAAATAACAAACATATCGACAAAACAGGGTTTAAAACTCCAACAGATTACTTTGATCAATTTGAAGAAAAACTTTTTGACAAAGTAAAAGGGCAATTAGAAATCAGCTCATCCAGTTTACCTGAGGAATCCAAAAATAATTTCAAGGTTCCTGGTAACTATTTTAATGATTTTGATGATAAACTTTTGAGCAGGTTAAATAATGAAGAACTAACGCTATCTGAGAACCTAAAAAATGGACTATCTGTTCCAGAAAATTATTTCGAAAATGTTGAAAAACTAATTTTAGAAAAAACAACTAGTTCCAAAAAAGAGCATAATAAGGAATCTAAAGTAATCTCTTTATTTTCCAGAAAAAGACTTTTATCTGTCGTAGCTGTAGCAGCTACAATAGTAATTATTTTTTCTGTTTTCACTACACCAACTGAAACTAAATCCCTGGACTTTAATGATATTGCAGTAGCTGATATAGAAAGCTATTTTGACAATGATGAAACACAATTTAGTGAAATAGATATTGCGTCATTATTAGATACAGAAACTAACTTAACCGATGTTTTTAATGACACCGATATAAGTGATGAAGTGTTATTAGATTATTTATCTGATGAACAATTAGAAAATGAAATAATTAGTATTGAACAATAAATTAAAACTTCGCAAATCTAGCGCTTATTAAATCAATAATTCTTAGTGATATCCTTTTTGATAGAATAATGTCTAGTTTATGAAATTTAAGAATGAAAAAAATGAAAAAAATAATACTCTTACTAGTAATACTTGGCGCCATCAATATCTCCTGCGCCCAAAAAAGCGGTTCCAGAGAAAGAATTAGAACATTTAAAATTGCATATATCACAGAGCAATTAAATCTAACCAGTACTGAGGCTCAAAAGTTTTGGCCAGTTTATAATGAACACCATAATAGCATGGAGTCTCTTAGAAAACAAGAGCGTTCTTCTTTAAAGATAATGAAAGAAACAGAAAGTCTCGATAACATAAACGATACAGAGGCAGAAAAGTTAATAAATATTTATTTAGATATTGAAGAACAACGATTTCTAGCTAAAGAAAAGTTAATTAAGAAGCTAAAATCAATAATCCCTCAAAACAAAATTATAAAATTACTCAAGACAGAGAGTGATTTTAACAGACGCCTATTAAAACAACTACGTGATAGAAATAGAGGACAATAGCTATTTAATAAATGTAATTTTTGCTATTCTATTCTTACCTGCTGCAATCGCAATAGTATCGGATAGAAATCTAATTGTATAAAAACCTGTATCGCTAATGTTTTTCCAGCTAGTTCCATTATTATGAGAAACGGATATTCCAGAAGAGCCGACAGCTATCATACCTTGATTTTTACTATTCGGAATATAACGTACACAACTTTTATAACCTGCTCCACTCCCGCTCGCCACTAAATGCCAAGTAATGCCTCCATCTGTAGTTATGGCTTTATTTTTATCATTCATCTCTGGTTTTGTATAATCCCCACCATAAATCACACCATTTTTCTCATCATAAAAATCAATAGAATAGCCCCCGGTAGTAGATGTACCTTGAGTTAATGGCGTTTCAAAAACCTTCCACGTTTTTCCTTTATTGGGAGAATAAAATACTCTGGATTTCATTCCTCCAGAAATCATCCATGTTTTATCACCTACAACTGCAATATTACTATTACTTGCAGCAAATGCAGCTTCTCCTTCTTTTGTTTCTGGTAAATCATCACAAGAAATTTTATTCCAGCTTTCTCCACCATCCCGTGTGCTGATTATTGACAAACAAGTATCTGTAGGATCACCCATGGCTATTCCTTCTTTATCATTCCAGAATATCATGGAATCATAAAAAACTTTTTCGTGATCTTCTTTATAAACCAAGGTAGCTTTACCCGATTTCTTATTAATCATATATAATAACGCTGGAGATTCAACACTTAGGATAAAAAAATTCGTAGCATTAGATGCTATAGCCCTGTAGTTTGGGACTTTATCTTCATAACTAATATTCTCTATATTTCTCTTTTCGAATTGGAAACCTTTCTTTATTTTATAATATCCATATTTACCTTCACTACCTGCATACATCATAAAATCAGTATCTACTTCAATTGCACGAATATTGATTGAGTCTTCTAAAATAGGTTCAATAATTACATCAGAAAAATGATATTTAGAAATCATATGCTTCTTAGATGAATTAAAAAACAAAAAGACAACGATCAATAATAGTAAAAATCTCATATCCAATATTTTTAAATCAAATATAACACTATTCTAAAGCAAAGGATTACCTTTGCATCCCCTAAAAAAAAATAAGGATGCGTTTACATAGAAATCTGGTTTTTGCTGTAATTGATGGATTACACGAAATATTTAATGAAGGAGCTTATGCAGATAAGGTGGTTCAGAAATTACTTAAAAGAGATAAAAGATGGGGCTCCAGAGATCGAGGTTTTGTCGCAGAAACCACTTACGAAATTGTACGTTGGAAACGTCTTTATGCAGAAATTGCAGAAGTAAGACAACCGTATTCCAGAGAAAATCTATGGAGAATATTTGCGGTATGGGCAACGCTAAGAGGGATTACACTTCCTGATTGGAAACAAATAGGCACTACTCCTACCCGTCGTATCAAAGGACGTTTTGATGAACTGAGTACGATCAGAAAATTTCGTGAATCTATTCCGGATTGGATGGATGCCATAGGAGAAAAAGAATTGGGTGCTCAATGGGATAAAGAGATCAGCGCATTAAATAAGCAAGCACCTGTTGTACTAAGAGCTAATTCTCTAAAAATAACCAGAGATAAGCTAAGAAGCATACTTGAAGATGAAAAAATCGATACAGAATTTATAAAGGGATATCCTGATGCGCTGCAATTAATAGAAAGAGCCAATGTCTTCTCTACAGAAGCTTTTAAAAATGGTTTTTTTGAAGTTCAGGACGGTTCTTCTCAATTAGTAGCTAAATTTTTAGACCCAAAACCAGGTGAACGTGTCATTGATACCTGCGCCGGTGCTGGAGGGAAAACTTTACACCTTGCAGCTTTAATGAAAAACAAAGGGCAAATTATTGCCATGGATCTATATCAAAACAAACTGAAGGAATTAAAAAGAAGAGCACGTCGTGCAGGAGCACATAATATAGAACCCCGAGTTATAGAAAGCACAAAAGATATTAAGAAATTGCATGGCAAAGCAGATCGTGTATTAATAGATGCACCATGTAGCGGATTAGGCGTATTAAGCCGTAATCCTGATGCCAAATGGAAGTTACAACCAGAATTTTTAGATAAAATAAGAGAAACACAAGCCCAGATATTAGAAAACTATGCCAAAATGGTAAAACCAGGAGGTACATTAGTATATGCCACTTGTTCTATCTTACCCTCTGAAAATCAAAACCAGGTTAAAGATTTCTTAACATCTGATATAGGAAAAGAATTTACATTTGCAAAAGATAAAAAAATATTATGCTCAGAATCAGGATTTGATGGATTTTATATGGCATTATTAGAGAAGAAAATATAGTATATCAAGTCAAATACTATTTTTTCATTAAATCGGTGGAACTTAAAATTATTTGAAATAAAACTCTTAAGACCAGTTAAAATTTTAAATTTTTCATATAACTCAACATTATTTTTACAATGAAAACTCGATTACTTTTTATTACACTTGGTGCATATTATTTTGGATTTAGTCAAATCCCAACCGATTACTATGATAGTGCAGATGGATTAAGTGGCTTTAGTCTTAAAACAGAATTAAAAAACATTATCTCTAATGGACATATCGATCAAGGATATGGAGCACTGTATACTGCTTATCTAACTACAGACAATGACAATTATTACGAGATGGATAATACTGTATTGGATATGTACTCAGAAAATCCAGCGGGAGCTGATTCTTATTCTTATGCGCATGATACTAATGGTGGTACGGATCCAGGAGATGCATGTGGCAGTACAGGGTTTTCTGCAGAAGGGGATTGTTATAACAGAGAACATTTATTTCCACAAGGCTTTTTTGATAGCGCATCACCCATGCGCTCTGATGTACATCACGTAGTACCTTCTGATGGAGAAGTAAACGGAGGCAGAAGTAATTTTCCTTTTGGTATTGTAGCTACCGCCACAGAAACCTTTACTAACGGTTCTAAGGTTGGAACTAATGGGTATCCTGGATATGTTGGAACTGTTTTTGAACCAATTGATGAGTTTAAAGGAGACATTGCACGATGTTTACTGTACTTTGCAACTCGCTACGAGGATGAAGCACTGGAAGCTGCTGTGGATGGAAGTGGAGAATGGGATCCCCACACAGCAGAAAATAATCCAATGGATGGGTCTACTGCTGAGTTTTACGAAAGCTGGTTCATTAACCTTTTAATATCTTGGCATAATGCTGATCCAGTTTCTCAAAGAGAACTAGACAGAAATGAAGCTGCTTATAATTTTCAGGGAAATGCAAATCCATTTATTAGTCATCCAGAATATGTAGAGATGATATGGACAGTTACACCTCCTGACACAGAAGCACCTTCTGTACCTACTGATCTGGCTATCGTTACAGAAGAAGCAACTAGTATTGATATTTCCTGGGTCGCTTCTACTGATAATGTAGGAATTCTTAATTATGATATTTATATTGATAATAGCTATAATAGCACGACTAGTAATACCTTATATACCATTACTGGACTGTCATCAGAAACAACCTATGATATAAATGTTTTAGCACGGGACACTTCAGGAAACACTTCTGAACTTTCAGAAGTTATACAAGGAACAACAACTGTTAATAACATTATTTTTGAAGAAGACTTTAATGATTGTACAACCGTAGGTGATAGCTTTTTTGCTTTTAACGAAGCAAGTGATAAAAACTGGGTGTGCGAAGATAGTTTTGGACAAGATGATACGGGGTCTTATCAAATGAATGGTTTCAGAGAAGATGTAGCTAGTAGAGATTGGTTGATATCAGTAAATAGCTACGATTTTGATGCTACTAATACTGAACTATTAAGCCTGTACTTAGATTATAGATTCGGGTCAACTCCACTAGAATTAATATATTCTTCTGACTATACAGGATCAGGAGATCCATCCATTGCAACCTGGACTAACGTTCCTAATATTTCCATACCTACAGATTTTAGCGATAGTGAAGAAAAAGAAATCTTTTTTGATCAAGTTGATGTGAGTAGTATTACAGGAACAGTTTATGTAGCTTTCAGATATTACTCAAATGGATCACCTACAAGGTGGACTATTGACAGTTTCAAATTAATTGAGAAGCAAGAGCTACTAAATACTCCTTCTTTTAGTGATGATACACGTTTTACAGTTTTTCCTAATCCATCTAACGGAAATGTAGAAATTCAATTTGTAGAGAATCAAAATATTGAAAGTCTGGAAATTTATAATCTTATAGGGAAAAGAGTTTTTAGCACCACTAATATCCCAACTACAAATGATTCTATAGAATTAACTAACCTTCCTAAAGGAATTTTACTCGTAAATATAACATCCGGTTCGCAACTTATTACAAAGAAGTTGATCGTAAAATAAGACTTATAAATAATACGTGATATTAAAAAGCGACTTCGGTCGCTTTTTTTTATGAAAAAGAGTAAATTTGCAGCTTAATAAATCAACACAAAGTCACGGAGCATGATCCACTTCTTCGGAAACCCAAAAGAGAAAGTATTTGCAGTACAAACCGCTACTGAAATCTCAGCAGAAAATAATGAAAAGTTAGTATGGTTATTTGGTAACCAACCCAAAATATCAACGGCGTCTATTGACGCTTTTTTTATTGGTCCACGTGCTGCCATGATTACTCCCTGGAGCACAAATGCCGTAGAGATTACTCAGAACATGGGGATCGAAGGAATCATAAGAATAGAAGAGTTTAAAAACGTGTCGGAAAGTTTTATCGATTTTGATCCGATGCTTTCACAAAAATATACTAAACTTAATCAGGAAATATACACTTTTGATATTCAACCAGAAGCAATACTTGAAATTGATGATATTGCAGCATATAACGAGAAAGAAGGGTTAGCATTAAACCTTGAAGAGATTGAATATCTGGAAAATGTTGCTAAAAAGATCGGTAGAAAACTAACTGATTCTGAGGTATTCGGCTTCTCTCAAGTGAACTCTGAGCATTGCAGACATAAAATATTTAATGGCACCTTTATTATTGATGGAGAAGAACAACCTACATCACTTTTTAAATTAATCCGAAAGACTTCAGAAACGCATCCTAATGATATTGTTTCTGCTTATAAAGACAATGTAGCTTTTATAAAAGGCCCAAAAGCAACTCAATTCGCACCAAAAAGCGCTGAGAAACCAGATTTTTATCAGGAAAAAGAATTCGAAAGTGTAATTTCAATAAAAGCAGAAACTCATAATTTCCCTACAACTGTAGAACCATTTAATGGAGCAGCTACGGGTGCCGGTGGAGAAATCAGAGATCGACTCGCAGGAGGAAAAGGATCCTTACCATTAGCAGGAACCGCAGTATATATGACTTCCTATTCTCGACTACAAGAAAATCGACCTTGGGAGCAAACTATGAACGAAAGAAAATGGCTGTATCAAACTCCTATGGATATATTAATCAAGGCATCTAATGGAGCCTCTGATTTTGGAAATAAATTTGGACAACCACTCATTACAGGATCAGTCTTGACTTTTGAACATAAAGAAGACGCGCGTAAACTTGGTTTTGACAAAGTGATCATGCAAGCTGGTGGAATTGGATATGGTAAAGCAGAGCAAGCTATCAAGGATAAACCAGCTACCGGAGATAAAATTATCATCCTGGGAGGAGAAAACTATCGTATTGGCATGGGTGGAGCTGCCGTTTCATCCGCAGACACGGGAGAATTTAATAGTGGGATAGAATTGAATGCTATCCAGCGTTCTAATCCTGAGATGCAAAAACGTGCCGCAAATGCCATACGTGGAATGGTAGAAAGTGATATCAATACTATCGTTTCTATTCATGATCATGGAGCTGGAGGACATCTCAATTGTCTTTCTGAATTAGTAGAAGATACTGGTGGTAAAATTGATTTAGACAAATTACCCGTTGGAGACCCTACCCTTTCTGCAAAGGAAATTATCGGGAATGAATCCCAGGAACGTATGGGACTGGTCATCGCACAAAAAGATGTTAATACTTTACAACAAATTGCAGATCGTGAGCGCTCCCCTATGTATCAAGTAGGAGATGTAACTGGCGATGATCGTTTTTCATTTGAGTCTAAAACTAAAGGTGATAAACCAATGGATTTAGCATTAGAAGATATGTTTGGGAGTTCTCCAAAAACAATAATGAATGATAAAACAGTAGAACGCAACTACGATCAATTATCATATAGTAAAGACAATATACACAAGTATCTTGATCAAATCCTTCAGCTAGAAGCGGTAGCATGTAAAGATTGGTTGACAAATAAAGTGGATCGATGTGTGGGTGGAAAAGTTGCAAAACAACAATGTGTGGGTCCACTACAATTACCATTAAATAATTGTGGAGTCATGGCATTAGACTATATATCTACAGAGGGAATTGCAACTTCAATTGGTCACTCCCCTATCTCTGGTTTGATTGACCCTGAGGCTGGAAGTAAAAACTCAATTGCAGAAGCATTAACTAACATCGTTTGGGCACCCTTAAAAGAAGGATTAGCTTCTATCTCTTTATCTGCCAACTGGATGTGGCCTTGTAAAAATGAAGGTGAAGATGCTAGGTTATATAAAGCAGTAAAAGCAATTTCAGATTTTGCTATTGATTTAGGAATTAATGTCCCAACGGGCAAGGATTCCTTATCCATGAAACAAAAATATCCAGATGGAGAAGTAATTTCTCCGGGAACTGTTATTATTTCTGCTGCAGCAAATTGTAATGAAATTAATAAGGTTGTAGAACCGGTATTACAAAAAGATGGTGGTGACATTTACTATATCAATCTATCACAAGACACTTATAAATTAGGAGGGTCTTCATTTGCGCAGATACTTAATAAAATAGGCACAGAAGCACCTACCATTAAAAATTCTGAAAATTTTAAAGATACTTTTAATACCATTCAACAATTAATTAGAGAAAACAAAATTGTTGCCGGACACGATGTAGCATCTGGCGGGCTTATTACTACTTTATTAGAGTTGTGTTTTGCGGATATTAATCTGGGCGCAACACTCGATTTAACTAAAATAGACGAAGAAGACATAATAAAGTTATTATTTGCAGAAAACTCAGGCATCGTATTTCAAAGCGCTGCCGGAGCTGACATAGAAGCGTTACTTACTAAAAATAAAATACAATTTTATAACATTGGGAAGGTTTCAGAAAAAGCAGAGTTAAAACTTACACATAGAAACGACACCTATGCCTTTACTATAGAAAACGTAAGAAACACCTGGTTTAAAACATCCTATCTTTTAGATCAAAAACAAACAGCAAATAATCTTGCAACGGATCGGTTTGAGAATTTTGCTAAGCAACCATTGCAATATACCTTCCCTGAACAATTTACAGGAAAAAAACCGGTGGTCGACATAACGAAACCAAGACCAAAAGCAGCAATTATTCGTGAAAAAGGAAGTAATTCTGAACGAGAGATGGCGAATGCTATGTATCTTGCAGGTTTTGATGTAAAGGACGTTCACATGACGGATTTAATTTCTGGTCGTGAGACGCTAGAAGATATTCAGTTTATTGGAGCCGTCGGAGGGTTCTCTAACAGTGATGTATTAGGATCTGCCAAAGGTTGGGCTGGTGCATTTTTATATAATGAAAAAGCAAATACTGCCTTAAAGAACTTCTTTAAAAGAGAAGACACACTTTCTGTAGGAATCTGTAATGGTTGTCAATTGTTTATGGAGCTAGGAGTCATCAACCCAGAACACAAAGTTCATGGTAACATGCTTCATAATGATTCTCATAAACATGAAAGTGGGTTTACATCAGTTAAAATACAAGAAAATAATTCAGTAATGTTATCAACCTTAGCAGGAAGTACATTAGGTGTTTGGATTTCTCACGGCGAAGGAAAGTTTAACCTTCCTCTTACAGAAAATCAATATAACATTGTAGCAAAATATGGATATGATACTTATCCCGCCAATCCTAATGGCTCTGATTACAACACGGCTATGATGAGTGATGTAACAGGTAGACATTTAGTCATGATGCCGCATATCGAACGCTCTACGTTTCAATGGAACTGGGCTCATTACCCAAAAGGAAGGCAAGACGAAGTATCTCCTTGGATAGAGGCTTTTGTTAATGCAAGATTGTGGATTGAAAAGAAGTAATTATTCTGCCATTTAAATAATAATTACTAATTTAATTTTAACTCTAGATTAAAATCAATTTTCGAATTTATTCACAAAATAATAAAGAATTATCAATAAATAACTCCTTTTTTTATATATTACAGTTGTGCATTCTAATAATTTTTATAATTTGCAAAGCTATGCGCGCATAATATTTTTAAAACACTTACTGGTATAGTAAAATATACCAAGCATAAACAGTAATTTTTAGCACTTATTCAGCCTGAAATGGTTATAGAAAAACGTGATATAATTACTTATTGGGAAACTTTCTCTCTTATGATAGAAAGAAATATAGCAAGAAAGTACTAAACATTTATCTGAAAACAACCTATGAATACAATAACTAGATTATTTGATTTTCCTCATTATCAATTGGAGAAGCATAACTTAGAAAAAGCGCTAATCACTAAGTATGATGGAAAATGGATTGCCACCTCTACAAAAGAATATGTAGAAAAAGCAAATCAAATCAGTCGTGGTCTATTAAGATTAGGAGTAAAACCAAATGACAAGGTAGCTATTATTTCAACTAATAATAGAACAGAATGGAATATTACTGATATTGGGATTTTACAAATCGCAGCACAAGACGTCCCCATCTATCCCACTATTTCTGAAGAAGATTATGAGTATGTTTTAAATCATTCTGAATCTACTTATTGCTTTGTTTCTGATAAAGAAGTATTAGAAAAAGTCAGAAATATCGAGAAAAACGTACCTACGTTGAAAGGAGTATATTGTTTTAATGATATAGAAGGCTGCGATAGTTGGAACAAAGTATTAGAATTAGGAAAGGATGATAGTAACCAGAATGAAGTAGAACAATTAATGGCATCTGTAAAAGAAGATGATCTTGCTACCTTAATATATACATCAGGTACTACGGGAAGACCAAAAGGTGTCATGCTAAGTCACAAAAACATTGTTAGTAATGCACTCAACAGCTCGGGTCGTTTTCCTGAAATGCCAGGTGAAGCAAAAGCATTAAGCTTTCTACCTGTATGTCATATTTATGAACGAATGCTTCTATATCTTTATCAATACAGAGGTTTTGGGATTTACTTTGCAGAATCACTAGAAACAATAAGTGATAACTTAAAAGAAGTGAAACCAGAGGTAATGACCGCAGTACCGCGATTATTAGAAAAGGTATACGATAAAATAATTGCGAAAGGAGCGGATCTTACAGGAATTAAAAAGAAATTATTCTTTTGGTCTGTAGACCTGGGACTAAAATATGAACCCTATGGAGCTAATGGATGGTGGTATGAAAAAAAGCTAGGGATTGCAAAAAAATTAATATTTAGCAAATGGCAAGAAGCATTAGGTGGCAACTTAAGAGTAATTGCCTCAGGAAGTGCAGCCCTGCAACCTAGATTGGCCCGAGTTTTTAATGCTGCAGGTATAAATGTTATGGAAGGTTATGGTCTTACAGAAACCTCACCAGTAATATCGGTAAATGACGTTAGAAATTTTGGATTTAAAATAGGAACTGTAGGCAAGCTGATCCCGGAAACAGAAGTGAAGATTGCTGAAGATGGAGAAATTCTTGTAAAAGGCCCTCAGGTTATGATGGGATATTATAAGGATGAACAAAAATCAAGTGAAGTACTCAAAGATGGTTATTTTCATACAGGGGATATTGGAGAAATTGATTCTGAAGGATTTTTACGAATTACTGATCGTAAAAAAGAAATGTTCAAAACTTCCGGAGGTAAATATGTAGCACCACAATTAATAGAAAATACGATGAAACAGTCTCGTTTTATCGAACAAATCATGGTTATTGGTGATGGAGAAAAAATGCCAGCAGCTTTTATCCAACCCAATTATGAGTTTACAAGAGATTGGGCAAAACGTAAAGGTCTGGATATCGGTAGCTCCAATGAAGAAATGATCAGTAATCAAAAAGTTATTGACAGGATACAAGAGGAAGTAACAGAACACAATGAAAAATTTGGAAAATGGGAGCGTATTAAAAGATTTGAGCTTACCGCAGATGAGTGGAGTATTGAAGCTGAACACCTTACACCTACCATGAAATTAAAGCGAAAAGTTATTAAAGCAAAATATCAAGATTTATACAGTAAAATTTATGGCTAATTCAATTCACTGATTGCAAGATGATAATGCAACCTTAACAGGAAATCGGTAAACCCTTCATTTTATGAAGGGTTTTTTTATTAATTCAATAGAAAAACGTAAATTACTTCAACATTTCACATTTTTTTATGTAATTTATTATGCGTGCATAATAAATTTTTCTTACATTTACATTTATAATAAATTTTCTGAATGAGAGAAAAAACGATCGATTATGCACTTCGTGCTACGTGGATGGCAGTTGCTAAAATGTATAATGAAGAGGCAAGTAAAAAAGGGAGTACCATGGCAACGGGATTTGCTTTGTTAAGTATAGACCCAGAAAATGGAGCTCCATCAACTTCTTTAGGCCCAAAAATGGGTATGGAAGCCACCAGTTTATCCCGTACATTAAAAACAATGGAAGAAAAAGGACTCATTTATAGAAAAAAAAATCCTCAGGACGGACGCGGAGTTCTTGTCTATCTTACTCCTTTTGGTGTAGAAATGAGAAATTTTTCTAAAGAAGTCGTTTTTTCATTTGACCTCGCTGTGAGAAAGCATGTGCCGCAAGAGAAACTGGATGTCTTCTTAGAAGTATTCCAAACGATAAACGAATTAATTTCGTCCAAGAAAATTTACACAAACAAAGAATCTATAACATCTTAATAACCCGAACTTAAAAAATGAAAAGAATCATTAAAAAAGTTGCAGTCGTTGGCTCAGGAATAATGGGATCAGGTATTGCATGTCATTTCGCTAATATTGGCGTCGAAGTATTATTATTAGATATAGTTCCCAGAGAACTAAACGACAAGGAAAAAGCAAAAGGTCTTACCCTTAAAGACAAAGCAGTACGTAATCGCTTAGTAAATGATTCACTAACTGCTGCACTTAAATCCAAACCCTCTCCTATTTACAGTCAAAAATTTGCAAGTCGCATCACTACAGGAAACCTGGAAGATGATATTGCCAAAGTAGCAGATGTAGACTGGATTATTGAAGTTGTTGTAGAGAGACTGGATATCAAAAAATTAGTTTTTGAAAACCTGGAAAAGCACAGAACACCGGGAACATTAATTACTTCTAACACTTCGGGAATTCCTATTAAATTCATGAATGAAGGAAGAAGTGAAGATTTCCAGAAACACTTCTGCGGAACTCACTTCTTTAATCCTGCCCGATACTTAAAATTATTTGAAATCATTCCTGGACCAAATACTTCGACTGAAGTACTTGAATTCCTTAATGGATATGGAGAGCAATACTTAGGAAAAACATCCGTAGTTGCTAAAGACACCCCTGCCTTTATTGGAAACAGAATTGGTATTTTCAGTATTATGAGCTTATTTCATATGGTAAAAGATATGGGATTAACAATTGAAGAGGTGGATAAATTATCAGGTCCGGTTATTGGACGTCCAAAATCCGCTACTTTCCGTACGGTTGATGTCGTAGGGTTAGATACGTTAGTACATGTTGCTAATGGTATTGCTGATAATTGTCCTGATGATGAACGCCACGAATTATTTAAACTTCCTGCTTTCATTAATACGATGATGGAGAATAAATGGTTAGGAAGTAAGACTCAACAAGGGTTTTATAAAAAACACGTTTCTCCAGAAGGAAAGAAAGAAATCCTTTCATTAGACTTAGACACTTTAGAATACAGAGAAAAGAAAAGAGCTTCTTTTACAACACTGGAAATGACAAAAACTATCGATAAGGTAGTAGATCGTTTTAAAGTATTGGTTGCGGGAAAAGATAAAGCAGGCGAATTTTATCGTAAAAGTTTTGCGGCATTATTTGCATACGTATCCAATCGTATTCCTGAAATTACAGAAGATCTTTACAAGATTGACGATGCCATGAAAGCTGGTTTTGGATGGGAACATGGTCCTTTTCAGATCTGGGATGCTATTGGAGTAGAAAAAGGAATTGAAATGATGAAGGCGGAAGGATATGAACCGGCTGCCTGGGTTAATGATATGATCAGTTCAGGAAACACTTCTTTTTATACTGTAAGAGATGGAGCGACCTATTATTATGATATTCCTAAAAAAGAACAAGTAAAAGTTCCGGGACAAGATGCATTTATCATTTTAGATAATATCCGTAAGTCATCTGAAGTTTTTAAAAATAGCGGCGTTGTTGTAGAAGATCTAGGTGATGGTATTTTAAATTTAGAATTCCAAAGTAAGATGAATACGATAGGTGGTGACGTTCTTGCTGGATTAAATAAAGCAATTGATATTGCTGAGAAAGATTTTCAGGGGTTAGTCGTTGGTAACCAAGCTGCTAATTTTTCTGTAGGAGCTAATATTGGTATGATCTTTATGATGGCCGTAGAGCAGGAATATGATGAACTCAATATGGCGGTTAAATATTTTCAGGACTCTATGATGCGTATGCGTTATTCTGCAATTCCTACTATTGCTGCTCCTCACGGTATGGCACTGGGAGGTGGATGTGAAATTTCACTTCATGCTGATAAAGTTGTTGCTGCTGCAGAAACTTATATGGGATTAGTAGAGTTTGGAGTTGGCGTAATCCCCGGTGGTGGTGGATCTAAAGAGATGGCGCTACGAGCAGCAGATCTTTTCAAGAAAGATGATGTAGAATTAAATGTATTGCAAGAACACTTTTTAACCATTGGTATGGCTAAAGTTTCTACTTCTGCATATGAAGCGTTTGACACTAACTTATTACAAAAAGGAAAGGATATCGTTGTGGTTAATAAAGATCGACAGATCGCTACTGCAAAAGCACATGCTAAATTAATTGCTGAGCAAGGATATACGCAACCTGTAAAAAGAAAAGATATTAAAGTACTTGGTAAACAGGCACTAGGTATGTTCTTAGTTGGTACAGACTCTATGGAAGCGAGTAAATATATTTCTGAACACGATCATAAAATAGCAAACAAACTTGGATATGTAATGGCAGGTGGAGATTTATCAGAACCTACACTGGTATCAGAACAATATCTATTAGACTTAGAACGCGAAGCTTTTTTATCTTTATGTACCGAACGCAAAACGTTAGAGCGTATCGAGCATATGCTTAAAAAAGGAAAACCGTTACGTAATTAATATTTTATTGAGACTAGAAACAGGAGTCAAGAATCAAGACTAATGAAAAGATATAATTTTAAAAAACTACAAATTTGGACTGAAAGCATGAACTTTATTAATGAAACTTATAAGCTTACTTCCACATTTCCAGATTATGAAAAATTTGGTTTACGTAGTCAATTAAATAGATGCTCCGTTTCAATAGCTTCAAATATATCTGAAGGAACAAGTAAAAGAACAAATAAGCATTTTATAAAATTTTTAGAAGATAGCTTAGGTTCTGCTTTTGAAAGGGAAATACAATTAATTGTGTCCCTGCGTCAAGAATATATTTCAGAGGGATTGTTTGATTCCCTTGAAAATCAGGTAAACATATTACAAAAGAAAATTTCAAATTTCATCGACAGATTAGATCCATAACGTTCTGAATCTTGTCTCTTGATTCTTGAATCAATTTTATAACTTAAAATTATGAAAACAGCATATATAGTAAAAGCATACAGAACAGCCGTAGGGAAAGCTCCTCGTGGTGTGTTCAGATTTAAAAGAGCAGATGAGTTAGCTGCAGAAACTATCGAACATATGATGAAGGAACTTCCTGAGTTTGATAAAAAACGAATTGATGATGTAATTGTAGGAAATGCGATGCCAGAAGGTTCGCAAGGATTAAATATGGCTCGTTTAATTTCTCTAATGGGATTAGACTCTGTAGATGTTCCTGGAGTAACGGTTAATAGATTTTGTTCTTCAGGGATAGAAACAATCGGTATTGCTACTGCAAAAATTCAAGCTGGAATGGCTGATTGTATTATCGCAGGTGGAGCAGAAAGTATGAGCTCTGTACCAATGACAGGATACAAGACTGAGTTAAATTATGACTTAGCAAAATCCGGACATGAAGATTATTATTGGGGTATGGGTAATACAGCAGAAGCTGTAGCGCATCAATTCAATGTTTCACGTGAGGATCAGGATGAATTTGCTTATAATTCTCATATGAAAGCTTTAAAGGCACAAGCAGAAAATCGTTTTCAAGATCAGATTGTACCTATAGATGTAGAACAGATTTATGTAGATGAGAATGGAAAAAAAGCAACTAAATCATATACCGTAACAAAGGATGAAGGTCCTCGTGCAGGAACCAGTAAAGAGGTCTTAGCTAAATTAAGACCTGTTTTTGAAATGGGTGGTAGTGTAACAGCTGGTAACTCATCACAAATGAGCGACGGAGCTGCCTTTGTAATGATTATGAGTGAAGATATGGTGAAAGAATTAAATCTGGAACCTGTTGCCAGACTTGTGAATTATGCCGCAGCAGGCGTAGAACCTAGAATTATGGGTATTGGACCGGTAAAAGCTATCCCTAAAGCATTAAAGCAAGCAGGGTTAAAACAGGATGATATCGAATTAATTGAGCTTAATGAGGCTTTTGCTTCTCAATCTTTAGCAGTTATGAGAGAGCTGAATCTTAATCAGGATATTGTGAATGTAAATGGTGGTGCAATCGCTCTGGGTCATCCTCTGGGATGTACAGGTGGTAAATTATCAGTGCAACTATTTGATGAAATGCGTAAGCGCGATATGAAAGGAAAATATGGCATGGTAACCATGTGTGTAGGAACCGGACAAGGAGCAGCTGGAATTTTTGAATTTTTAAATTAATTAATAGCATTGAGATATGAGATAGGAGGATGCAATTAAGACACGTCTCATTACTCAACACTAACTTCTAAAACTAATAAGATGAGTACAGAAACAATAAATAAAGATATCCTTAGAGGAGGTCAGTTCCTTGTCAAAGAAACTAAATGTGAAGACGTATTTACTATGGAGGATTTTTCTGAAGAGCAGAAAATGATGCGTGATAGTACTAAGGAATTTGTAGATCGCGAACTTTGGGCACACTGGGAGCGATTTGAAAAGAAAGATTATGCATATACAGAAGAATGTATGCGCAAAGCAGGAGAACTCGGACTACTTGGTGTAGCTGTTCCAGAGGCATATGATGGTCTTGGAATGGGATTTGTATCTACCATGTTAGTTTGTGATTATATTTCTGGTGCTACTGGATCTTTTAGTACTGCATTTGGAGCACATACTGGGATTGGTACCATGCCGATTACCCTATACGGAACGGAAGAACAAAAGAAAAAATATGTACCTAAACTAGCTACCGGAGAATGGTTTGGAGCATACTGTTTAACAGAACCTGGTGCAGGATCTGATGCTAATTCTGGTAAAACAAAAGCTGTTTTATCTGATGACGGCACTCATTATCTTATCTCTGGTCAGAAAATGTGGATTTCTAATGCTGGATTTTGTAGTGTATTTATAGTTTTTGCACGTATCGGTGATGATAAAAACATTACTGGTTTTATTGTAGAAAATGATGCTGATAATGGTATCTCATTAGGTGATGAAGAAAAGAAACTCGGAATTCACTCCTCCTCTACTCGTCAGGTATTCTTTAGTGATACCAAAGTACCTGTAGAGAATATGCTATCAGAAAGAGGCAATGGATTTAAAATTGCAATGAATGCATTAAACGTAGGACGTATTAAATTAGCAGCAGCTTGTTTAGATGCGCAACGTAGAGTAATAGGTGAAGCAGCTAAATATGCTAATGAGCGTATTCAGTTTAAAACTCCTATTATGAACTTTGGCGCTATAAAGGCTAAAATTGCTGAGATGGCAACTAATACCTATGCTGATGAAGCTGCTAGTTACCGTGCTGCAAAAAACATAGAAGATAGAATTGCTATTCGTCATGCTGAAGGAAACTCTCATCAGGAAGCAGAATTAAAAGGTGTAGAAGAATATGCAATCGAATGTTCTATTTTAAAAGTAGCTGTTTCTGAGGATGTGCAAAATACTGCAGATGAAGGAGTACAAATTTTTGGAGGAATGGGATTCTCTGCGGATACACCTATGGAATCTGCATGGAGAGATGCACGTATCTCACGTATCTATGAAGGTACTAATGAGATCAACCGTATGCTTGCCGTAGGAATGCTTGTAAAAAAAGCAATGAAAGGTCATGTAGATTTACTTGCTCCTGCCATGAAAGTAGCGGATGAATTAACTGGAATCCCTTCTTTTGACACGCCAGATTACTCTGTTTTATTCTCAGAAGAAAAAGAAATTGTAGCAAAACTTAAAAAAGTGTTCTTAATGGTTGCTGGATCAGCTATGCAAAAATTTGGTCCTAAGCTAGAAGAACATCAACAATTATTAATGGCTGCTTCTGATATTTTAATTGAAATCTATATGGCTGAATCTACAATTTTGCGTACTGAAAAAAATGCAAAACGTTTTGGTGAAGATTCTCAAGATGTGCAAATAGCAATGTCTCAGTTATATCTTTATAATGCAGTAGATATCGTTATCAAAAAAGGAAAAGAAGCCATTGTTTCTTTTGCAGAAGGTGATGAACAACGTATGATGTTAATGGGACTTAAACGCTTCACTAAGTATGCGAATCAGCCTAATGTAGTAGCACTAAGAACTAAGATTGCAGATAAAGTAGCCGCAGAAAACGGATACTGTTTCTCATAAAAACTTGAGACTTATATAACACACGTAACTTATCAAAGTATATTGCAATAAATATATATTTGAAAACCTTAGACGTTAGATTGTATACAATGCCCTCCTACGGCAGTAAACTAGGAGTTGTTTAATTTTGATAAAAAAAACCGCTTTTCTCTTCAAGAAAAGCGGTTTTTTTTGCATCATAACTGATTTATATATCTTTTTAACCATACATAATAAATAATAAATCAAACAACACTTTAATTGATAAATAGCTCCTTAAAACTAATCTTTTATGGCGTTGATAAGGTTTAGATAAATTATATTTACTAAATGTAAAAATAAGTAGTGTACTAACATTTTTAAATAATAAAACTAAAGAAAATTTACTAGTACATTCTACACTCACTATCAGTAACAGAATCTGTATGATTACACTATAATAAATCTATAAGATCAACTATTAGATTAGAAGCCTCTAATCAACTAATCAATATACAAAGTCATTAAAATTTTGATATTAGCATTCTCATTTATTCGTAAAGATTTTTTAAGTAAAGAGCACCCTAATTCTTTATTGGTTATAAATCATCTAAAATCTTGCCTGACAAGTAATTCCTGTAAACAAATAATATATTTTTTAAATCGAATTCTAAAGAATTGACAACAGATTCTAAAAGTACAAATTCAAAACCTCAAAAAAACTTTACCTTCATATTTGATTTAATTTTTTCAATTAATTCTTAAAAGAATATGGGAATACTAATTACTTTATTAACTTTTATTTCATTTACAGCTTTAGCTCAAAAAGTTAAAAAAGACTGGTTGTCAGCATCATTTCCTACCCCCCTTAAAGACACTTTGTTTTATAATGAAGCTGTAGATAAAATGATAAAAATTACTCGCTATAAAGAACTGCTCGATATTAATTTAATACAATGTTTGTTCTCATTAAACTATATTAAAGTTCAATTAGAGTATGATATGATACTCCCAATGCTTAGGACAGGATAAAGATATTTTTAATTTCTAAGAAGCCATTTGTTTTTGATAAAATATTTGATTTGGAGGTACTTTTCCGATTTCAGTATGTCTTCTTTTGGTGTTGT